>JAKVOB010000001.1:975429-1300572 GCA_022483015.1 Atopobiaceae bacterium | reverse complement strand
GCAGACGCGGCGGGGAGGCTCTGGGGCTCGCTCTCCCTCTCCACGAGGCCGACCGAGACCCAAGTCGCGGCCGAGGCCACCATCATTCCCATGCTCGCGAGGAGGATACGCGAGGACACGGAGGGGGTGGCTGCGCTCGCGGCGCTGATAGAGGACGAGGTCGGCGACGACGAGACCTACCGCTGCCTGCTCACCGTGCCAGGAGTCGGCCCCAGGACGGCGGCGCAGCTCGTGCTCACGGTCGACATCGCGGACTTCCCCGACCACGACCACCTCGCGAGCTACTGCGGCCTTGCGCCTAGGAACAGGCAGTCGGGCACGTCGCTCGACTCGGTGGCCGCATCGAGGCAGGGCAACAGGCAGCTCAAGAACCTGCTGGTGTTCTCGTGCTCGAGCCTCACGAGGAGCTCCGGCTACTTCCGTGAGTACTACGAGCGGTGCCGTGACAGGGGAATGCCCTACAAGGCCGCCGTGAAGGCGCTCGCGAGGAAGCGGGTGAAGGTCATCTACGCGGTCATGCGGGACGTGAGGCCGTACGTCCCCAGGGCATAGCCACACGGCGTGCCAAGGTTGGTTCGCATGCCCTCCCGCGGGAGGGCCGGACAGTCATGCCGCGAGGAGCCGGTCCGACGCGGTCATCCTCGCTTGACAGAACCATAGGAACACTCCCCTCCTCGCCAAGAAACCTCCTGCGTGCTGGTAGTCGGTCCCCTTTTTGGGAAGGAACCCATAGACAAAGGCACCCATGCCGCAAGTTCGCCTGTTTGGAGCGCACATGAGAAACATCGCCATCGTGACCGGGGCCTCCTCGGGTATCGGCCGTGAGTTCTGCCGCCAGCTCGACGCACGCGCGGGAGGTCCGCTCGACGAGATCTGGGCCATCGCCCGCCGTGCCGACCGCCTGGAGGCCCTCGCCTCCGAGTGCACCACCCCTGTGCGCACCTTCGCGCTCGACCTCACCGACGGCGCCTCCTTCGACGTCATCGACGAGGCCTTGGCCGAGGACGACGAGATCAACGTGCAATGGCTCGTGAACGCCGCCGGCTTCGGCAAGTTCGGGGACCTCGGCACCATCGGCGCCAAGGGCAACGCCGGCATGGTCAAGCTCAACTGTCTGGCCGTGGTGGAGATGTGCTACCGATGCCTGCTCCACATGCACGCCGGCAGCCGCATCATCAACATGGCCTCCGTGGCCGCCCTCGTGCCCCAGCCGGGACTCGCCGTCTACTCGGCCTCCAAGCGCTTCGTGCTGGACCTGTCCCGCTCGCTCGACATGGAGCTGGGAGACGCCGGCATCCACGTCACGGCCGTCTGCCCCAAGTTCATGAACACCGAGTTCCTCGACCGCCCCGGCGATGCCGACGCGCTCTCGCACATGACCTGGATCGGCTTCGAGAGCCCCCAGCGCGTGGTCGAGAAGGCCATCCACGCCGCCGTCCTGGGCTTCGACACCTGCATCCCCTCGGTCGACATGAAGCTCGTGAACCTGGCCGCCAAGGTGCTGCCCACCCGCATGGTCATGGACACCCAGCGCTTCGTGGGCAACTGGGTCACGCAACGCATCAGCTAGGGACGTACATAGCAACCCGACCGGAGACGGCAGAGGGGCGCGACGGGAGACATCCCGCCGCGCCCCTCCTCATTGACGTTCGTGGCCGGTGCGGCGCTTAGACGGCGTCCGGATAGTCCGTCTGCTGGGCCTTCTTGGCAGACCTGATGAGGAACTCCTCGTTGGACTTGGTCTGGCGCAGCCCCTTGATGAGCGACGCCTCCGCGCGCTCGGTGTTGTTCATGTTGGCGAGCACGCGACGGATGCCCCAGATGAACGGGCGCAGCGCCGGGTCGAGGAGCAGCTCCTCGTTGCGGGTGCCCGAGGCCACCGGGTCGATGGCCGGGAAGATGCGCTTGTCGGCCAGGTCGCGGTCGAGCTTGAGCTCCATGTTGCCGGTGCCCTTGAACTCCTCGAAGATGACCTCGTCCATCTTTGAGCCAGTGTCGACCAGGGCGCTGGCGAGGATGGTGAGCGAGCCGCCGTTCTCGATGTTGCGGGCCGCGCCCAGGAAGCGCTTGGGCGGATAGAGCGCCGAGGCGTCGACGCCGCCCGAGAGGATACGGCCGCTCGCGGGCTGTGCCAGGTTGTAGGCACGCGCCAGACGCGTGATGGAGTCGAGGACCACGACCACGTCCTGGCCCTTCTCGACCAGGCGCTTCGCGCGCTCGATCACGAGCTCCGAGACCGCCGTGTGGTTCTCGGCAGGCATGTCGAACGTGGAGGCCACCACGTCGCCATGGATGGAGCGCTGCATGTCGGTGACCTCCTCGGGGCGCTCGTCCACCAGGAGGCAGATGAGATGCACCTCGGGATTGTTGGCCGCGATGGACTCGCAGACCTTCTTGAGCACGGTGGTCTTGCCGGCCTTGGGCGGGCTCACGATCAAGCCACGCTGGCCCTTGCCGATGGGTGAGACCAGGTCGATGGCACGGCCGGTGATGGACTCCTTGCCATGCTCCATCACGAGACACTCGTCCGGATAGACAGGCGTGAGGTCACGGAAGCGCGGACGGCCCTTGAGGTTGTCGGGTGCCTCCCCCTCGACGGCCGTGACCTTCGAGACCGCGGGGTACTTGTCGTTGGGACGGCTGGGTCGGACCGTGCCCTCGACGTCGTCGCCAGCACGCAGGCCCAGCTGCTTGATCATCTGCTGGGGCACGAAGGCGTCGTCGTCGCCGGCCATGTAGTTGCCGGTGCGCACGAAGCCGTAGCCATCGTTCACGATCTCGAGGATGCCATGGACCGTGCGGAAGCCCTCGGCCTTCGCGGCGGCCTCATAGACCGCCTCGACGAGAGGGGCCTTCTTCACGCCGACGTAGGGGACGTTGAGCTCGGCAGCCTTGGAGCGAAGCTCGGCCACCTTCATGGCCTCGAGCTCCTCGCGCGCGAGCGACGGGGCGGCGGGCTGGTTCTGGTTGTTGTTGTGACGGTTGTGACGGCGTCCGTTGCCCTGGTTGTTGTTCTGGTTGTTATAGCCGTTGTTGCGGTGGTTGTTGTTCTGGTTGCCACCGTTGTTGTAGCCGTTGTTGTTACGACCCTGGTTGGAGTTGTTGTAGCCGTTGCCACCCTGGTTGTTGCCCTGGTGGTTGCGATACCTGCGACCCTGGTTGTTCTGGTTGTTCTGGTTGTTCTGGTTGTTCTGGTTGTTCTGGTTGTTCTGGTTGTTCTGGTTGTTCTGGTTGTTCTGGTTGTTCTGGTTGTTCTGGTTGTTCTGGTTCTGTTGGCCCTGATCACCCGGATGCCTGGTGTGACGCGAGTCAGCCTCGGCCAGGGTGGCGCTCGGTGCGAGCAGTGGCTGGGCCGTGGCGTGCGTAGCCTCCTGCGTGGCCTTGGTCATGGCGTCGGGCTCGGGCAGCGGATGCTTGCGGGGACGTCCCGGACGGCGCTTGGGGGCGACGGGCTGGTCTGGCACGGACTCGGCAACGGCGGCAGGGTCCTTCTTGGGAGCAGGCCTCTTCGCTGCCGTGGGCTTCTCGGCCGTGGCGGACGCGGCCTTGGTCCTCGTGGCAGGCTTCCTCTTGGTCACAGGCGTGCCTGCGTCGGCATCGGACGCCGCCTTCGCGGCCGTGGCCCGCTTGCGAGGCGCACGCTTTGCGACAGGAGCCGCGTCCTCGGACGAGACGGATGCCTTCTTGGCCGCGGACTTTGCAGGGGTGGCCTTGGTGGCGGCCCTGGTGGTCGTGGCACGTTTGCGAGGTGCGCGGGGCTTGGGTTCGGCAGATACGGCAGACGCGTCTGCGTCGGTCTTGTCTGGCATGTCTTGTTCCTCCTGATTGGCCCGCTCACATGAGTCTCCTGAGGCATAGGGCCCCATAGGAGGGAATCTGCGGGATGTGAAGGTATCACACGAATTATGCCCGAGCTCATGTGCCGGGCGACCACGTAACTATAGCACTGCTCCCCGCACCAGGGCACGGGGAGCAGTGAGGTCGGTGAGATGTGTGGCGGGCGGATGGCCGAGGGGCCCTATCGCTGGACCTCGCTCGTCCCGCGCGGACGGCGGACGATCACGGCAAGGATCTCATCCTCGAAGTCCCGCGCGACACGCGTGCCCTCGTCGGTGAGCTTCACGAGCGACCGACGTGACGTCTCGCTGTAGACCTCGCGGCACACCAGGCCGCGCGCCTCGAGGGCATGGACGGACATGGAGATCGTGGGCTGGAGTAGCCCAAGCTCCTTCAGGAGCTCGGTGATGGTGCACGCGCGCTCGACCGAGGAGTCGACGGCGATGAGAATGAGCTCGCCGGCGTCACAGAACACCTCACCCATGGCATCGAAGTACCTGACCATGCGGTCGGCACCAGCGCGGCAGAGCGGCTGGCCCAGGGGGATCTGGTCGCAGGTGGCGCCCAGGTTCTCGAGCATGGCCTTGCGGCCCTTGGCCGAGATGGAGCAGCAGACGTTGCGCCGGTCCTCGGTGCCGGCCTCACGACTGATGAGGCCGAGGGAGGCCAGGTGGTTGGTGCGATGTGTCATCGTGGGACGAAGGACCGACTGGTAGGTCGCGATGTCTGAGGTGCAGACGGGAGCATCCTGGTCATCGAGGTGGCAGAGGATCGCCATCTCCTCGAACGTCAGACGGGTCGCCGACGGCGCCGCCTGACGGACCTTGTTATATGCACGACGTACCGAAAGGTACTCCTTAAGATTCATATTGCCTCCACATACTTCAACGCTCTCTTCAATTCCGTCCCTCGGCGCGAGGAGAGATGGCTTGGGGCGGCAGGCCATGTGCATCCCCGCAAAGCCCGATTCGCCCACCGATACCCCGAGCGTACAGAGAGGAGCGGCTTGGTTGCTCGATTGAACCGATGATGGCACGGACCCGAGTAAAACATACACAGGAGAAGGTACACTAAAAGCCTTCTAAATGCATGCGAGAATCACCACTCATATCATCGCCGGCCCATCGCTCCCCTCCGCGCGGACGAGGCCACGCGGAGGGAGGACCTCACATCTGGGTCGGGGCGGAGACACCGATGAGCGAGAGCGTGAGGGCGAGCGTGATGCGCACGGCATCGCATGCCGCGAGGCGCGCCTGCGAGACGTTCCTCTCGACCGGACGGCCCTCGCTGGGAAGCACCTGGCACTCGGTATAGAAGCCATGGAAGTCGCTGGCAAGCTCCTCGGCATAGTGCGTGAGCCTGAAGGGGGCGCGGTCACGGGCGCAGGCCGAGACGAGCTCGGGGAACTCCGAGAGCTTGCGCGCCAGGTTGGCCTCGGTGGGGTGCGCGAGCAGGGCCAGGTCCACGTCCGTGCCGACAGCGCGGTGCGCGACCTCGTCCATGCCCAGATCGTCAGCCTCGTCGGCCGTGACGCCGGCAGCACGCCGCAGGATCGAGCAGATGCGGGCATGGGCATACTGCACGTAGTAGACGGGGTTGGCGCTCGAGGCCTGCTTGACGGCCTCGATGTCGAAGTCGATCGTCTGGTTGGCGGACTTCGAGATGAGCGTGTAACGGACCGCGTCAGCACCCACCTCGTCGATGAGCTCGCGGAAGGTCACCATGGTCCCCTTGCGCTTGGACATGCGCACCGGCTCGCCGTTGCGCAGCAGGTTCACGAGCTGGCCGAGCAGGACCTCGAACTCGCCATCGCAACCGAGGGCCGCGCAGACGGCCGCGACGCGGGCCACATAGCCATGGTGGTCGGCACCCCAGACGTCGATCACGTGGTCCACGCGCTGGAACTTGTTCCAGTGGTAGGCGACGTCGCTCGCGAAGTAGGTGTAGTCGCCGTTCTCCTTCACGAGCACGCGGTCCTTGTCGTCGCCGAAGTCCGTGGAGCGGAACCACAGCGCGCCGTCCTTCTTGTAGAGGTAGCCCTCGGCGTCGAGCTTGGCGAAGGCCCGCTCGACGGGGCTGGTGCCGGAGTCGTCCTTCTGGTAGAGGCTGCGCTCCGAGAACCACACGTCGAAGTCGCAGCGCACGTCGTGGCAGGTGGCCTTGATGTCGGCGAGCATGGCACGGTAGCCGCGCTCGCGGAACTCGGCCGTGCGCTCCTCGGACGGGACGTCGACCCAGCGGGTGCCGTCGCTTGCCATGAAGTCGCGGGCGAGGTCGATGATGTAGGTGCCGCCATAGGAGTTGCCACCCAGCTCGGCCATGAAGTCGTCCATGAGCGGGTGGGTCTGGGGCGCCAGGTCCTCCTCGTCGGCCACGTAGGCCTCGCGGTCGGCGGCCAGGGCATCGCGCGCGTGGTCGAGGTCGGCCCCGTCTGCCATGAGGCGGGCGAGCTGCAGGTAGCGCATGCCCACCGACGAGCCGAAGACGTCCATCTGGCTGCCATGGTCGTTGACGTAGTACTCACGCTCGACGTCGTAGTTGGCATGTTCCATCACGCGGGCGAGCGAGTCACCCAAGGCCGCCCAGCGCCCGTGGCCCACGTGCATGGGACCCACCGGGTTGGCCGAGACGAACTCGACCTGGACCTTCTGGCCATGGCCCACGTCGGAGCGGCCGAAGTCCATCCCCTGCTCACGCACCGTGGCGAAGACCTCGTTGGTGGCGGCATGTGACAGGTGGAAGTTCACGAAGCCAGGACCCGCCACCTCGACCGCGTCGATGGCCGGGTCGGCAGGCATATGGGCACAGACGGCCTCCGCGATGGCATGGGGTGCCATGTGGGCCAGCTTTGCCGAGCGCAGGGCCACCGTCGAGGTCCACTCGCCATGGCTCGTGTCGGCAGGGCGCTCGACACCGCAGTCGGTCACCTCGAAGGCCGGGAGGTCCCCTGCCGACTGGGCGGCGGCGACGGCCTGACGGACGAGGTTCTCGATGGTCTGGGACATGGGGTTTCCTTTCGGGTGAAGCGGGGCGTTGATCGGGCTTGGTAAGGTTGGAAGGCTCACCGGAGCGCTGCGTTCGCGCAGGGTGCGAGCGGGTCGCGGCGGGACGGGCGCTACGCGTGCATGGGACGTCCGGAGCTGGCACGTTCCTCTCGGGCAAGGTCAGAGCGCAGGCGCGCCAGGCCCTCGTCCATGCCCACCGGGTAGATCTGCGGGTTCAGGAAGCGGCGCACCGCAGGGTCGAGATGCATGAGGGAGTCGCGGCAGCGGGCCTTGGCGTCGTCGAGCGGCTCGTGACCGGTCGGCGTGCCGGTACCGGCGGCCACGACCTGCACCATGAGCTCGTGCGGGGTGGCACCTGCCAGGTCATACGTGGCCACCGGGTCGAGGACGTCCACCACGGTGGTGGATCCCCTCTCGACGACGGAGTCGTCCACGATGCGGTCGCCCACGGGGCAGCCGGCCTCGTCGGTGTAGCGGAGCACGTGCTGCACGCCGGGGATGGTGCGCTTGTAGGACATCTCGGAGAGCTTGATCACGGGCGTCCATGCGGTGTCGCCAGCGGCACGCGTGGCCGAGAGCTTGTAGACGCCGCCGAGCGAGGGCTGTGGGTCGCACGTCGCGAGCTTGGTGCCCACGCCGAACGAGTCGATGGGCGCACCTTGGGCGAAGAGCGACTGGATGGTGTACTCGTCGAGGTCGTTCGAGACCGAGACCTTCACGTAGGGCAGGCCGGCGTCGTCGAACATCCTGCGGGCGAGCTTCGAGAGCTTGGCGAGGTCGCCCGAGTCGATGCGAATGGCCGCGAGGCGCTCGCCGGCAGCCTCCATCTCGTGGGCCACCGTGATGGCGTTGGCAAGGCCTCGGCGCACGTCGTACGTGTCGACGAGAAGGACGCAGTTCTTGGGGCTCGACTTGGCGAAGGCACGGAAGGCCTCGAGCTCGGTGGGGAACGCCATGACCCAGGAGTGGGCATGCGTGCCGAAGACCGGGATGCCGTAGATCTTGCCGGCGAGGCAGTTCGAGGTGGACGTGGCACCGCCGATATAGGAGGCGCGCGCGACGGCGAGGCCGCCATCCGGGCCCTGGGCACGACGCAGGCCGAAGTCGGACACCATGTGGCCCTCGGCCGCCTGGACCACCCGGGCGGTCTTGGTGGCGACGAGCGTCTGGAAGTTCACGAGGTTGAGCAGGGCCGTCTCGACGAGCTGGCAGGCGATGGCCGGACCGGTGACGCGGACGAGCGGCTCGCGGGGGAAGACGACGTCGCCCTCGGGCACGGCCCACACGTCCAGGTCGGCACGGAAGGCAGACAGGTAGTCAAGGAATCCCTGCTTGAACATGGCGCCGCCACCGGGGGCCTCGAGGGAGGCAAGGTAGGTGATGGCGTCGGCGTCGAACGTGAAGTTCTCGACGAGGTCGGCGATCTGGCCGGTGCCGGCTGCCACGGCATAGCCGCCACCGAAGGGGTTCTCGCGGAAGAAGACGTTGAAGCAGGCCTGGGTGTCGACGAGGCCGGACTCCCAGAAGCCCTGGGCCATGGTGAGCTCGTAGAGGTCGGTGTTGAGCGCGACATCTGTGGGGATGGTGCGATCGGTGAGAGACATGTGTGGCGCCCTCTCGTAGGTGCGTGTGGTGGCCAGCTGCACAATCTGGCTAAGGTTAGCACGTTACCAGGTGCGACGCATGGACCGAGGGTGGCATGCGGCCAGCGGGGCCAGCCGTGCCAGGGTCACCCTGGGCAGGCAACGTGGGTCGGGATGGGCGTTGCCTGGCGACAGTGACCCACAGGGCCGTGCCGGGGGCCTACCAGGGTCACCCTGGGCAGGCAACGTGGGTCGGGACGGGCGTTGCCTGGCGACAGTGACCCACGGGGCCAGGATCGAGGGGTTACTTGGTGATGATGTAGTAGATGCCCGCGGCCAGGATCACGAATGCCACGGCCAGGACGACCTTCTGGGCCAGGGGCATACGCAGGTCGTCGTCGGGCTCCATCGCACGGGCCGCCTTCTGCTGGCGCTCCATCGACCGCTCGTCGCGCTCCGTCTGCTCGGAGTCACGGGCCTTCTCGGCGCGAAGGTGCTCGAGCTCGGCACGGGCCGCGGCGTCAGCCGCCTGCTGCTCGCGCGCGGCCTTCTCGGCACGGAGGTTCTCGAGCTCGCTGCGCTCCTCGGGCGTGAGCGACCCATCCTGCTGAGGTTCGTCTGCCATGTCTCGTCTCCTCGCGGGGCGGCGCGGCGCCGCCCATCAGTCGATGTCGCCATTGATGATACCCAGCCTGCCCCACGCAAGCCATACCAGGCGAGAAGCACATCCCTCCCCCAGCCCAGGTCGTGCCTTCTCGACGGGCCGGGGAGGCACGGCCCCGACGCCATGGCGCATGGGACCTGCCTAGCGGGTGCCCAGGTCAGGGCCGGCCACGCCCGTCGCGTCGAACTCGGGCACGAAGCTCTCTGACACGGTGCCGCCCTGCTGCCACCAGACGTGCTCGAACCCCAGGTCGTCGGCATAGGTGAGCACGCGCTCGTACTCGGCGTCCGTCACGGCGCGCGCAAGGTCTCCATGCGCCGCACGACAGTCGTCGTTGGGGGTGTACTGGTTCATCACGGACAGGTCGACAGCGCCGTCCGTGAGTTCCCAGACCCGGTCGAGCACGGCGCACGAGTCGTCGGCCTGACCCGGGAGCACGAGGTGACGCACGATGACGCCACGGAGCATGCGGCCGTCCTCGTCGAGCGCACGGCCACCGGCCTCGTCCACGCAGGAGCACATGGCCGCGAGGGCCGCGGACGCCACGCCCAGATAGTCGGGCGCCGCCGAGAGGCGTGCGGCGAGGGCCGCGTCGGCATACTTGAAGTCGGTGAGCCAGACGTCGACGACGTCGGCCATGGCATGGATGACCTCGGGCAACTCATAGCCCGAGGTGTTGCAGACTATGGGCAGGTCGAGGCCCGCGTCGCGCGCGGCGAGCACGGCCTTGCGGACCTGCGGCGCATAGTGCAGCGGTGTGACGAGGTTGATGTTGAGCGCGCCCTGGTCCTCGAGCTCGAGCATGATGGCCGCGAGGCGCGAGACGCTCACGTCGAGGCCGAACCCGCCCGACGAGATGTCATGGTTCTGGCAGAAGACGCAACGCAAGGGGCAGCCCGAGAAGAACACGGCGCCCGATCCAGCATCGCCCGAGATGGGAGGCTCCTCCCAGAAGTGCAGGGCGGCACGGGCCACACGCAGGGTCGAGGTCGCGCCGCAGACCCCCCGCGCGCCCGAGGTGCGGGCCGCACCGCAGCGACGGGGGCACAACCGGCAGGCATCGAGTGCGGACGGGGCCACGACGGAGGCAGGCGAGGACGCGTCGGGGCGCGGGCCACGAGGGACCGCCGGGACGATCCCGGGAGCGAGCGGATCTGGGGATATATTGTCATGATGGTTGTTGCATTTCTGTTCAACCATGGTGATGGCTCCTTTGATGCGATGCATATACAAGAAATCGCCCCGTGCGGCCCCTCCTGGCGACCACCTGAAGGCTACATGGTGGACGCCCGGATCCCGTCTTGCAGACGTCCGATGGACGCCCGACGTCGGCCACAGAAAAAGGTCCGGACGCCGAGGCATCCGGACCTATAGGTTCCCTGGTGGAGATGAAGGGGTTCGAACCCTCGGCCTCGGCGTTGCGAACGCCGCGCTCTCCCAGCTGAGCTACATCCCCAGGTGCGTTAGTGCAGCCGCTATTCTTACAGGACGGCCGCAAAAAGTCAACGATGAACGGTGCGGCCCCCGTGGAGACGATAATGAACCCACCTTCATAAGGTGGGTGTCCTCCTCGGCCGTTCCAGCTTCCTCAGCAACGGAGGATACCTGTACTAGGTGCGAGATCTGGACTCCCTAGTAATACTTGTCGGTTCACCCAGTTTGTACCACGAGGGCCGCACCTCAACTATACGTACGCCGTTTGGCAAAACCAGTCTTGACTTGCCTCTCCCAAGCGGGAACATGGAAGGGATGGACCTGCTGGCAGAGGGGATAGCCCGGCAGGCTGGGGCCGGTACCAGGGTCACCCGGGGCAGGCAACGCAGGCGGGCAGGCACGTTGCCTGGCGACAGTGACCCGCGAGCGAGGCCGAGGTCGGTACCAGGGTCACCCGGGGCAGGCAACGCAGGCTGGCAGACACGTTGCCTGGCGACAGCGACCCGCGAGTGGGGCCGGGACCACCGGACGGCCATGCAAGCCATCCCATCCTGCGGTGCGAGACGCTAGGAATCCGTTCTTCTCGGTATCTCGAACGCATCGAGCAGGGTCCTCATATGCCGCTCATCGAGAAGGTCCGCATACGAGAAGCGCATGACGCGTGCACCCGTCGCCGTAAGGTACGACTCGCGCAGACGTTCCCGCTCAAGTACCTCGACGGGCGTCTCCCCATGGGTCATGTCGGGGTTGACGTGCTTCTCATGCCCGTCGAGCTCGCCAAGTACCAGCGAGCCGTCCGGCAGGGTCCAGCAGAAGTCCACCCGATAGGTCTCGCCGTTCATGGGACTGGTCACCACGACCTGAAGCTCAGGAGCTGCATACCCAAGCCGCTCGAAGAGAAGCCGGGCGAGCGTCTCTCCCCCGCTCTCGGCGAGGCCATTCGAGAGTCGGACGACCTCGCGGGCATTCCCAATCCCCGTGGATCGCCTCATCCTCATCAGCTGAAGGTCGAGCTCATCGCGTGTCACGATCCCCTTATGCAAGGCCGAGTCCGCGATGACCACGCCTTCTGGGATCCCCAAGCGGCGCGCGCAGTCCACGACGGTGCGCGCGGGCGAGGTCACGCGAAGGCCCTTGTCGACGTCGCATGGGTCGTCACCATCCACGCAATGGAACCTGACACCGCATCGATTGCTCCTGGTCGACGTCCTGCTCATGCACACATGGAGATCCCCCAGGAGCCTGTACGTGACTTCGATGCCATACGCAGTCGCAGCGGTGACATCGCAGAACATCGAAGGGCCGTAGGCCACGTGGAACGCGCGAGCAAGGAACAGCGTACGCTCGACGCTTCCGAGTCGCTCCCAATCCGCGCGCGCATAGAACAGGCCCCTGAGCGGCATCACGAGGCGACCTTGCGAGACGCGTCGTCTGACCGCACGACCGAGACGTCTGTCCATGGCCACGGCGAGGCGCTCTTCTCCCCACGCCTCGTGCAACAGCCGTGCGAGCTCCTTGTCTGCGTTCATCTTCGTCCGCCTCCCCGGTGGTTGATGAAGGCAGAGTGTGACAGCGAAAACCAACAGGGAGTCATACCGGACTGTCAAAAAGATGACAAGGTGTGTCAGGAGGCCTGGTGGAAGCCTCAAGAACGGGAGCAGCACCCTAAAGTGCGCGACGAGAAGAACATCAGAACCTCACGCCCTGTAGCCAGGGTCACCCGGGGCAGGCAACGCAGGCGGGCGGACACGTTGCCTGGCGACAGTGACCCGCGAGCGGGACCGAGGCCGGGGCCAGGGTCACCCGGGGCAGGCAACGCAGGCGGGCGGGCACGTTGCCTGGCGACAGTGACCCGCGAGCGGGGCCGAGGCCGGTGCCAGGGTCACCCGGGGCAGGCAACGCAGGCGGGCGGGCACGTTGCCTGGCGACAGTGACCCGTGAGCAGGGCCGGGGCCGAGGCCCCGGATCTACAGGCCTCCGCCGGCCCAGTCGCTCGCACGCGTGACCACCACGTCGACGCCCGTACCGGCGACGTCGGTAATCACCACGTCACCGATGGCCACCTTGGCAGGCGCCACCGTGTGCTCGATGGCCGTGAGGACGTCACCGATGCGGCCCTTGGGCACGGGTGCCGACGTCTTCACGCTCACCGGCCTCGTGCTGCCCTCGGCACCCACCAGCGACGTCACCGTACGCTCGGGTGCCACGGCCTCATGCTCGCCATAGGCCTTGCCGCGAGGGCACGTGTTGCCCGTCACGCCCGTGACCTTGCCATCGACGAGCGTCACCGTGAGCGGGCAACCCATGGGGCACTGCACGCAGGTGAACTCCCTGGTCTCGGCCTGGCCATCTGCGACATCTGGGATAGCATCGGCCACATCGGCCTCTGCGGTGGTGTTCTTCTCGTCAGTCAAGGGTGCCACCCTCCTTCTCGTCGAGGCCGTCCTCATGTGCGGGCGCCGCCTTCTTCACAGGCGGTCGTGCAGTCGCACCAGCAGCGGGCGCACGATCGGCACCCGGCACCGAGATGCAGCTCACCTCGAGCGAGCCGGACACGCCCGCGAGGTCCTTGGCAGAGAGGCGCACCGTCTGCATCTCGGACGGCACGACCACCCGCCTCGGGACCCGCTTCACGAGATGCCCGCCGCTACGGACCTCGATGGCGGCCCCCCTGACCCTACTCCTCACCCTGAGCCTCAGCGTCACGGCATCATCCGTCGAGACGATACGCTGCGGGGTTATCGAGCCAACGTTCTCGTCACGCAGTACGGAGATACCGGAAGGCTCGACCTCCGCTGCAGCCTCGAGGTCACGCGTACCCGAGGCCGGTGTGGCAGCAGCCACGGCCTGCTCGTCTCGGATGCGGGCGGCATAGGCCGCGGCCGCATTGCCCGCGGCCTCGCCCTCCTCCGAGACGAAGTCCACGAGGTCATGGACGTGAAGCTCGTTGCCACACACGAAGACGCCCGGGCAGGTCGTCTCGAGATGCTCGTCCACGCACGGACCGCTCGTGGCACGGTCGATCTGGCAGCCGGCGGCGTCGGCGATGGCATTCTCGGGGATGAGCCCCACCGAGAGCAGCAGGCAGTCGCACTCGACACGGCGCCTGGTGCCCGGCACGAGCTGCATCGTCGTCGGGTCGACGTCAGCGAGCTCGACGGCACTGAGCCGGTCGTGACCGAAGACACGCGTCACCGTGGTGGAGAGGTGCAGCGGGATGTCATAGTCATCCAGGCACTGGGCGATGTTGCGCCTCAGGCCCCCCGGCTCGGCCGCAAGCTCGCACACCATGAGGACCTTGGCGCCCGACCAGGTCATGCGGCGCGCCATGATGAGGCCGATGTCGCCCGACCCGAGGATGACCACGCGCTTGCCCACGAGCACCCCGTCGCAGTTGCTGAGCCGCTGGGCCGCACCTGCCGTGAAGACGCCCGCAGGCCTGGTGCCGGCGATGTTGATGGCCCCACGAGAGCGCTCGCGACAACCGCACGCGAAGACCACCGAGCGGGCCCGCACGTGCACCTGCCCGATGTCAGGACCTACCAGCGTGACGTCGCAGAGCCGCACGCCCAGCCGCCTCTGCGGCGTCACCGCGAGCACGGACGTGTCGAGAAGGACCTGCACGCGCTCGGACGCCATGACCCTGTCGACGTCACGGGCGGCGTACTCGGGCCCGGTGAGCTCCTCTCCGAAGCGATGGAGCCCGAAGCCGTTGTGGATGCACTGTTCGAGGATGCCGCCGAGGTGACCCTCGCGTTCGACGAGAAGGACGTCGGACCCCGCTGCCGCAGCAGCGGCCGCGGCCGCGGTGCCGGCGGCCCCTCCACCTATCACGAGCACGTCCACCTCGGACGCCTTGCGATCTCGTACCTGTGCGGATGCGCTCGCTCCCTGTGTGGCGCTCATGGGCGCACCTCCCCTCTCGCATATGGTGCAATCTGCGAACCCTCACCCTCAAGTTGAACTTGAGTTAGAGGAATGCCACACTCCCGGCTCACGAGCTCGGCCACGAGAGGCTCGCAGAAACCGCCTTGGCACTTGCCCGTACCAGCCCTGCACCTGCGCTTTATGCCGACGATCGTGGTCGCGGGGATAGGGGCATGTATGGCCGCGAGGACCTCGGCCTCGCTGACCTGCTCGCAACGGCACACGATGTGGCCGAAGCGGGGGTCGGCCTTGATGGCGCGAGCACGCTCCTGCTCGCTCATCTCGATGAAGCGGAGTGGCTGGTCCCTATGGCCGTCGAAGGAGGCATTGGGCTTCGCATGCAGCAGGTCGGCCACGGCACTTGCGACCTCGCGCGCGATGGCAGGTGCCGAGGTGAGCCCCGGCGAGTCTATGGCGGCCATGTCGAAGAACCCCGGCGCGTCCGCCGGCTCGCCGATGACGAAGTCACCGTCGGCCCCGCTCGGACGCACACCGCAGAAGTTCACGATGACGTCGCGGCCGTTGAAGCCAGGCCAGAGGTCGCTCGCCTGCTCGCGGACCCAGGCAAGCCCATCGGGGTTGGTCGAGGTGTCGCGGGGGTCGGTGCGGTCGACCGCGTCGGGGCCGACGATGAGGTTGCCCTCGATCGTAGGGCTCACGAGCACGCCCTTGCCGGCCGGCCCGGGCGTCCTGAACATCGTGTGCGAGAAGGTCGTCCCCGAGTCGCGGCTGAGGAGCACGTATTCGCCCGCACGCGGGCGGCTCTCGAGCTTGTCCGCCGAGACCTGGTTATGGAGGTCGCAGGCGAAGACCCCCGCAGCGTTCACGACCGCACGCGCCGAGATGACCTCGCCCCCCTCGAGGGTGACGTCCCACCCGGCAGTGGCGCTCGTGCCCGCACGACGCGCGACGCTTGCCACGGGCGCGTCGAACCGGAAGCGCACGCCGTTGGTGACGGCATTCTCGGCAAAGGCGACGCACATCCCGAAGGGGTCACAGATGCCCGAGCAACCGCAGAGGAGCGCACCTCGCGCGGCGGGATTCACGTTAGGCTCGAGCTCGCGGAGCTCGGCAGCGCCGATGGCGGAGACGTCGTACACGCCGTTGCGACGCCCGCGCGCCACGAGGTCGTCCACGGTGGCAAGCCCTGCATCATCGAAGGCGACGACGAGCGACCCGTTGTTGCGATATCTGAAGCCGAGCTCCGTGGCGAGATGCGGGATGAGACGCATGCCGCGCACGTTATAGGCCGCCTTGGCCGTCCCAGGCTCGGGGTCGAACCCACCGTGGACGATGCCGCTGTTGGTACGCGAGGCCCCGAAGGCCACGTCGTTACCGGCCTCGAGGACCTCGACCGAGAGCTGCGAGCGCGCAAGCTCACGAGCGACCGCGCATCCGGAGATGCCAGCGCCCACCACCACGACATCAAGCATGGTTCCTCCCTCTCACATGGCAGCCTGACCCGCTGGGCCAGCCGCCCATGGCATGCAAGGACTAAGCACTAAGGACTAGCTTACCCTCCGAGGGCACGGTGGCCATCGTCAACCCGCCAGACGAGAAGGACCCACATCCTTGTGGCCGATGTGCGACCGGCCCCGACGCAGCCCGAGCTTCGGGTATCATAGGGAGGTCGCAGCCCCGGTGCAGTCGCACCCCGTGCCCGATCCGACTCCTGGAGGGATAAGGCCTTGGTGGACTGGTGGGTGCCCTACGTATGCCTGTTCGGCACGGCCCTCGCCGTGTCGTGCGCATGCACCCCCCTCGCCAGGCGCATCGCCATCCGGCTCGACGCCGTCGACTATCCCAGCAAGCGACGCATCAACAAGGACCCGGTCCCCCGTATGGGCGGCATCGCCGTCTTCCTGGGGCTCATCGCCGCCGTCGCCGTCCAATACTACGGGACGACCCAGCTCAGGTGGCCGGTCGTGCTCGTGCCCTCGCCGCGCATGACCATCGACTACTATCGGCTCGCCCTGGCGTTCGCCGTCATCTTCATGACCGGCGCCATCGATGACGTCATCCAGCTCAAGCCCCTGCCCAAGCTCCTGGGGCAGGTCGCGGCCGCCGCCATCGCCACCTCGGGTGGCCTCGTCATCGGCAACATCGTGAACCCCTTCGGCCCGGGCGAGGTCGTGCTGGGCTGGCTCGCCTACCCCATCACGATCGTCTACCTCGTGGCCTACGTGAACATCATCAACCTCATCGACGGCCTCGACGGGCTGGCCACCGGCATCACCGCCATCTCGAGCGTCACGATGTTCGCGCTCGCCATCATGGCCGGCCGCCTCGACGCGGCCGCGCTCTCCGTCGCCCTGGCCGGGGCCGCGCTCGGGTTCCTCCCCTACAACTTCCATCCGGCATCGATATTCCTGGGAGACTCCGGGTCGCTCCTGCTGGGCTTCTCGCTCGGCACCATCTCGCTGCTCAACGTGACGCGCGTGGCCGGTCTCACCACCATAATATTGCCGCTGCTCATCGCAGGCATCCCCATCATCGACACCTTCTCGGCCATCATCAGGCGCCGACGGGCCGGCATCGCGGTGAGCCAGGCCGACAAGGGCCACATCCACCATCGGCTCATCCATGAGGGGTTCGACCAGCGCCAGGCCGTCATCCTGATGTACCTCTGGACGGCCATGCTCTGCGGCGGTGCCGTGGTGATGACGCAGGTCGAGGTCTGGCCACGCATCGCCATCTTCGGCTTCCTCGTGGCGGCGTCGGCCTGCTTCGCCCTCAAGCTCCACCTGTTCGAGCCGGTGCTGCGCCATCACTACGACCCCGAAGACCGGCGACGACGTCCTGGTGACGCCCACCGACCCGGCCTTCAAGACCGAGGAGCGCGCGGCCGAGGAGCGCAGGGAGGAGCATCGCGAGGAGCTGCACGAGCGACTCCACGGGAGCCCTTCAGACCACGGCGACAAGAACTAGCCGCCAGGACGTCCTTCTCGGTCACCATTGCCAGGCAACGTGCCAGCCAACCTGCGTTGCCTGCGCATATCGACCCTGGCACCGGACCTGACGGGCCCCGCCGGTCACCATCGCCAGGCAACATGCCCGCCTGCCTGCGTTGCCTGCGCGTATCGACCCTGGCACCCCACGCACGAGAAGGGGGCCACGCACCTCTCGATGCGCGGCCCCCTGACATGACGTCCCTTGGTGACGGAGGCTACTTGGCCTCGTCGACCGCCTTCTGCGCGACCTTGGCGAGGTCGGCGAAGCTCGAGGGGTCCTCGTAGGCGATCTGCGAGAGGACCTTGCGGTCGAGCTCGACGCCGGCAAGCTTCAGGCCGTGCATGAAGGTCGAGTAGCTCATGCCGTTCACGCGGGCGGCAGCATTGATGCGCTGGATCCAGAGCTTGCGGATGTCGCGCTTCTTGTTGCGACGGTCACGATACTGGTACTGGAGCGAGTGCTGGACCTGCTCCTTCATGCCGCGATACGTACGAGAGCTGGTGCCGTAGTACCCCTTCGAACGCTCGACGACGGTGCGACGCTTCTTCTTAGCTGCGACTGCGCGCTTGACTCGTGCCATGAGAAATCAACTCCTAGGAATGTGCGGATATGGCGCTCTTGCGCGCTACTTGCCGAGACGGGAAGAGATGACCTTCTCGTCGGAATGGGCCAAGGTCGTCTCCTGGCGGAAGCCACGGATGCGCTTGGGGCTCTTCTTGGTGAGGATGTGGCTCTTGAACGCCTTGGCACGCATAATCTTGCCGGTGCCGGTGCGGCGGAAGCGCTTGGCCGTACCCTTGTGCGTCTTCATCTTGGGCATGCTAGTTCTCCTTCGTATCCTTGTCCTCGCCCTCAGGCGCCTTCTCATCATCGAAGGCACCCTTTATGGGGGCCATCAGCATGTGCATGTTGCGACCCTCCATCTTGGGCTGGGATTCCACGGTTGCATAGGGCTCGAGGTCCTTGGCCAGGCGCTCGAGCACGTTCAGACCCTGCTCGGGATGAGCCATCTCGCGGCCACGGAACATGATCGTGACCTTGACGCGGGCGCCCTTCCTGAGGAAGCGCAGGACGTGGCCCTTCTTGGTCTCGTAGTCACCGACGTCGATCTTGGGTCGGAACTTCATTTCCTTGATCTCGACCTTGACCTGGTTCTTGCGGGCCTGCTTGGCCTTCTGAGCCTGCTCGTACCTGTACTTGCCGTAGTCCATGACCTTGCAGACGGGAGGGTCTGCGTTCGGCGCGATCTCGACAAGGTCGAGGTCCTGGTCATCGGCCACGCGCTGTGCGTCATGGATGCCAAAGAGCCCCAGCTGGGACCCATCGACACCGATCAGGCGGCAGGTGCGTGCTGTGATCTCCCCATTGATACGGGGACCTTCGGGCTTTGCTATCTTGGACACCTTCCTCTCTCGGCGACGCCTTCGCGCCGCATGAAAAAACCGGACGTCGCACATGGCAGACATCCGGCAAGAGTCGAGGAGGAGCCCTGAGGGGCTGCTGTTCCTTTGTCTGACCAGACAGCAGCCGAATGGCGCCGTGCAGGTGGGGCCTCGCGTTCCGGCCCGCTTGGGAGTGACCTCGCGGTCACAACGGGTGTCATGATAGCACGGATGCGCCCCCAGACAAGCGGCGTCCTCCCATCTGTGGAGAGGAACGACCCGCCCGCACCCACATGCACCTGCAGGCACAGGGCCGCATGCCCCTCACACCCCAAGCCATCCGACCGTCTACCAGCCCAAAGGGACTCCTCCCCCAAAAGACCGGCCCCGCCATGTTTGCGACGGGCCATCGCGGATAGAATCTGACTTGCATACCAGAGGTTGGCCCTTCCTGGACACACGGCGGCGCAAGGGGGTTCCACGATGGACACGATTCTTCTCGAACAGGGTGGCATCGACTATGCCCACGGCGTCGAGCGCTTCCTCGGGGACTCCGCGCTCTACGAGGAGGTCCTCGCCGAGTTCCTCAAGGAGGATGCCCTCGACCGCGCACAGGCTGCCTATGACTCCCACGACCTCGACGCCCTCTTCGCGGTGGTGCACGAGGTCAAGGGTTCCTCGGGCAACACCGACATGCACGACCTCTACCTCGCCTCCGCGGAGCTTGCCGACCTCCTGCGCCCCCGTGCGGTCCGCACCCCCCAGGATGCGGACGTGACCAGGCTCTTCGATGCCTTCGCCGACGCCTATCGGCGCGCCGTCGCCGCCATCAGGGCCGCGTCCGAGGACAAGGGGGCATGATGCCAGGGACCTCCGACCGCAGCACCATCCTCATCGCTGACGACACGTTCGCCAACCGTGCCCTGCTCGAGAAGATCTTCTCGAGCGAGTATGACGTGCTGCTCGCGAAGAACGGCCGCGAGGTCCTCGACCAGCTCAAGGTCCATGACGACGTCGCCTGCGTGCTTCTCGACATCATGATGCCCGAACTCGACGGATTCGGGGTCCTCGCCAAGATGCAGGACAACGAGCGGCTCGCCGGCATCCCCGTCGTCGTGATCACGTCGAGCGAGGACGAGGCCGACCAGATCCATGCCCTCGACCTCGGCGCAGCCGACCTCGTGAGCAAGCCCTTCAACACGCAGGTGCTTCTCCGCCGCGTGCGCAACACCATCGCCCGCGCGGAGCTCGTGCGCGTCTCCGAGAAGAACCGCCTCTACGAGGCCCGCCTCGCCCAGCAGGCCCGACGCATCAAGGCCACGCGCATCGACGGCAAGACGGGGCTGCTCAACGCCAGCGGGTTCTATGAGTCGACGACCGAGCTCGTGCGGGCCCATCCCGACGTGCACTTCTGCATCGTGCGCTGGGACATCGACCGCTTCAAGGTCTACAACGACGTCTTCGGCACCCACGAGGGCGACCGGCTCCTGCGCACCATGGGACTCATCGTCTCGCGCCGCTACGACGAGGAGCTCTGCGTGGCCGGCAGGCTCGAGGCCGACAACTTCGCCTTCTGCCTGCCATCGGAGGACTTCGATGCCAAGCCCTTCATCAACCTCGTCACCAAGAGCCTGGCCTCCCACCAGGCGACCTTCTCGTTCTCGCCGCGTGCCGGCATCTACATGGTCGACGACGTCGACATCGACGCCGAGCTCATGTGCGACCGCGCCCTCCTGGCGCTCCGCTCGGTCAAGTCCGACTACTCCCATCGCTACGCCGTTTATGACGACTCCATGCGCGCCGGGCTCATCCACGAGCAGGAGGTCGTGAGCGAGATGGCCGGCGCCCTCGACCGCGGGGAGTTCCTGGTCTACCTCCAGCCCCAGTACGACTACGTCCGTGGCGAGATGAGCGGCGCCGAGGCGCTCGTGAGGTGGAAGCACCCCAAGAAGGGGATCGTGCCGCCCAACGACTTCATCCCCATCTTCGAGCGCAACGGCTTCATCACCCACCTCGACAAGTACATGTGGGAGCAGACCTGCATGCTCCTGGCCCGTTGGCGCACCGAGGGCAGGCCCGACCTGCCCATCTCGGTCAACATCTCGCGCTACGACTGCTACGACGAGCACCTCGTCGACACGATCTGCGACCTCACCGACAAATACGGGATACCGCGCGACCTCCTCCACCTCGAGATCACCGAGTCCGCCTACATGGACGACCCAGGCCACCTCGTGAGCATCGTGAACGAGTTCCACGACCGGGGCTTCTCCATGGAGATGGATGACTTCGGCAGCGGCTTCTCGTCGCTCAACATGCTCAAGGACGTGCGCGTGAGCTGCCTCAAGCTCGACCGCGGCTTCGTGATGGAGAGCCACACCAGCAGTCGCGGCGGCTCCATCCTGGGCTCCGTGGTGCGCATGGCGCATTGGCTCAAGGCACGCGTCCTGGCCGAGGGTGTCGAGACCAAGGAGCAGGCGGAGTTCCTCAAGAGCATCGGCTGCACCCTCATGCAGGGCTTCCTCTTCTCGAAGCCCGTCCCGGTGGCAGACTTCGAGAAGCTCCCCCGCACGCTTCCCGACATCGACCGCACCACCGCCATCGACACCTCGATCGACATCAAGGGCGCCGCCGACTTCCTCGACGCATCCACCCAGTCGACGCTCCTGTTCAACAGCTTCGTGGGCGGGGCGGCCATCGTCGAGGACGACGGCGACAACCTCGAGGTGCTCCGCACCAACGACCGCTTCTACGAGACCTTGGGCACCACCGCGGACGAGTTCGCCGGCCACGCGCTCCACCTGTTCGGCGCGGTCGAGCCCGAGAGCCGCGCCACCCTCAGGGACGCGCTCGAAGCCACCCGTGCCAGCGGCGACCAGGCAGCATGCAAGATCAAGGTCATGCCCCTGCGCACCGGAGGCGACCCCGTCTGGCTCCGCGTGTGGGTCCGCTACCTCTCGCACAACATGAACCAGCACATCTACTACCTCTCGATAGACAACATCACCGAGCAGACGGTGCTTCTCGAGAAGAACACCAAGCTCTCGCAGGACCTCACCTTCGTGATGTCCACGCTCCCCGGCGGCATCGCCTACTTCGACCATGACGGCACGACGACGAGCGAGACGTTCTTCAGCGTCTCGACCGCAGGCATGTTCGGCTTCACCACCGACGAGTACCGGGAGCGCTTCTCGGATGACATCACCCAGGCCTTCCACCCCGACGACCAGGAGGCCTTCTCCACCTACATCGAGGAGGTCCTCAAGGACCCCGAGCACCTCCACACCGTCCGCTGCCGCCACATGCTCAAGGGTGGTGGATGGCAGTGGCTGCAGATCACCGGCCGGGCCACGCACACAGGCCAGGGGGCGACCGAGGTCGCGAACATCTACCTCGACATAGACCAACAGGTGGCCAACGAGCAGGCACTCAAGAAGCAGACCGACAAGCTCGAGCGCCAGGGTACCTTCCTCGAGCACATGTTCGACTCCGTGCCCTGCGGCATCATCGAGCTCCTCCCCAACGAGGATGGCGCGTTCGACCTCATCATGTGCAACCAGGCAGCCTGGAAGATGGGCGGCTGGCCGGATGCCGACTGGCTCAGGCGGCACCTGGCGATGCCGGAATCCCTCACAGAGATCATGGGCAAGGACGCGCACCTCTTCCGCGAGAGCGTGGAGCAGGCCTACCACGAGGACTCCGTCGTGGCCTTCGACCAGCGCATGATCCGCGCAGACGGCTCGATGGGATGGGTCCACAACCAGATGCAGTCCGCGACCTCGCTCGACGGGCACCATGTGGTCCAGTGCGTCTTCACCGACATCACCTCGACCAGGCACGACACGATCGCCAAGCCCGATGCCTCCCTCAACGGCCTGCAGGAGCTCATCGAATACAACTGGGTCACTGACACGGCAGTCGCCCTCAGGTCGGACAGCAGCGGGCTCGCGGACATGGGGGAGCCCTTCGCGCTCGGCAGGAATGCCGGCGCCTGGATCGAGCGCTACGTCCATCCCGATGATGCTGAGCAGCTGGGGCAGGTCATCGCAGGCGTGGTCGACGGCAGCATCGAGGACGCACGCTGCCTCACCTTCCGCACCATCCTGCCGGAGGGCGGCATCAAGACCTACATCAGCACGATCATGCGCATGAAGCCCGACCTCTTCCTGCTCTGCGCGAGCGATGCGGCCTCGCTTGCCGACGCACCGCGCATCGAGGCCTCGAGGCCTCCCATCGAGACCCCCAGCCGCTCGCTCGCCGAGCGCCTCCTGCTCCTCTTCGCCCGCTCGGCGACGGCAGAGGACATGCTCGCGCATGCCCTCGAGGCGGTCGGTCAGGAACTCGGTCTCACGCGTGCCTGGATCGTCGATGCCGTGCCCGCCACCATGCACATCTCGAGCATCCACGAGTGGGTCGACCCGACCGCCGACCCGACCCCGCAGAGCGTCAGCGCGGCCGGCGCCGTGGAGAACTTCCCCCAGCAGCTCTCCTCCCTTGCAGACCAGGGTGCCCGCATCGTCTGCGACGATGCCTCGCATGACAGGCACGGGGAGTCGAACACCAACACCATGCACGGGGAGCAGGCATACGTGCTCTATCCCCAGCACACAGGTCAGGAGACGAGCGGCTGCATAGGCTTCGACTGCCGGTCGGCACGCGACTGGACCGCAGACGACCTGTCGCGCCTCGACTTCGCGGCGCTCGTGCTCGAGCTGGTCCTCGTGCACGAGCACATGGAGCACTCGCGCCAGGAGCTCGACGAGGACTACCTGGCGACGCTCGACCGCAGCACCGACCTCTTCTACGTGGTCGAGCCCCAGTCCCACCGCCTGCTCTACGCCAACACGGCCTTGAGGCAGAGGCATGGGGTGTTCGTCGGCGACATCTGCTACCAGGCACTCTTCGGCCGCACCACCCCATGTGAGGTCTGTCCGATGGACGACCTCACAAAATTCGGCACCACCGTCCCCCTCGCCGTCCAGAGCGATGCCTCGCCCACGGGTCCGCTGCTCGTGCAGGCCTGCCCCGTCGTGCTCGATCACCAGGAGGGGACGCTCCTCTGCGCCACCGAGATGGGCTCGGGTGTCGCATCGACCGACCTCGGCCAGTCCTCCTACGAGCGCAAGTTCCGCGACTTCAGCAGGACCGTCTTCTCCATCTATGACTCCGTGTCAGAGATGGACTATGCCAAGGGCACCTCCACGGTAGTGGCGGCCAAGCAGAACCCCTCGAGCATCGGCACGAGCTATGACCTCGTGAACGCCGTCAAGACCTGGATGGGCGCCTCCCCCGACGAGAAGACCGCCAAGCTGCTCGAGCGCTTCACTACACGGCCGAAGAGCTCGAGCCAGCCCGTCAGCGTCGACTACCCGGTGCACTATGCCGGGCGCGACGAGTGGTTCCGCACGACGAGCTTCCAGATCGACGAGGACCGCTGGCTCGCCTGCAGCCGCAACATCACCGAGGAGGTCAAGGCCCGGCGCGCCCTCGCCGACAACAACCGCCTCACGCTCGAGAGCGAGGACCGCGAGAAGTACCGCATCGTCGTGGAGCAGACTGGGGCAGCCGTCATCGAGTGGAACCATGCGACCGGGTCCTTCTCGGCATCGGCAGCCTACTCCCGCTATGCCATAAGTCAGGTGGACCCCGACGTCGTCTTTGCCAGCAGGACCGGCGCCTCCTACATACATCCCGACGACGCCCCGGCCTATGCCCGGTTCGTCGACGACATTAAGGCCGGCGACCAGAGGCCCTCCACCCTGCTCCGCCTTCGCATGACCGACGGGACGTTCCGGTGGACCACGATCGAGCGCACCCAGATCATGGGCGAGGACGGCTCGCCCGCACGCACCGTCGTGACCCTCATCGACGTCGACGAGAAGACCAAGGCGGGGCTCGCCCTCGAGAACACCAACGGGCGGCTCGAGGACATCGTCTCGAACGTGCCCCTCGGCGTCGCCGTCTACGAGATCACGGACAAGCCGCACCCGCTGTTCATGAACGACGTGGGCATCGAGATGCTCGGCTACACGCACGTCGACCACGACGACGCGGTGGCCAAGGGAGACGCCCGCTTCTTCATGGGCACCCTCACGGAGTCGATCGGACCCCTCACGCCCGAGGAGTACGACCATGCCTGCCACCGCATCCTCGCCAAGCGCAAGGACGGCTCCCCCATCTGGCTCGACGTCTACACCAGCATCGTGCCCGACGGCGACCGCACCCTGTGCTATGCCGCGTTGGTCGATGCCACCGAGGAGGTCGAGGCCAAGCAGCGCGAGCGTTGGCTCTTCGAGCGCTATCGCCTCCTCAGCGAGTCGAGCGACCTCGTGACCCTCGACCTCGACGTGCCCTCTGACCACCTGGTGGTCAACTACATGCAGCCGGGCAAGACCCCCATCGAGGAGAACATCGACGACTTCTCGGAAAGCACCCTGAACAGCTCGGACGGCTGCTGGGTCACGCGCACGGTGCATCCCAACAGCCTGGCGCTGTTCACGCGCATGCTCAGCCGCTCGCTCGTCACGCCCGGTACGCTCTCGTTCAACTTCCAGGCCGACTACCATCGGAGCGGCTGGCGCTGGTACCGCATGAAGAGCATCAGCGTGGCCGACGAGGGAGGTGCGGTCACCCGCGTGGTCGCACGTGCCGAGGACGTCAGCAACGAGTTCGAGGAGCAGGAGGCGCTGCGCCACATCGCCGAGACGGACGGGCTCACAGGCCTCCTCAACAAGCAGACCGGGCTCCAGCTCATGCGTCGTTCCCTGCAGCGCCGCCGGCCCACCCGCGTGGACGCCGTCCTCATGATCGACATCGACAACTTCAAGACCATCAACGACTCGGTCGGCCACCTCTTCGGCGACAAGGCCCTGAAGATGGTCGCTGCCTGCATCAAGAGCAGCTTCCGCTCGGGTGACATCGTCGCGCGCTTCGGCGGCGACGAGTTCGTGGTCTACCTGGTGGGCGTGGGAGACGCCACGCACGCCATCGGCAAGGCCGCGACCGTCCTCGACAAGGTCAACCGCCTGCGGATCGAGGGCGTGCCCCAGATAGACTGCTGCATCGGCATCGGCCTCGTGCGCTCCCACGACACCGACATCGAGCTCGACGACCTCGTGGCCCGGGCCGACGCCGCGCTCTACGAGGCGAAGACGGCCGGCAAGAACCGCTACCGCCTCTACACCGACACCATGATCCTCTCGGCACACGGGGCGCTGACCCCCGTGGACGACGACATCTGCGAGGACCCCGTGGCCGTCCCTCTCGACTTGGACCGACTTATGGGTAAAACTAAAGGAGACACGGCCGATGACGATTCCGACCCCGGAGGGACGGACGGATGAGGCACAGGCGCGACATAGGACGTAACACCCACGGGGGCTTCACGATGATGGAGCTCCTTGGCGCTGTTGCGGTCCTCGCCATCATGGCCGCCATCGTGGGCCCGGCCTTCGGGCAGCTCACCAAGAGCCTCCACATGACCCAGCTCGACGGCACGGCCAAGTCGATCTACCTCTCGGTCCAGAGCCGCCTCACCGACCTCAACACGTCGGGCCGCCTGGTCGATTCGAGCACCTCCACCGTCGACTCCGTGTCCGAGCAGGTCGCCAAGACCGGCCAGCTCGAGACCACGGTACCCGCTGACTACCCCGCCGGGACCACCGGCGACAACACCACGGACTCCCCCACCATCTACTACCTGCTCTCGACCGACCAGGTCATGCAGGACACCCTGCTGGGAGACGATGCCTCGGGCATCACCAACAAGCTCACCGGCAGCTGGGTCGTGGAGGTCTCCCCCTACACGGGCGAGGTCTACGGTGTCTTCTACTCCGAGAAGACCGGCCTCACCTGGGCCGACTGCGAGGCGCTCTCCTGCCGAGGCGGCACCACCGACCGCTCCGATGCCGAGATCGGCTACTACCACGGCGGCCGCATGCAGTACACGACCAACGGCCTTGGCGGCCCCTTCAAGGACCTCACCGTGGACGTGGTGAACTCCGAGGAGCTCTATGTGCACCTGACAGGGTTCGACGCGACCAAGGTCGACACATCTCAACTTTCACTTGAGCTTGAGATAACGGGAGAGAACACCGCCGGCGGCACCACCACATGGGAGAAGACCTATACAGGGTCCGACCTCCAGAGCTCCGGGGCCTGGAGCACGAACGCCGACGAGCTTGACATCATCCTCGACAGCATGCGCACGGACTCGAGCGGCACGAAGATGAGCTTCGCCAACCTCTACTCGGGCACGGGTGACGGCGGCACGTCCACCGGCAACACCGGGGCCTCCATCCTGCCTGGCGCCGACATCACGGTGCATGCCACCATCACCTACCAGGGCAACAAGGTCGACCGGGGCAGCATCAAGGGCATCAACTCGCTCTATGGGTCGCGTAGCTATGATTCCACGCTCGGCAGCACCATCCAGATCTCGAACCTGCGTCACCTCAACAACCTGCGCAAGGAGGCGCTCACCACCGGCGGTTCCGTGCGGTGGAAGGACGATGCCAGCGGCAACGCCTTCGCGCACGTCATCCAGTCGGGCGACATCGACTGGGACTGGGACTCCTACCGCACCACCAACTCGGCGGGCGCCGACGTCCAGAACGCGGCCGTGGTCTCCGTGCAGAGCCGCACCGCCACCACAGCGGCAGGCACCACCACCTACACGGCGGTGAACCCACTCTCGGCCGGGTTCGTCGACCCCGTCACGCAGAAGGCGGGCATAGGCTACTTCACCCCCATCACACTGACAGACGGCTTCAACAGCACGAGCAACACGTCCTTCTACACGCAGCTCGATGCGGCGAACGCCAACAAGCCGTACGCCATCAGCAACCTCGTGATCGGGACGAAGAGCTTTGCTGATGTCGGCATCTTCAAGACAGCCCAAACTAGCTTCACCAATGTCACCATCACGAAGGCGACGGCCTATGGCAGTAGCCACGTCGCCACGCTCGTGGGCAACGTCCCCGGCGGTACCACGGCCTCGTTCACCAAGTGCTCGGTCTCTGACTCGACCATCAACGGAGCAGATAGCTCCGGTGGGCTCGTGGGCCTCGTCAACACGGGGTCGACAGCCCCATTCACGGGCTGCTCGATTACCAATACGACCATAGGGGGTACCACCGCCGTTGGTGGTCTTCTGGGAAACGCCTCCCAAGCGGACGCAACCCTCACCAGGTGCACCATCGCTAGTTCGGCCATAACCGGAAAGGGCAACTATGTCGGAGGCCTTGTCGGTTGGCAACGCTCTAGCGCCACGGACTGCTCGATCTCAAACTCGACCATCACCGCAACGGGGGGATTGGTCGGTGGCATAGCAGGGCAGATACAGACCGGTACTGTCACAGGCTGCTCGGCCTCGGACTCATCCATCACCTCTGCTGGCAACTTCATCGGCGGCATCGCTGGATGGGCGCACTCCGACCTCACCGACTGCACGACCACCAACGTATCCATCACCAACCAAGGTGGCCAGAGCGTCGGCGGCGTCGTCGGACAGATCGACGAGGGAGCAAGCGCGACACTCACCAACTGCTCCAGCACCGTGACCAAGACCGATGACAACGGGACCTACCTCTACGACGACTATGCCGTGACCTCCACCGGCATCAACGTGGGCGGCCTCGTGGGCTTCCTCGGCCATAGCAACACAGCCATAGACTGCACGGCCGGCGTCGACGTCTCGGGCAGCACCTGGGTGGGAGGCTTGGTAGGCAGCACCACCGGGGCCACGTACACGCGATGCTCGGCCCACGGCACGGCCACTACGGACGCCGTTGATGACGCCACCCCCACCGTCGAGGGTAACCAAGGCGTGGGAGGGCTCATCGGAACCATCCAATATGACGGTCATATCACCGACTGCTTCGCCGCAGAGAATGTGGCCAACAAGAACGGCAGCACAAGCAACGAGTTCTATGGTGGCCTCGTCGGACGTGCCCTCTACTACCAGGGCGGCAACACCATCTTCACCAACTGCTATGCCTCGGGCACAGTAAGCGGTGGAGCCCATGTCGGTGGGCTCATCGGCTGGCTCTACGGATACGGAAGCGTCTCATCCTGCTACGCCACCGGTGACGTCTATGGGGCATCCGAAGTAGGCGGCCTCATCGGCAGAGCGCAGTCCCCCATCACCGACTCCATCTCCTATGGCAAGGTACTCGCTGTCGACGGCACCGTGAGCACTGCCAACGGTGGCCTCGTCGGCACCAAGAGCAATGCCGCCACTATCTCTGGCTGCACCTACCTGACCGGCAAGGGCTACAACGACACGCTCACGGCCGCGGGCAACCCCTCCGGCTCGAGCTGGGCCACCCTCACCGCGGACGCCCCCATCACCGCCGATGACAGCCATCCCTACGCCGCCTCGCTCAAGGGCCAGGCCTTCCCGTTCGCAGATACCTGCGGGCTCGGCTCGCACTACGGCAACTGGCCCTCCGAGCCTGCTGGCCCGCTCGACAGCGTGTCCTTCTCGGTCGTGAACGGCGAGGAGCTCTACGCGAGCGTCTCGGGCATCGACACGACCAAGCTCGACCTGACCAAGCTCTCCATCACGATGACGGTCTCGGGCGAGAACACCAGCTGGGGCACCACCACCTGGACGCACACCTGGTCCGGCACGGACCTCGGCTCCGACAAGATAAGCGGCATCGGCACCAACGAGTGCGACCTCGTGCTCGACAGCCTGCGCGACGGGATGAGCTTCTCTGACCTCTACCAGCGCAACGGCAGCGGATCAGGCGCTTCGATCGCACCGGGGACCGA
This sequence comes from Atopobiaceae bacterium, assembly GCA_022483015.1. NCBI lineage: Bacteria > Bacillati > Actinomycetota > Coriobacteriia > Coriobacteriales > Atopobiaceae > Atopobiaceae bacterium. The sequence goes on along the minus strand of JAKVOB010000001.1, from coordinate 1,271,012 downwards.
CCTCACCGTCAAGGTGACCGTGACCTACGACGGTGACACCCGCGAGTCGAGCGACATGACCTGCAACTCGCTCTTCGACAACGCCACCAACGCGGGCTCTTCGGTCGCGGTATCGGCCCTCCGTCACCTCGACAACCTGCGCAGCGGCACGTCCACGATGCTCTGGGGCTATACCAACTATTCCTCCGTGACCCAGACGGGTACCATCGACTGGGACTGGAGCAGCCTCGACCCATCATCCGTCTCGGTCCAGAGCCGCGTCGACGGCAAGGCCGTGAACCCACTCTCGGGCTCCTACACCGACCCCTCCTCCGGGACCACAGGCAAGGGGTACTTCGACCCGATCACGCTCGAGAGCAACCTCGACAGCAGCAGCTCCAACACCTTCACGGCCGAGGCTGGTACCTCGATTAGAAACATGCCTATCGGCAATCCCGCCTCTCCTGCCAGCTACACGGGCCTGTTCAAGACAGCCAGGATCGGCTTCAAGGGCGTCACGCTGGTGAACCCCACGGTCTACGGTGCCTATAACACGGGCGCCCTCGTAGGCAGCGCGGACAGCCGCGGCGGCACCATCGAGTCCTGCTCGGTCACCGGCGGAAGCGTGAACAGCTCCTATACCTATGTCGGCGGCCTCGTCGGCTATACCAGCGGTTCTCTGCTGAACTGCTCTGCCACCAACCTGACCGTCTCAGGATATGGTGACGTCGCTGGCATCGCAGGCCGCGTCACCACCTCGGCCTCCACCATCTCTGGTTGCTCTGTCTCGGGTCTCACGGTCAAGGGCACCTCCTCCTATGTCGGCGGCGTCGTAGGTGACTCGGAGGTAACGCTCACCGGTTGCTCGAGCACCGACGTCTCCACCTCTGGCTACACCTACGTCGGGGGTATCGCCGGACGCATCACCAGCTCTGCAGACAAGGTTGCCAACTGCACCGTCTCAGGTGGGTCCACCACTGGCCTGTCCTATGTGGGCGGCCTCGCAGGTGATGCGGCCAAGAGCCCCACAGACTCCTCGGTCACGGGGATGACCGTCACGGGAACCTCGAGGTCCTATGCCTATGCCGGTGGCCTCGTAGGCAAGGTCGAGAGCAGCGGAGGAAATCTTACCCGCTGCTCCGTCAAGGGCTCCACAGTCACAGGCAGCGGCTACTACACTGCCGGCCTCATCGGCTACTGCAGCGTAGAGCTTGATACCTGCTCGGTTGCAGACACATCCGTCTCAGGCACGACCTACACAGGAGGTATGCTCGGCCGAATTGACGGCTCCGCAGGCTCTGTCGCCACCTGCACCGTCACCGACACATCCACCGCAGCCACAGGTGACTACGTCGGCGGGCTTGCAGGAGAGGCAGAGAGAATAACCTTCAGCGACTGCTCCGTTGGCGTCACAAAGACCGACTCAGACGGGCTCTATCGTTACGGTTCCTTCCCAGTGACAGGCATGAACTATGTGGGAGGGCTCATCGGAAGCGCCAGCACCCTGACGATACGGAATTGTTCGGCAGGGGTAGACGTCAGCGCCACCAAGCAGCGGGCCGGCGGACTCATAGGTGACAGCTCCTCGACGACGCTCACGGACTGCTCTGCATATGGTGTAGCCACGTCCTCGAACATCGATGACGCAGCACCCGTCGTCACGGGTTCCTCCCATGTAGGTGGGCTCATAGGTAGCGCAGCAAGCTATACAAGCCTCACCCGTTGCTTCTCCGCCGATGACGTGATGCCCTACGCAGGAATCACGACCAGCACCTCGTTCTTCGGTGGTCTCATAGGATCAGCCTCCAGTGGCGGCGCCACGAGCTGCTATGCCTCCGGCTCGGTCCAGGGCTATGCCAACGTCGGAGGCTTGATTGGCTCGAGCAGCTACTTCTCAGTCTCGTCGTGCTATGCCACAGGGGATACCTATGGCACCTCCAACACAGGTGGCTTCGTAGGGGCCCTGTCGAACTACACCGTCTCTGACTCCATGAGCTACGGGCAGGTACTCGATGCCGATGGCACCGTCCGTGCGACCAATGGCGGCTTCGTGGGTAGCAAGAGCAGCTATGCCAGTCTGTCCAACTGCACCTACCTCGCCGCCACAGGCTACAACGACACGCTCACGGCCGCGAACAACCCGACCTCCTCCACCTGGGCACAGCTCGCCACGGGCGGCATCAGCGCCAGCAACAGCCACCCCTACGCCGCCTCGCTCAAGGGTTCCACCTTCCCGTTCGCCGACACCTGCGGCCTGGGCGAGCACTACGGCAACTGGCCCCGCCAGGTCAGCTGGGTCCGCGACGACGGGAAGGCCCTGGCGAGCACCGTCATCTCCCCCAGCACGACGCTGACCGCCTCACAGGCCAGGGCCCTCTTCACCACCATATCGGGTGCCGCCTCGCAGAACGCAGCCGACCACCTGGCCGACTACGCCACCACCGGCACGCTCGGCACCACCTATCACCTCTTCGAGGGCTGGGGCGACGCGACCACGGACGCTACCGGCTCCCTCGTCTACAAGGCCACCTATGCAGCCGTGCCTGCAAGCGATGTCTCCGGCCAGAATCCCATGCTCTCAGACACGAGTCTGGCAGACCGCACGGTCAACGGCACGAAATGCACGTCATTCTGGCAGTACGTCAATAACCACTGCAAGGACAACAGCAAGAAGATGGACAACGACCGCTACTGTGACTCGGAGGCTCCCGCCAAGGGAGGCAACGCCAATGCCACCTTGTGGCTCCAACAGAGCCTTGCGGATCGCGGATATGACCCCAGCGCCTTCTCGTTCAGCGTCTACATTGCCAAGAACACCTACTCGACGAGCGACCTCTATCCGGATGGCCCACTCTTCGGAACCACACCGAACTCCACCAGCGACAACTTCCTCGTCATCTGTGGCGCGAAACTTCCCACCTATCCCGCCGCCGTGACTACACCCGCCCGCGTGCTCGTCTACGACGCAGCCACCAAGCACTATGCAGTCGGCACCGTGAGCGTCTACATCAAGGAGAGCACGTACTACTATTACAACGCGTCTTCCTTCTCGGCCACGACGGATTGGTTCACGCTGTGATGCGCCTCCATGACATACACGCACGGGTGGGCCGGCGCCTCGCGGACGAGCGAGGTGCCTCGATCATCATCGCCCTCGTGTTCATGCTCATCTGCACCATGATCGCCGCCGTCATCGTGAACCTCGCCTCGGCCACGGCCGAGCGCAGCAGCCAACGCTCCGATGACACCCAGGCCTACCAGGCCGTCTCGTCCGCCTCGCGACTTGCGCACGACACCTTCGTGAAGGCGACCGGCAGCACCACAGCCATCGACCCAGACCTCTCCACCCTCGAGATGAGCGTGGCGCAGGACGGCACCTGCACCTTCACCTGCGGGGAGGGCACCAGCAAGGTCCCCTGCACCGGCACCGAGTCCGACGCCACCAAGAAGGTGGAGCTGCTGGCCAGTGCCGTGAAGCTCAACACCTCGGGCGCAGGCACCGACGGCTCGATCTACCTCGACGTCACCGGGACCAACCCCAACAGCGGCGAGGCACTGCCCACCGCCCGCGTGACCTATCGCATGGACGAGCGCTACAACATCACCTTGAGCACCGCGCTCGTCGACACGTCTGACTATGCCTACTCCCTCTCGCAGACGATAAGCGCCACGAGCGAGACCGGCATCACCGTGGACCCTGCCACCGGCACCTGGAGCGTCATCTCCTATCCGTACACCGTGACCTGGGGGGTGACGTCATGACACGCCTACACGCGACGATACGTCGTCTGGCACTTCGCTTGGCCCATACCTCGGGAGAGTCGATCGTGGAGACCCTCGTGGGCATCCTCGTGGTGACCCTCTCGGTGACCCTGCTGCTCACGGCCACCACCTCGGCCATCACCATAGACCGCCAGGCAAAGCAGGCAGCGACCGCCCGCTCCGACGAGCGCGCCGCGGCCGAGTCGCTGAGCGGCACCGGCACGACCGGCACCGTGAGGCTCGGCTCGGACGACCATTCGGCCACCTTCTATGGTGGAAGCGACGTCGTTGGGTACGAGGCCAACTAGGACGGACCATACGAGAGGGGGCGGCACCATGGACTCGAGAGGAACGCACACGGGCGCACGGCCCCGTCTTCGCGCACGCGCGCATGCGGGCTTCACCCTCATCGAGTCCCTGGCGGCGCTGCTCATCGTGGTCATGCTCACCTCGGTGGTCGTCGCAGGTGTGAACGTCGGTATGCACGTCTTCCGCGAGTCGTCGTTCATCTCGGAGTCCACCTCGCTCGCAGACTCCCTCGACGCCTCGATCCAGGACCCCGCCCACTTCGCCAAGGGCATGACCTACGACGGCGAGCCCTCGTACCGGATGGACTTCCTGGGCCAGACGCTCGTCGACCCCGACCTCACGACCCATGACGTCTCGGTCACCGAGGAGGACGGCACCACGCGCACCGTGAGCGTGCTCGCCCTCAAGGGGATCAGCCTCTCCACGGGCAAGGAGGTCACCTGCGACCTCCTGAACGCCGGCGCCTATACCGAGTGCCAGGTCACCTCAGCCAAGTTGGAGTTCTCACCCTCCACCGCCGTCGACGGCACGGCACCCGACACGGTCAAGGTCACGTTCACCATCGCGAGCACGGTCGACCCCACGCTCACCAAGAGCTACACCTACACCTACACGCCCTCAGACACATCACGATTGTAGGAGACACGCCATGAAGCACACACGTCTCGGCGACCTGCTCGTCGACGCAGGAGCCATAACGCAAGACCAGCTCACGGCCGCCCTCGCGGCGCAGAAGGGCACTGGCAAGCGTCTGGGCGACGTGCTCGTGAGCGAGGGGTTCATCACCGAGCGCCAGCTCATCGATGCCCTCATGCTCCAGCTCGGCATCGACTACGTCGACCCCACCACGCTCGAGCTCGACAGCGAGCTGTGCAAGCTCGTTCCCAAGAACCTCGCCAAGAAGTATTCCGTGGTCCCCATCCGCACCAAGGGCGACGACCTCTACCTCGCCATGGCCGACCCCCTGAACTTCATCGCCAGCGAGGAGGTCAAGGCCGCGTCACGCAAGCACGTCATCCCGATGATCGCCACCGAGGCCACCGTGACCCGCGCGATCTCGTCACTCTACGGCACCGAGGGCGCACGCCGTGCCATCCGCGAGATGCAGGCCGAGGAGACGCCGAGCGACACCCAGGGCGTGGCCTCGGAGCTCTCGGATGACGCCAACGCCAACGCACCCTCGATCCGCCTGGTCAACTCCATCATCGAGCGCGGCATCGCAGACCATGCCTCCGACATCCACATCGAGCCGCAGGAGACCGACGTCCTGGTGCGGATGCGCCTCGACGGCATCCTGCACAACGTGTTCACCATCCCCAAGGAGCTCCAGCCCTCGCTCACGAGCCGCATCAAGATCATGTGCGGCATGGACGTGACCGAGCGCCGCGTGCCCCAGGACGGCCGTGCCATCGTGCGGGTGCACATGAAGGAGGCCGACCTGCGTGCCTCCACCCTACCCACCGTGCACGGCGAGAAGATCGTGCTGCGCATCCTCGACCGCGCCTCCAAGCAGGACACGCCCGAGGACCTCGGCTTCTATGGCCACAACCTCGACGCCTACAACGACCTCCTCAAGAACACCCAGGGCATGATCCTCATCGTGGGCCCCACCGGGAGCGGCAAGTCGTCCACGATGTTCACCATGCTCTCGCGCCTCAACACCGAGGCGGTCAACATCGTGACCCTCGAGGACCCCGTGGAGTACAACATCGACGGCGTCAACCAGGTCCAGGTCAACGAGAAGGCCGGCACCACGTTCGCGAGCGGCCTGCGCTCGATCCTGCGCCAGGACCCCGACGTCGTGGGCGTGGGCGAGATCCGCGACGCCGAGACGGCGAGCATCGCCATGCGCGCCGCCGTGACCGGCCACCTCGTGCTCTCGACCATCCACACCGGCGACGCCCTCTCCACGCTCGACCGCCTGGACGACATCGGCGTGGAGCCCTATATGGTGGCGAGCGCCCTCAAGGGCGTCATCTCGCAGCGCCTGGTGCGCCGGGTCTGCCCGCACTGCCGCACCTCCTACACCCCCACATCAGATCAGCTCGAGAGCCTCGGCATCGACCCTGGCAGCCCCGAGGCCGAAGGCGTCGAGTTCTATCGTGGCACAGGGTGCTCGGAGTGCTTCGGGAGCGGCTACCACGGCCGCACCGTGGTCTCGGAGGTCCTCACCCTGAACGAGACGATGAAGGAGGGCATCCGCGACGGTGCCAGCCGCGAGGAGCTCGCTGCGGCAGCCATCGCCGGCGGCTTCCAGCCCATCGCCCAGAACTGCAAGGAGCTCGTCTGCCAAGGCGTGACCACGCTGGACGAGGTCATGCGCTGCGTCTATACCACCGACTGACGACCAGACCCAGGGGGGGGACCGAGCATGCACGATCAGACGAGCAGGAGTGCCGAGCTCGAAGGCATCGGGAGCTTCGAGGACATCGTCGACGCCGCCCACGGCATGGGCGCCTCCGACGTCCACCTGGCGGCCGGCGTGGCCGTCCGCGTCCGCGTGGACGGCGCGCTCCAGGATGCCTCGTCGCGGCCCCTCACACCGGCGGACACCGAGGTCCTCGCCCGCCACGTGGCAGGGGATGCCTACGAGCAGGTCGCACGCATAGGCGAGCTCGACATGGCCGGCACCTACGCTGGCGTGCGCTGCCGCCTCAACCTCTACCGCAGCCGTGGCTCGGTCTGCCTGGCCGTGCGCCTGCTGGCCGACGTCATCCCCGAGCTCGACACCCTGGGCCTGCCGCCCGTGGTGAGCGAGTTCCCCAGCCACAACAAGGGCATCATCATCGTCACCGGCGAGACGGGCTCCGGCAAGTCGACCACCCTGGCCGCGATCCTGAACCAGGTCAACCACACCCGCCCCGACCACATCATCACCCTCGAGGACCCCATCGAGTACCTCTACGAGCCCGACCGCGCGAGCATCGACCAGCGCGAGATCGGCCATGACACCCGCTCCTACGCCGACGGCCTCCGGGCCATCCTGCGCGAGGACCCCGACGTGATTCTCATCGGCGAGCTCCGCGACCTCGACACCATCGAGACCGCGCTGACCGCCGCCGAGACGGGCCACCTCGTCTTCGGGACGCTCCACACCAAGAGCGCGGCGGACTCCATCGACCGCCTGGTGGGGGTCTTCCCCGAGGCACGACAGCGCCAGATCAGGATGCAGCTCTCGATGACGCTCGACGCGGTGCTCTCGCAGCAGCTCCTGGTACGGCGAGAGGGGCATGGCCGCGTGGTCGCGTGCGAGGTCATGATGGTGAACAGCGCCATCCGGAACCTCATCCGCGAGGGCAAGACCCCGCAGATCGAGAACACGCTGGCCACCACGGCGGAGCTCGGCAGCATCACCATGGACAACATGCTCGTGCGCATGGTGCGCGAGCGGAGCATCTCTGCCCAGACCGCCATCGAGGCCGCCAACGACCCCGACTACGTCAAGCGGAGCGCTCGCTAGCACGCACGGCGGCCAGCTGGCCGCCACATACGCAGGACGCGAAGGAAGGCACGCATGAAGGCATTCAAGTACACCGGACGGACCAGCGCAGGCGCCGAGGTCGATGGCATCTTCGAGGCTCATACGCAGGCCGAGGCCGTCGACGCCCTGAAGGCCAACGGCCTCGTCATCGAGTCCATCGAGGAGACGGCGGGCGAGCACGACATCGACCTGCGACTCGGTGGGCACCGCACCAAGGACAAGGCCCTCTCGATCACGTGCAACCAGCTGTCCATCATCCTGAAGACGGGCATGCCCATCGTGCGCTGCCTGCAGCTCGTGTCGGGCCAGTCAGACGACAAGACCCTGAAGAAGCTGCTGCTCGACGTGTCAGAGGATGTCGCCGCAGGCCACGGCCTTGCCGACAGCTTCGCCGAGAAGGGCACGGGACTGCCGCTCACCTTCATCGAGACGGTACGGGCCGGCGAGGAGTCGGGCAGCCTGGACGTGGTGTTCGCCCGCCTGGCCGAGTACTACGAGAAGTCCGCCAAGACCAAGTCGCGGGTCACGAGCTCGATGATCTATCCCTGCTTCGTGCTGGGCGTCGCCGTGATCGTGGTCGCCGTCATCATGGTCTACGCCGTGCCCATCTTCGAGTCGACGTTCACGTCCATGAACCTGACGCTCCCCGCGGTCACGCAGTTCGTGATCGACTCCTCGCACTTCTGGACGCGCTACTTCCTGGTCATCGCCGGCTTCGTCGTGGCGCTGTTCATCGGCGTCAAGTTCGCCAAGAAGAACGACGACTTCCACATGTGGTGGAGCCACCTGGGCTGCCGCATCCCCGTGATCGGCCGCATCACCCGCATGAGCTCGGCGAGCCAGTTCGCCGGGACCATGTCGGTGATGATGGAGGCGGGGCTCTCCATCGTGAAGTCGGTGGAGGTCACGGCCAGGTCCATCAACAACTACTGGATGTCCGCGAACCTCGCCTCGATCCAGCCCGACCTCGAGGCCGGCAAGCCCCTGGCAGACTCGCTCGCCAAGACGGAGGCCTACCCCGACATGGTCTGCGAGATGTGCGGCGTGGGCGAGCAGACCGGCACGTTGGAGTACACCCTCAAGGTGCTGGGCGACTACTACGACAACGAGGTCGCCACCTCGACGTCGCGGGCGCTCTCGATCATGGAGCCGGTGACCATCGTTATCCTGGCCGTGATCGTGTGCGTGCTCCTGCTGGCCGTCTACCTGCCCGTGTTCGACATCTACGGCGGCATCACGGCGTAGGTCTTGCGGGCCCGAGGGCGAGGACGGCAGTTATCTGAATGCGTTCAGGGCGCATATCGACCGCTCAGGGAAGTTCCGTTGACCAAAACGAGGGAATTAGGGAATACTGCAATTGAAGTGAAGGACAAGGGAACCTGCAAAGGCGGGTCCCGCATAGAGAGGGGTAGCCATGGTTGAGATGATCAAGGCACGCAAGGCCGAGCTGCAGAAGGAAGGCAAGAAGGGCTTCACCCTGATGGAGATGTTGATCGTCGTCGCCATCATCGCGGTCCTCATTGCCATCGCCATCCCGGTGTTCACGACGCAGCTTGACAAGGCCCACCTGGCCACGGGTGCCGCAAACACGCGGAGCGAGCTGGCCACCGTCACGGCCACGTACCTTACCGACGGTACGGACATTGCTGCTGGTGATTTCGTTACGCAGATTTCCACCGATCTCGGATCTGATGCCCTTTCAGGTTGCACAGTCACAATTGACGGTACAAGCGTGATTACCGTCACCGGCCCGGGAGCATCTGGCACAGAGACCATGAATTACGACCCGGCCGTAATTACTGGTGCGACCTCGTAGAGCTTGTCAGTAAGCAGTCACTGCATTTGACAGTGCAAAGGAACGGGGTCGCTTCGGCGGCCCCGTTTTTTGCTGCGCTTCCACGCCTCCCGGCCCCGCATCCCACCTGCGTCCCTCGACCCTGCCCGTTCCTCTCGCCGGCATGGCGCACTCCCCCGCCGACCGACCCTCTCCTTCGTTGACGTAGCGCATCAGGCACCTTCTATGCCCCCAAAAGGTGCCTGATGCGCTACGTCAACGCATAGCCGTACGGATGTCGCCGCATCATCCCCGACCGGACAGCCTCAGGCCTCGGGCCCGCCCGGGTACCGGGCCGCGAGCCGCTCGGTCGTGGCCACGTCCCACCTGCCGGTCGCGACATCGACGAGGTCATCCGCTATGGCGATGGTCACATCCTCGAGCTCGAGGCCCTGCAGCCAGGCAGGGTCGATACCGGACATACCATGCATGGCCCCCATGATGTTGCCGGCCACCGCGCCACACGAGTCACTGTCGCCATCGTGGTCCACGGCCGCGGCGAGCGCCGCCGGCACGTCATCGGCATGGCGTAGGCATGCGCAGACCGCTATCGCCAAGGTCTCCTCGGCAACCCAGCCCTCCCCCAGCTCGCACACGGCCTCCTCGTCAGGGACGTCCTTTCCCGCCAGGCCCATCGCCTGGCGGAGGAGGTCCGACACCGCTTGCGTGGCAGACGCCTGCCGCGGGAACCAGACCGACAGGCGCTCGCAGCACTCGTCCACCATCCGCATGAGGCGTGCCTGGCGGTCGCCCTCACGCGAGCCCACCTCGTAGGCACAGCGATGCACGAGGTAGGCGGCAGCAGCGGCCGGGATGTAGCCAAGCGGGTTGCCATGGGTCACGGCCGCCACGTCAGCAGCCAGGAGCGCGACGTCGTCCAGGGCGCCGGCGCCATCGACCCACCCGTCCCTCTCGGCACCGAAGAGCAGCCCCACCGGCGCCACGCGCATGACACCGCCGCAGCCCTTGGAGTCGTTGAGCGGCTCATCGACACTGCCTGCACGGCCGTACTCGAGCTCCGCAAGGCAGGTCCGCCCCGGCGCACGACGGTCCCGGAGCGCCTCGACGTCTGCGAGCCACGACTCATGTGGGCCTGCCGGACCCTCGGGCTCCTGCGTGTGCAGCCAGTCGAGGTAGGACCGCCAGGCATAGTAGTCGGGCGAGGCTGCCACACCATAGAGGCGGTGGCGCGTCGCCCCGACCAGGATCCCTGCCGCCGTGAAGAGGGTCATCTGCGTATCGTCACTCACGAGGGCAAGGCCCGTCTGCGGATCACGTGGCAAGTCACGCATGCCGTCCGGACCATGGACGGCTCGTATCTGGGCGGCCGACATGAACTCCACCGGATAGCCCAAGGCATCACCAGCAGCACCAGCCACGAGACATCCCCTGAACTTGTCGAGGAGTGCCTCCTCCTGCGGCCTACGGGAGGACATGGCCGACCCGTCCGCGGCAGCCACCTCACCCGGCACCTGGCCAGACGCGGTGGCAACGGCACGCGAGCATGTGGCAGTAGCAGAATCATCCATGGTGGCTCCTCCTTGGTAGTGGCCCTGCCGAGAGGGTAGCGACCCTCCGGGACATAAATTGACCCTCGACCCTGCCCGTTCCTCTCGCCGGCATGGCGCACTCCCCCGCCGACCGACCCTCTCCTTCGTTGACGTAGCGCATCAGGCACCTTCTATGCCCCCAAAAGGTGCCTGATGCGCTACGTCGACCCCAGTCGGTCGATTCCCCGGCGCGCGCACGGGCCGCCCTGTCGATTCCCCGGCACCCTCGTGGTAGGCTGGTCGCACGCAACCACCGAAAGGCCCGCCCATGCTGTATGCCACGCCCCTCATCACGGTCTACTCGCTCGCCGTCACCGCCCTGCTGGGCCTGGTCATGGGGAGCTTCCTGGGATGCGTCGCCTGGCGGGCCGTCCATGGCGGATCGGTCCTGCGTGGGCGCTCCCATTGCGACTCGTGCGGCCATGTGCTGGGGCCCGCCGACCTCGTGCCCGTGGCAAGCTGGCTCGCCCTCCACGGCCGCTGCCGCTACTGCGGGGAGCACATCTCGGCCCGCTGCCCGGTGAGCGAGGCACTGACCGCCGTGATCTACGTCTCGATCGTCGCCCGCTACGACCTCACGGCCCAGACCGTCGAGCTGCTCGCCTTCGCCAGCGTGCTCGTGGTGCTCACCCTGACCGACCTCGACGACCGCACCATCCCCAACGGCTGCATCGTGGCCGCCCTCCTCATCCGCGCAGCCTACATCGGCTACGTGGCGCTGACCGGCGGAGAGGTGCTGACGCTGCTCACGGACTCCCTCGTGGGGGCCGCCGCCATCGGCATCCCGCTGCTCGTCATCGTGCTCGTGATGGACCACGTGCTGGGGCGGGCCAGCATGGGTGGCGGCGACCTCAAGCTGCTGGCCGTCTGCGGCCTCTACTTCGGCTGGCAGCAGAGCCTGCTGCTCGTCATCGTGGCCTGCGTGCTGGGCCTCGTGCTCGCGCTCGTCCCGGGGCTCCTCCCCCACGACGACGAGGACGACGCCACCACCTCGGGCCACGGGACCTTCCCCTTCGGGCCCGCCATCGCCGTGGCGGCCTGGCTCACGATGCTCTGTGGCGCGCCCATCGTGACCTGGTACCTGGGACTGTTCTAGGCCTCTGCCGCCCACTCACGGGTCGCATGCGGCCATCAGACCATCTTCTGGCAGGTCGCGGACCAGAACCCCTTAGAATGGGTACAGCCTGAAGCAGTATGGAAGCATCCAAGACCGCACGGGAGGAGCAGCATGGCAGCCTCGTATGTCGGCATCGACATCGGCCACGGCAACTGCAACATCGCCGTTCGTGACGGGGACGTCCGCCTCATCACGACGCAGATGCCCGAGAACCTCGTGGGCGAGGACCGCATCACCTCGCCCGCCTCGCTCGCGACGTTCCTCAAGGACCTCCGGCGGGACGAGCACATCCGCGCCCGCTCGTGCGCCCTCGCACTCAACGAGACGACCTCCTTCTTCCGGCATGTGACGCTGCCGGCCATGAGTCAGAAGGAGCTCGCGCTCAACCTGCCCTACGAGTTCCGTGACTTCATCAACGGCGACACCTCGGACTACGTCTTCGACTATCTGGTGGACGAGGTGGTGAACGACGAGGAGGGCAAGCCGCAGCGCCTCGAGCTCTTCGCGGCGGCCGCCCGCAAGGACCTCGTCGAGTCCGCAACGGCAGCCTTGAGGAAGGCGGGTTTCAAGCCCCAGGCGGTCCTTCCCGTGCAGGTCCTCTACGCACGCCTGATCAAGGAGCACATCGCGCAGAACCCGACAGACAACACCACCTGCCTCGTGCTGGTGAACGTGTCCTTCTCGTCCACCACGGTGACGTTGTTCATCGGGAGCCATTACGAGGCCTCGAAGGTCATCGAGGTCGGATGCGCCGACCTCGACACCATCATCGCCAACGTCTACGGCATCGACCCCTACACGGCAGCCTCCTACCGCCGCTCGGACTTCGAGGGCGTGCTCGAGACCCCCGACTGCCAGGCCGTCTACGACCAGCTGGCCACCGAGGTCAGCAAGGTCGTGAACTTCTTCAACTTCTCGAACCCCGACAAGGACGTCGAGCGTGCCTGCGTCCTGGGCACCGGCGCCACCATCAAGCCCCTCACCGACACCATCGAGGGCTCGCTCTCGGTGGACGTGCTGTCCGCGGCGGACCTCGTCCCAGGCCTGTCGGACCAGCCCGATGCACCCTCCGCCGCGCTCGCCTTCGGGGCGCTTCTCGAAGGGGAGGCGATATAGATGGCGCTCGACTGGAACAAGCCCATCGGCAAGCCCAAGGATCCCGCGGACCAGGCCTCCAAGGGAGCCGTCTCCGCCGAGAAGGACACCATCAACCTGATGGTCAGAAGCAATCGCGAGATCGACGCGCGAAAGGCCGTCCCCCTGGCCGTCATCCTCGTGGTCGTCGTCGCGCTGTTCGCCAAGTTCGCCGTCTTCGACCCCCTCTCGCAGGTGTCCCAGAAGCAGACGGAGCTCTCGCAGCAGCAGTCCGCCGTGGCCGCGGCTGAGTCCAAGCTCACCGGCTATGACGACCTCAAGGCGCAGTACGACAGCTACCTGGGCACGAGCTCGACCTCGAGCTCCGTGAGCGCCGAGCAGGTCATGTCACTCATCGACGCACGCGTCGCCTCGCGCGCGCAGGTGTCGTCGCTCTCGTTCGACTCAGGGAAGGTCTCCATCGTCCTCGACGAGGTCTCCCTCGACACCGTGGGCGACATCGCGACCTCCCTCGGACAGGATGACATCGTCTCGAACGTCACCGTCTCGACCGCATCGGCCCAGACCTCGACCACCAACGTCACTGCCACGCTCGTCGTCACGCTGGTGGGCAGCACCGACGCCACAACGGCGACGACCTCGGCCGCGACCACGACGACCAAGTAGGAGGGCGAACACATGCTCACGTACACGTTCTCAAAGCGCGAGAAGGTCCTGATCGTTCTTCTCGCCCTCATCCTCATCGCGATGGCCTGGTACGAGCTCGTCTTCAAGGGCGTTCAGGAGCAGACCTCCGCGCTCGAGCAGCAGATCGCCGATGCGCAGGACACGCTCACCATCGACACCGCCAAGGTCCAGCAGATGACCACCATGCAGAAGGCCGTCGACTCGTACGAGGCCGCCGGCTCGGCCGCGAGCACGACCCCCAAGTACGACAACATCAAGAACGTGATGTCGACGCTCGACACGGCCCTCTCGGGGACCGCCAGCTACAGCCTCTCGTTCGACGACCTCGACACCACCCAGGCAGGCGTGGTGCGACGCGGGGTGAGCGTCTCGTTCGGCTGCGACACCTACGATGCGGCCAAGGCCGTCATCTCGACCCTTGCTGACGGGCCCTACACCTGCTCGGTCGACTCGTTCACCATCGCCACGGCCAGCTCCAAGAAGACGTCGTCGACCATAGGTACCGGGAACACGGGGTCCGCCGCCTATTCCGTGAGCGCGCACATCACGTACGTCGAGAGCGACTAGCGGCAGCCCTGCGAGGCTGATGCGTCCCCAGAGGGATGCGGATGCATCAGTTGGGTATCAGCTTGAAAGTGCGGACGGCACCCACGCCTGCATATGTCCATTCGACGTTTGGGGGAACCATGAGCACATCACGCAAGGCACTCAAGATCATCTGCATCGTCATGCTGGTACTCTCCATCATCGGCATCGTCCTGGGAGCACTCATGCTTGCCGGCTTCGCCGTGATGGGATACAGCTCGGTCGACGTCCAAGGCCAGTCCTTCGACGCAGGGCTGGTGACCGGCTCAGTGGGCATCGTGTTCATCGTCGCGAGCGTGCTCGACCTCATCGTCGCCATCCTGGGCATCAAGGGCTGCAACACCCCCAGCAAGATCAAGCCGTTCCTGATCATCTGCTACATCACGCTGGCCTGCATGGTCGTCTCGGTGGTCATGTCCGCCGTCCAGGGCACCGCGATGGGCACGTCCCTCGTGAGCCTGATCATCACGAATATCGAGACCGTCCTGGGTCACAACATCCAGAAGGAGGCCCAGAAGTAGGCTCGGTCGGGAAAGGGGCACGGCGTACGTCACAGCACCAAAGGGATCCGCGGGGACTTGGCAGAAGTCGCCCGCGGATCCCTTCTGTTTCCTGCGTACCGGCAGGGACCGATGCCGGGCCATGGGGCGATATGCGCTGTCGTGACTGATCCCGGTTCGAGCGCTGCCGTGCCGGGGTTCCTTAGGGCAGGCAACGTGAGCATCGGACAACGTTGCATGGCGATGGTGACCCACAGCGATGTCTGGGGCCAGTACCAGGGTTCCTTAGGGCAGGCAACGTGAGCATCGGACGACGTTGCATGGCGATGGTGACCCGGGGCCTTCCAGGAAGCCCGAAGGGAGTCCTACGGGTGTGAGCGACCAGAAGGCGTATGTTGGTCGCTGTAGGTTCTCCGAAACACAACTGGTCGCACGATTATCATGTACCAGCTGGTAATAGATGGTGCCCGAGGTGAGACTCGAACTCACATGGTGTTGCCACCAGAGGTTTTTGAGACCTCCGCGTCTGCCATTCCGCCACTCGGGCCAAGCACGACTTGCAGTTGCACGGCATCTGCCGCGCGAACTACTTTAGCAGATGGATGGGTCCGTCCGCATGGCCCCTTGCCGCATGATGGAGAGGTGACACGACCGGCTTCCCTCCGTGCCTCCCACAAGCTGCCATTGGCCAGATAGCACATCTGAAAGAAGAAGAGAGGGAACGAGAAGGTCAGATGGTTTAGACTCTTTTATGTTGAATCTAATCTGAGCATCTGGGGGATCTCATGAGATATCAGAGCAAGGCGTTCAGGGCCGCAGCCACGCTGACGGGAGTCCTCGTCATCTCATCGCTCCTGCCAGCCATGGCTTGGGCAGAGGATACGACCACCCTCACGCAGAGCTCGGAGACGGCCACTTCGGCATCCCCCGCTTCCACGACCGTGACCGCTCCCCTCGAGACCACCGATACCGCAACGTCCGACACGGCCGAGAAGGGCCAGCAGGCCACCACCCCGACCACGCCGGACGCCACCACCCCCGACACGGCGACCACCCCGACCACCCCGGATTCCACGACGTCCGACACGGCAACGACCCCTGACGCCACCACGCCAGACGGAGCGACGACGCCCGACGATGCCACCACGGCCGACAAGGCCACCACGTCGGAGAAGGCCACTACCCCCGACAAGGCCACCACCCAGGCGACCACCACCGAGGCCGCGACCACCGCACAGGCGGCCACCACCCAGGCCGCGACCACCGTCACCACGCAGGCGTACAGAAACCAGTGGGTCCAGGAGGGCTCGCGCTGGTACTACTACGACGCCTCCGGCTCCCGTGCCTCCGGCTGGGTCGTCAACTCCACCTTCAAGACCTACGGCCTCCAGCGCTACTGGCTCGACACCACGACCAAGGCCCTCGCGTCCTCCGAGCTGGTCAAGGCCTCCGAGGCCGGGTACTGGGCCTACGCCACCAGGTACGGCTACGTCGTGCGCGGCCGCTACACGGAGGGCGGCGTCACCTACCTGGCAGACAACGACGGCAGGCTCGAGTCGCCCGGCTGGCACGTGAGCTCCGCCTACGGCCAGGGCCTCCAGCGCTACTACGTGACCGCCGCCAAGCACGGCTGCGTCACCGGCTACTCCACGGCAGGCTGGGCCCACTACACCACCCCCGCGGGCTACGTCCTGCGCGGTGCCGCGACCTGCGCCGACGGCGCGAGGCGCATCGCCGACAACGACGGCCGCGTCCAGGCCTCCGGCTGGCTCGTGACGTCCGCCTTCGGCCAGGGGCTCCAGCGCTACTGGCTCTCCG
Organism: Atopobiaceae bacterium; assembly: GCA_022483015.1. Classification (NCBI taxonomy): domain Bacteria; kingdom Bacillati; phylum Actinomycetota; class Coriobacteriia; order Coriobacteriales; family Atopobiaceae; species Atopobiaceae bacterium. The sequence continues at coordinate 1,254,295 of JAKVOB010000001.1, read as the reverse complement.
GCGGCTCCGTGGCCGCCTCCAGGCTCGTCTCGCCCTCCGAGGGCGCGGGGTACTGGGCCTACGCCACCTCCGCCGGCTACGTCCTGCGCGGCCACCTCACCTCGGGCACCGTCACCTACCTGGCGGACAACGACGGCCGCCTGGCGAACTCCGAGGGCTGGCACGTGAGCTCCGCCTGACGTGAGCTCGGCCTACGGCCAGGGCCTCCAGCGCTACTACGTGAGCCGCCGCCAAGCACGGCTGCGTCACCGGCTACTCCGCGGCGGGCTGGGCCCACTACACCACCCCCGCGGGATATGTGGCCCGCGGCGCGTACGACACGGGCGCCGGCAGGGTCTACGTCGCGAACAACGACGGGCGCCTCGCCTGGGGCACGAGCACCGGCTGGGTCGTTCAGAACTACGGCTCCGGCCTCCAGCGCTACTACGTGAGCGCCTCCGACCACGGCGCGTGCTCCGGCTTCTTCTCGGTGGCCGGCTACGGCCGCTGCTTCGGCGTCGGCGGCGCAGGGCTACGTCATGCGCGGCAAGATGGGCTGGGGCTCCACCGTGCTCCTGGCCGACAACGAGGGCAAGCTGGCGACCCAGTCGGGCTGGCTCGTGACCGGCGCCTACGACGGGGGCACGCTGCAGCGCTACTACATGGTCAACGCCTGGAGCGACTACAAGGGCGCAAGGACCGGCTGGTTCACCGTGAGCGGCTCGAACTTCTACGGACGCAACACCGTAGGCTATGTCGCACGCAACGGTTATATCCAGCATAATGGGTCCTGGTACCAGGCCGACAACGATGGCAAGCTCACCCGCGTCACATCCGGCAAGATCGGTTGGCAGAACCCCTCGTGGATGTATCAGGTCTCGTGCTATAACGCGAGCCTGCCCTCCTATGCCGAAGGCTATTTCACCTATGTGACCCCCTCTCGAATTGCGATCAACGCCTCCCGGCAGGATTGCGTCAACGCCTTCATGGGACGCGCCTACGACTACCTGGGGTCGCCCTACATCTGGGACTACGCCATGCAACCAGGCGTCGGCGTCGACTGCGCGGGCCTCGTGATCCAGTGCCTCTATGCCGTGGGTATCAACTCCGTGTACAACCCATATGACCACATGTATGACCCCTGGCAGGACCACGACGCGACGAACATGTACAACGACAGCAAGTTCGAGCACGTCTCCATCAGCAACATAAGCTATGGCGACCTCGTGTTCTATTCCGGCCATATTGCCATCTACATCGGCAACGGCCAGGTCATCAATGCGACCAGCCCCTCGGAAGGCGTCGTCATCAACAGCGTCTATCGTTTCAGCATCATCGGTGTGGGCCGCGTCTTCGCATAGGCGGGACGAGGCCACAGCCAGCACATCAAGAAGACAAGGGAGCGGCGCGCCCGATTCGAGGCGCGCCGCTCCCTTGTCATCCCTAGCGTGGGCTTATCTCAGGTACGGATTATGCTCGAGCTCAGAGCCCATGGTGGTAATGTCCCCATGCCCGGGGAGGACCGTGGTCTCAGGCGGGACCGCGACCTTGAGGCGTGCGAGGGAATGCATGAGGTCGGCCTCGCTCCCTCCCTCGAGGTCCGTGCGCCCGGCCGAGCCCTTGAACAGCGTGTCTCCCACGAAGGCGAGGCCACAGCCCAGGAGCGCGATGCCACCCGGCGTATGGCCGGGACAGGCGATGACCTGGAAGGTCGCAGTGCCCACGCCGACCACGTCCCCCTCCTCGAGGGTACGGTCGGGCGCCGGGGCGTCATCGTCGTAGGGGACGTCGTCGAACTGGCCGCTCCCCGCGTGGGACGCCATCTCGACGTCAGCCGCGGCCATGGCGAAGGAAGCGCCCGTGGCCGCCTGCAGGGCCGCGACACCACTGACGTGGTCCCCATGCCCATGGGTGGCCACGATGAGAGCCACATGCACGTCCGAGAGCCTCTCGGCTATGGCCGCGCCAGAGGCACCCGGGTCGACCACCATGCACTCGCCGTCCGATATGACGGCATAGCAGTTCGTCTCGATAGGGCCGACGATCATCTGCCTGATGGCGATGTCGTCATGCGAAGGGGCGGATCCGCAGCCAGAGCAGCCTGCACAGCCGGCATCCTCGCCAGCCGAGCAGCCTTCTCCCCCACCGCAGCCACCGCATGACGTGTCGGACGAGCAGCCCCCTTGGCACCTTGACATATCAGACCCTCCGCTTCATCTGGTTGGAACCCTCGCCCGGCATGATGCGACGCGCGTCGAAGACGCTCGGGACACGGCTCACGGTCGCCAGCAGGTTGTCGAGGATGCTCGCATCCGAGATGGCCACCAGGAAGCGCAGACGCGCCGCCCCAGCCGCGCTCGTCTGCGTGGCGGCCGAGAGGATGTTGCCGCCGGCATCGCCCACCGCGATGGTCACATCCTTGAGGAGCCCCATGCGATCGGAAGCCTCGACCACGATCTCGACCTGGAACTGCGTCGCCCCTGAAGCGTCCCACTCCACGGGGATCATGCGCTCGGGATGCTCCATGAGCCCTTTCACGTTGGGACAGGTGGCACGGTGCACGGAGACCCCACGACCACGTGTGACGAACCCCACGATGTCATCGCCGGCCACGGGGTTGCAGCAGTGGGCGAGGTGGACGAGAAGATCAGGGTCCCCCTTGGCCACCACGCCGCAGCTCCCATGCCGCTTCTTGTCGGCAGCCGGCTGCTTCTTGACATGACGCCCGGTGCCCGCCAGAGGCTTGTCCTCCGCAAATGCCAGGGCTGCGGCCTCGGCCTGGGCGGCCGCCTTCTGAGCGGCCGCGACCTGGGCGGGGCTCCCCTCCTCGAGGACGTCCTGCACGCGGTTGGCGATGGTCTTGGCAGAAGCCTTGCCCGTGGCGACGGCCGCGAACATGTCGTCGACGCCCTTGAACGAGAGCGCCTCGGCCACCTTGGCGAGGGCGCGCACGGAGCGTTGGGTTGAGATGCCATAGCCGCGCTTTCGCAGCTCGCGGGCAATCTCGCCCCTGCCCTGGTCCGCGTCCTCGGACTTGGTGACCGTGGCGAAGTAGCGACGTATCTTGGCTCGGGCGGACGGGGTCTGGACGATGCCCATCCAGTCACGCGAGGGCTTTGAGTTCTTGTTGGTGAGCACCTCCACGCGGTCGCCCATCTGAAGCGGCGTGGTGAGCGGGACCACGATCCCGTTGACCTTCGCGCCGACGCAGTGGTTTCCCACCTCGGTATGGATGGCGTAGGCGAAGTCGAGCGGCGTGGAGTTGACCCTCAGGCTCATGACCTCGCCCTTGGGTGTGAACACGAAGATCTCGTCCTCGAACAGGTCGACGCGCAGGCTGTTGAGGAACTCGTGCGGGTCGCCCATGTCGCCCTCGACCGTCCAGTCGAGGCTCTTGCGGATCCAGCTGATCTGGTTGTCGACCGACTTGTCCGTGTTGGTCATCACGCCCTTGGAGTTGCCGGCCTTCTTGTAGAGCCAGTGGGCGGCGATGCCGTACTCGGCCTGCTCGTGCATCTCACGCGTGCGGATCTGAATCTCGATGGGGCGCGCATCGGGCCCGATGACGGTGGTGTGCAGCGACTGGTAGAGGTTGGGCTTGGGCGTGGCGATGTAGTCCTTGAAGCGCCCCGGCAGGGGGTGCCACAGCGAGTGCACGGCCCCGAGGGCGGAGTAGCAGTCCCCCACCGAGAGGGTGATGACCCTCAGGGCGATGAGGTCGTAGATGTCGGAGAACTCCTTGTCCTTCCGCTTCATCTTCTGGTAGATGCTCCAGAGGTGCTTGGGGCGCCCCGTGATCTGGAAGCCCGAGAGGCCCACCCGATGCAGCTCGTCCTCGAGCAGACGGATCGTCTCCTCGGTCGAGCGCTCGCGCTGCTCGCGCGAGTCCTGCACCATGCGGGCGATGCGCTGGTACTCCTCAGGCTCCAGATAGAAGAACGAGAGGTCCTCGAGCTCCCACTTGACCGAGCTCATGCCCAGACGGTCGGCCAGAGGCGCATAGACGTCCATGGTCTCGCGCGCCTTGAACACGCGGCGGTCGGGCGGCAGCGCCGAGAGCGTACGCATGTTGTGCAGGCGGTCGGCGAGCTTGATGATGACCACGCGGATGTCCTTGGACATGGCGAGGAACATCTTGCGCAGGTTCAGCGCCTGCTTGGCATCCATGGAGTCGACCTCGATGGACGTGAGCTTGGTCACGCCGTCCACGAGCTCGGTCACGGTCGGGCCGAAGCGCTCGGTGAGATCCTCGAGGGTGGCAGGGGTGTCCTCCACGGTGTCATGGAGGAGGGCGGCCGCAAGCACGTCCTCGTCCATGTGGAAGTCCTGCGCGAGGATGAGCGCCACCTCGACGGGGTGGTTGATGTAGGCCTCACCCGAGCGACGGCGCTGGGTCTCATGGCGTGCCGCGGCGAAGCAGTAGGCGGCATCGACCTTGTCGACACCGGCCGGGTCGAGGTAGCCCTCGCAGGCCTTGCGGAGAAGCGCATAGTTGTCAGCCCCGACCTTGGGGCGAGGACGTGGCGTGGGCCTGGCAGGTACGGTTGGCACCCGGGGTGCCACAGGAGCCGGGCCGCCACCCTCCTCGGGCGTCGCGAGTGGTCGTTCGTCCTTGTCCATGTGCTAGCTCACCTCCCCATCGACGCGCTCGCCGAAGTCGGGCACGATCGGTCGGTTGATCCTGGCGAGGAGCTCGTCGGCCGTGGCCGTGAGCACCCAGTCGCGGAAGCCCCCGAAGTCCTCGCGCATCCGCATCCCCTCAAGGTAGCGTATGGAGCGTCCGAGTTCCATATGCTCGGGGGTATCGACCATCCGGATGCGTCGTGCGGTGCCGTAGCCGCTCGTCTCGAGGAAGCCGAGCTCCCTGAAGACGGCGATGCCACATGAGACGGAACGCTCGTCGAGGCGGCTCGAGCGGTCGAGCTCGAGGCAGGCCTGGGCGATGTCGGCATTGGATCGGGCGAACGAGCGCTCGCCTGTCTCGACCACGCCACGCTGCCACACGGTCTGGAGCGCACGATACAGGATCACGAGGTCAGAGCGGTCAGGGGCGCCGCCGTCGATGATCCGCTCGTTGATGTGCGCGTCACGCGAGCCGAACAGGAGGTGCACCACGGCGGGGTTGCCGTCGCGCCCGGCACGACCTGACATCTGGTTGAACTCCACGTCGCCGAAGGGCATGTGGTAGAGCACGACATGCCTGATGTCAGGAAGGTTCACGCCCTCGCCGAAGGCGCTCGTCGAGACGATGCAGGAGAGCTCGCCGCTGCGGAAGGCGCCCTCCACGGAGGTGCGCTCCTCGCGCGAGAGGCCCGCGTTGTAGAAGGCGATGCGCATGCCGAGGTCGGGCACCTTGTGACGGAGCATCCGGGCGAGCGAGACGGACTGCTCGCGTGAGTTGACGTAGATGACGCACTTCTCGCCCGTGGCCACCAGGCTCACGAGGGCAGGCTCTCGGTCGCGGAGCTCACGGTGGTCGTCGATCGAGAGGTTGGTGCGGCACGAGTCGTCGACCACGACGCTCGAGGTCCCGAGGAGCCGGCAGACCTCCCGTGCGACCGGGGTGGCCGCCGTCGCCGTGGTCGCGAGCACCACCGGGCCTCCGAGCTCGGCCAGGACGCGAGGCATGTCCTGGTACGACCCACGGTTGCCGCCCTTGGACAGGCCGGCATGATGGGCCTCGTCGACCACGACGAAGCCGACCCTGCCAGACGCGGCGAACCGGTCGGAGTGGATCGAGAGGAACTCTGGTGTGGTGAGCACCACGTCGACGCTTCCCGCGCCAAGGCCCGAGAAGACCTCGTCCCGCCCCTCCGCGGACGTCTCTCCCGTGAGGGTCGAGACCTGCATGCCCAGCTCGGAGAAGGTCTCGGCAAGGTGGAAGGACTGGTCCGCCACGAGCGCACGGAGCGGATAGACGAAGATGCTGGCACGCCCCTGCGAGAGCGCCATACGGGCAGCATGCAGGTGGAAGACGAGCGACTTGCCCCGGCCCGTCGCCATGACGGTCAGGCAGGACTCACCCGCCGCCAGATGTGCCAGCGCCGCCTTCTGGGCGGGCAGGAACGCATGGTCGCCTATGAGACGGACCCGGAGGGCATCGTCGAGCTCAGCCCCCGTCAGGGCCGCGAGGTGGGACCGACAGGCCGTGCAGGCGTCCTCATGCTCCGCGTCCGCGCTTCCCGGCTCATGCAGGCGGTCGACGCGGACGTTCACGCCCAGCGAGCGGTCCTCCTCACCGGTGAGCTGCTCGACACGCGCCACATAGGTCGCGCCGGAGTCGATGACCGGGGCAAGGGCCGCCGCGATCTGACGGCGGAGGAACCCGACCTGCTCGCCCGAGGGCGCACGCAGGGCGATGGCATTGGGGTCCACAGGGTTGTCGTGCACGCGCTCGACGGTGAGCCCGTCGCCCACGGAAAGGGTGCGGACCACGTCCTGGCGACCGTCGAAGGTGACGCCGACCGCCTTCGTGAAGAAGCTCGTGGCCTCTGCGATCGAGGAGTACTCGTCACGCGAGAGGATCTGCGGCGCACGGGCGAAGAGGTCGTCCACCAGCGGCTTCGAGGGCGCGTCCTTCTCGTCGGGAGTCCGGTAGATGATGTCGCGGACCATGAGCTTGGGCTTGGTCCTGCCCTGCCAGGTCTCGTTGACCGCCTCGAACACGAGGTCGCAGGCACCGTCCCACTCAACCGCACGCTCGACATCGGGGGCCCTGAACATGATCGCGGGGATCGAGGCGACCCCGTCGGTGGCCGCGAAGCGGAGGTGGTCGCCCGTCGCACCCACGCGGGCGCGCCCGAGCATCGAGACGCCGGTGGCCGCGAGCAGGGGAACCTTGTTTCCCTGGCCGAAGGGGCGCAGGACCGAGAGCGAGTCTATGGTGGCGAGGTCTATCTCTTCCAGACGGACGACGGCCGACACCTCGCCCTTGTCCTCGAACTGCTCGGCCGGCAGCGCCGAGAGCACCTCCTCGAGGCGACTCCTGAACGCGTCGATGTTCGCGGCATCGACGGTGACGCCGACGGCACCTGCGTGGCCACCAAAGCGGACCAGCAGGTCAGAACATTGCTCGACGGCATGGAAGAGGTCGACGGATCCCACCGAGCGTCCCGACCCGTGCGCCACGCCGTCAGAGATGGACATCAGGATGGTCGGGACGTGGTAGCGGTTCACGATGCGGCTCGCGACGATGCCCTTCACGCCCTCATGCCAGCCCTCGCCGCCCACCACGATGCAACGGCCGCCCTCATAGGTGGCCTCGACCCGGGCCAAGGCCTCGGTCGAGAGGGTCGACTCGATCTCGCGGCGGTCGTTGTTGATGGTCTCGAGACGGGCCGCCAGGCGGGTCGCCTCGGCCATGTCATCGGTCAGCAGCAGGTCGAAGGCGACCTCGACGTCACCCATGCGACCAGCCGCGTTGAGACGGGGCACGAGCGAGAAGGGCAGGGTGTCTGCCTCGATGGTGGCAAGGTCACAGCCCGCCACCGCAGCAAGCGCCACGAGACCGGGACGCGAGGTGTGCCTCATGAGACGGATGCCGTCGTCGACGAGCGCGCGGTTCTCGCCCTGGAGCAGCATCATGTCCGAGACGGTCCCCAGGCTCGCCACATCGGTGTAGCTCCGCCAGAGGTCAGGCTGGCCCAGGCGGCGCCCCAGCTCGCAGACGAGCTTGAGCGCGACGCCGGCCCCAGCCAGGTCATGCGAGGGATTGTCGGGCGAGATCTTGGGGTCGGCGACCGGGACCTGCGTGGGCACGAGGTCGGCCGGCTCGTGGTGGTCGGTGACGACCACGTCGATCCCTGCGGCAAGGGCGAGCTCGACCTCATGGGCACTGGCTATGCCCGTGTCCACCGTGATGACCAGGTCGGGGTGACACCCATCGACCACCCGTTGCAGGGCCTCGTGGGACAGGCCGTACCCCTCGCCGAAGCGATGGGGTATGAACGGGTGGACGTCGCCGCCGAGCCTGCGCAGGGCGAGGGTGAGCAGGCAGGTCGAGGACATGCCGTCCACGTCGAAGTCGCCGAAGACGGCGATGACCTCGTGGGCGGCGAGCGCCGCCTGCACGCGGTCGGCCACATCGCCCAGGCCCGGGATGCGCAGGGGATCGACCCAGTCGCGCTCGAGGGACGGGTGCAGGAAGACGTCCGCCGTCTCGGGTGTGACGCCGCGCGCGGCCATGATGCGAGCCGCGAGCGGGGTCACCCCCTGCTCGCGTACGAGGGACGCCTCCACCTCGCGGGAGGCGGGAAGTACCTCCCAGCGTCTGCTGTCCGAGAGCCCGGCCATGGGCGGCCTAGCCCTTGTCGACGTCTGCGCCCGCAGCCACGGCGGAGACCTTCGTCTCGCCGGAGTCCACGGCCACGAGCCCTGCCCCGTAGCGCTTCTCGAGCTTGGCCCACTTGGGCTCGCGCGTCTTCCACATGGAGAGGAACGGGCTCGCGATGCCGATGGACGAGTAGCTGCCGAGGATGAGGCCGATGGCCATGGCGAACGCGAAGTCATGGAGCGTCGAGCCGCCGAAGACCAGCATCGCGATGACGGGCACGAGGCTCGAGATCGAGGTGTTGATCGTACGCATGATGACCTCGTTGATGGAGTAGTTCGCGATCTGGTGGAACGTGCGGTGACGTCCGTCGTGGAGCGTCTTGGCGTTCTCGTTCATGCGGTCGAACACGACGACCGTGTCATACAGGGAGTAGCCCATGATCGTGAGCAGCGCGGCCACCACGTTAGGAGTGATGGGGGTACCCGTCCAGGCATAGATGCCCACGGTGATGACGAGGTCGTGCACGAGGGAGGCCACGGCCGTGAGTGACATCTTGAACTCGTAGCGCCAGGTGACGAAGGCGATGATGAGCAGGATGGCAAGGCCGAAGGCTGTCGCCGAGGAGCGCGTGATGTCGGCACCCCAGTCAGGCCCGATGGTCGTGACCTGGAACGAGTCGTCAGAGAGGCCCAGCGCCTGGGCGACCGCCTCGGCATGGCTCGTGGCCACGGTGGGGTCGGTGGACTCGGAGCGTACCAGGAAGCCGCTCTCGCCGTCGGTAACGGACGTCTGAACGGTGGCGTTCGACTCGTCGTTGTCGGCCAGGGCAGAGCGCATCTGCTCGATGGTGACGTCGCCGGTGCTGCGGAAGTCGATCTCGGTGCCGCCCTGGAACTCGATGCCGAAGACCAGGCCGCGCACGCAGATGCCGACGATGGCCAGCGCGACCATGATGCCGGAGACGATGAAGAAGGCCTTGCGGTTCTGGATGAACGCGAACTCGTGCTTGAAGTGGCTACGCATGGGCCACACCCCCCTTCTCGGACGCAGCGTCTGCGGCAGCAGGCTCCTCGCCCTCGGCGGCACGCTCGGCCGCCTCGTCGAGGTCCTCCTGGATGCCCCAGAACCTGGGGTGCTTCTGGATGGTGCCGCGCGCGAGCAGGCGCAGTGCCGGTGCCTTGAAGCAGTACATGGTGACGATGTCGCAGATGATGCCGAGCGCCAGGGTGAGACCGAAGCCCTTGACCTGGCCCACGGCCACGAAGAACAGCGCGAGCGCCGAGACGAGCGTCACCATGTCGGCATGCACCGAGGTGCGGATGCCGTGCTTGACGCCCGAGAGGCTGGCGTTTCGCACCGATTTGCCCATACAGATCTCTTCTCGGAAGCGTTCGAGCACAAGGATCGAGGAGTCTGCCGCCATGCCGATGGTGAGCACGATGCCCGCCAAGCCGGCAAGCGACAGGGCGAATGCCCCATAGTGCGAGAGCACCGCCAGGATTCCCAGGTAGACCACCGCGAAGACCCCGATTGAGCCGAAGGTGAGGAGGCCCAGGCCCTTATAGAAGAAGAACAGGTAGGCAATCACGATCACGCCGCCCACGGCAATGGCGAGAAGGCCCTGCTGGAGCGAGTCCTGACCGAGCGTGGGGCCGACGACGCGGCTCTCGGAATAGGTGAGGGTCACAGGCAGGCTGCCCGAGTCGAGCACGGTCTTCAGGGACTTGGCCTCTGAGAGGGTGTAGTCGCCCGTGATCTGCACCTCACCGCCGGTGATCTCGGACTGCACGGAAGGCGCCGAGTTCACGACGCCGTCGAGCACGATGGCGATCTGGCCATGCGTCGAGACGAGCTCCTTGGTGACGTCGGCGAAGAGCTGGGTTCCCTCGGAGTTGAGCTTGATGTCGACCGCGTACTCGCCCGAGGTGGACGAGGAGGTCTGTCCCACCGAGACCGAATCGATGTCCGCACCGGTCATGAAGGCGGTATAGGTGCCCTGCTTGAGCTCGACGTTCTCGGTACCGGCCTGAATCTGGGCCAGCGCGTCGGCATCGCCGATGTCACTCATCTTGACGAACTCGAGGTTGCCCGTGCGCCCGATGGTGTCCACGGCGGACTGCGCGTCGGTGGCACCCGGGATCTGCACGAGGATGGAGTTCGTCCCCTGCTGCTGCACCGTCGCCTCGGAGGCACCGAGGGAGTTGACGCGGTTGGTCACGATGGTGGTGGCCGTGGACATGTCGTCGGAGGTCACGTCGGAGCCATCGGCCTTGGATGCGGTCATGATGACCGAGACGCCACCCTGGATGTCGAGGCCCTGCGTGATGCGCTCGGAGAGGGGCGTGAACATCACGACGCAGACGACGAGTGCCACGGCGAGCATGATGAGGGTACCCGCATAGCGACGGACCTCCTGCGTGAACCTGCCACCACGACGATGACCCTTGGCACGGCTGGCCTTCGCACGCTGGGCCTTGTTGGACCTCGCACGCTTCGCCTTGGCCTTCTGCCTGGCCTTGGCCTTCGCCTTGTCCTCGGATGCGTCCACACCTGACGTCTCGGCATCGTCCGAGCGGCGCCCGTGAGGGCGGGACGTCTTGGAGACGCCCTCGTTCCACCTGTCTATGCCGGTCTTCTCGGTGTCCTGGTCCTTCTTGTGGGACATGTGACATCTCCCCATGCGGCGGCGTCGGAGCACAGAGGGCCCCACGCCTCGTCGGTCGTTGGTCATTCGGGAGCCATTATAGGGGCAATCTCCCCATCACGCGGCCGCACACCCAAGCGGTGAGCAATTCGCCACGAAGCACACGCGCGAGACCTGCACCAAGGCGTTACCATCACACATAGGAAGCCTCCTCGGGCACGTACCACCACCCACCAACTGAGGACTCACGACCATGGACGTCTACCAGCAGATCGAGATGCACAAGGGTGACCTCTCCCCACGGGAGCTCGTCATCTATGACATCGTCTGCACCAAGGCGGACGAGGTCGTGAGCCACACCACGACCGAGCTCGCCGGCGAGTTCGGCATCTCGCAGTCCACGTTCAGCAGGTTCTCGCGCAGGTGTGGCTTCAAGTCGTTCGCGGACCTCAGGATGCGCCTGTTCCAGGCATTGGCCGACGAGGCACGAGAGGGACAGGACGGCGCGCAGGCCTCCTTCGACCCGGCAGCCCAGCTCCAGGACCTCGTCCGTGCCACCCGCGAGGCACTGCCTGACGACCTTCTCGACCGGCTCGCCGACCTGTTGCTCTCGGCCAGGCACGTCTACACGAGCGGCCGCGGCATGAGCGCGATGCCCGCCGACATGCTTGCCCAGCAGCTCCTCTCGCAGACGGTCCCCATCTCGTACATGAACCCATCGAAGGCCGAGGATTACATGAGGCTGTCGCAGGCGGACGACACCTACGTGGTCTTCTCGTCCACGGGTAAGCCCTCGCATGTGTTCCCCCACGTGGCAGGAGGGGCCTTCGACGAGCACCATACCAAGGTCGTCCTCGTGACCCACACCTCACGTCCGCTGCCGCCAGGCGTGGTGGACGTGCGCGTGGTCCTCCCCACCTGGACCCGCACGCAGTACCCCTACTACGCCGAGACGTGCACGTCGATGATGGTGTTCTGCGACTTCCTCACCGCATGGGTGGCCCATCGGGTCGAACGCGAGACGGGCGTGAGCATCGACCCCGCTGACGCCGGGGAGTAGACGGGCTATGTCCGGAAGGTCGGACGCTCAGGCCTCGTGCGCGCCGGTGCCCCGGCGGGAAGCGAGCCTCGCCAGGAGGGCATCGACGCCGAAGAAGACGTATCCCAGCACGACGAAGGCCACGACCAGCACGACCACGGTGATGGCGACCTGGCCCACGCCGAGCGCGTCGATGTCGATGAAGGCGTACGGGAACCGCGAGTCGAGCAGGCTCCCTCCCATGCGCACGCCGAAGCCATAGACCATGACCAGGACGTACACGAAGTAGGCGACCATCGACAGCGGCCAGACGAGCGGGTCGGTCCTCCCCATGTTCCCCTTGGGGTCGAACAGCAGCCAGTCCAGGATGGTCATGATGGGCACGATGTAATGGAGGCAGTAGGCCTCCCATCCGAGGGTCCCCAGGCCCCCTCCCAGGAGGAAGTGCGCGATCAGGAAGGTGACCGTCACCGCGATGGTGACCAGGTACTTGAAGGTAGGTGCCCAGACCGACCACGGGGAGTCCCTACCCGCGCGCACCATCACGAGGATCGAGAGGGCGAAGTAGGCAACGGCTGCCATGACGCTCAGACTCGTGAAGTAGAAGAAGAACTCGCCAGCAGGGAGCTTGCTACCCGACTCGATGAGACCGGCGATGCCCACCACGACGATGATGGCCTTCCACACGATCGACGCGACCCTGTTGCGAACGCACATGACGGCCTCCCCTTGTCGGTTCCCTTGAGCGTACCCGCCCGAGCAAGACGAGAAGAGACAGGTCCGCAGGTCATCGGCGAGCGGCGGTCGGCGCAGGACGGAGGTGCGCAGGTGGCGCAGGCTAGCGTGCAGGCGTGCCCCAGCCGGCGGGGCTGGAGAGCCACTCGTCCATGAAGGCCTGGTAGGTGCCAGCGATGATCGCCTCGCGCGCGCGACGCATGAGGTCCGTGAGGAAGTAGATGTTGTGCATCGAGAGGAGGATGCCGCCCAGCATCTCGTGGCTGCTCACGAGATGCCGGATGTAGGCGCGCGTGAAGCCGCCCGTGCAGACCGGGCAGGTGCAGCCGGGGTCGAGAGGCGCATCGTCCGTCGCATACCTCGCGTTCTTCATGTTCATGCGGCCGGTCGACGAGAACGCGGAACCCATGCGAGCCGTGCGCGTGGGCAGCACGCAGTCGAACATGTCGACGCCGCAGCCCACGGCCCGCACGAGCGTGGTGGGGTCGCCGACGCCCATGAGGTAGCGGGGCTTGGCCGAGGGCATGTGCTCGGCCAGCAGGGGCTCGAGCGTCTCGAACATGGTGTCCGAGTCCTCCCCCACCGAGTAGCCGCCGATGCCATATCCCGGGAAGTCACCGGCCTGCTCGAGGTGCTCGATCGAACGTACCCGCAGGTCGAGGTGCATGCCGCCTTGCACGATGCCGAAGAGGGCCTGGTCCTCGCGATCATGGGCCTTCCAGCAGCGGTCCGCCCACATGCTCGAGAGCTCCACGGCACGCTCGACATAGGCGCGTTCGGCCGGGTAGCCCGGACACTGGTCGAGCTGCATCACGATGTCGGCACCGAGCTTCTGCGCGATCGCCATGTTGTCCTCGGGGGTCCAGAAGACGTGCTCGCCACCATAGTCGACGGCGTTGAAGGCGACGCCGTCGTCCGAGAGGCGCACGAAGTCGCCATGGCTGAAGACCTGGAAGCCGCCGGAGTCCGTGAGGATGGGGCCATGCCACTGCATGAAGTCATGGAGACCTCCCAGTCCCGCGATCACATCCGGACCGGGGCGCATGGAGAGATGGTAGGTGTTGGCGAGGACGATCTGGGCGCCGAGCTGCGAGAGCGAGGACGGCAGGATCCCCTTGACCGTGGCCTTGGTACCCACCGGCATGAAGACGGGGGTCGTCACGTCGCCATGGGCGGTATGGAGGATGCCGGCCCTCGCCTGGCAGGCGGGGTCGGTGGCCTGGATGTCATATGAGAAGAGTGCAGGCAAGGGGAGCTCCTTGAGAGGTTGACGGGGCAGGACGGACGCGACCTGCAAGGGTACGTCACTGGCCATTGTGCCACGACGGGGAATCTGCAAGGGTCAGCCGACTCGCGGCATCGCAGGGTCATGGCGACGCATCTCGCGTATCGCGGACGCACGGCGGCACGTCGGCCTGCGCCACCCGCCGACTTCGACGGATCATACGGCGCGCCGGGCAAGGTCACGTGAAAACAGGCCGAGAATCCTGAGCGAATCGGCGGTTGCGCGAAGTTCTGGGGTACCCGACGCGCAGGCCATAGGATCGGCACCCGATTTTGCATCAGATACCAGCGTGCTTGCAAGTGCCCCCTTTTGGGGCTCTGCCGGAGTTTCGCGCAGCCGCAAATCTCATCAGCAAACGAGGCCTGGTTTTACACCGGCACGAGAATGGGCCGTCACATCACCATGGGCGGCACGGAAAACGCCGACCCACACCTGGCAGGCAAGGCCTACGACAAGATAGTCATACGAGAGGAGCAGGACACAGGACGGGCGCCGTGGCACGACGGACCAGCCTGGGTCACGCCGTCACTCCCCGCAGCCGGACTCGACCAGGCCCACGAGGGCGTCAAGCGCGACGCGCTCGTCAGGACCGGAGCACGAGATCACGATGGGAGTGCCCTTGGACACGCCGAGCGCGAGGATCATCATGATCGACTTCGCGTTGACAGGCGTGGAGATCTGGGAGTTGGCCTTGGCAAGGGTGATGTCGCTCAGGAAGGACTTGGCCTTCAGCACGAACACCGATGCCGGCCTCGCATGAAGCCCTGAGGGGTTCTTGACCGTCGTGCGACGTGAAACCATGGTTCCTCCTCCTGAGGGGCCCTGCGCGCAGCCCGGGAGCCACCCGGCCACGCCTTCCTTATCTATGCCCCTCATCGAGCATGTTAGTCTGACCAGATATTAATGCGTATCAGATAGGTCCGATGCCTTGGAGCGGGCATTTCTTCGTGTATGGAAACATTTGTCGGCGAAGCTCGCCCGATGGCGCACAGGAGGGGCCGAGCCCATGTGTCCGGCATGCCGGAGGGCAAGGCGTAAGAGTGAGGGTCCCGCACGCCGATGGCGCGCGGGACCCTCATGAACAGCCGACCCGGTCAGGGAGGGACAAGACCTGCGTCAAGCAGCCTGGACCTCCTCGTCCGCAGCCTCGACCTGCTTCCTCGCAGCCTCCTTCGCCACGAGCTGCTTCTCGTAGGCCTTGAAGAAGGGCATGAAGATGAACCAGCCGGCGACGAACGATACCACTGGCATGAAGATGTTCTGCCAGGCGAGCGAGCCCAGGAACTCCGCGACGCCCAAGGGCATCGTGGCCACGATAGGCACGTAGGCAGGCTGGAAGAACCCGATCATGTAGCCCACGTAGAACAGGAGCAGCGTCGCGATGGGCGTGAGGATGTACGGGATGCACATGATGGGGTTGTACATGATGGGCACACCGAAGGTGATGGGCTCGTTGATGTTGAAGATGCCGGGGATGATGCTCGCCTTGCCGACAGCGCGGAGCTGCTCCGACTTGGAGCGCATGCACATGACGGCGAGCGGGAGCGTGTCACCCGTGCCGCCGCAGGTCGCCAGCGCACCGAAGAGGAGGACGGGCGTGAAGACGGCCGCCTGGCCGGACGCGACGAGGTCGGCATTGCCCGACACGGCCTGGAGGAGCACCGACATGAGCGCGATGCCGATGACCATGGTGCCATGGATGCCGAAGCACCACAGCAGGGTGGCGAGCAGGAAGATCACGATCATGCCCGGCACCGACGTCAGGGAGGCCAAGGGCAGGCCGAGGACCACGTTCACGATGACGGGGATGGTCTGGGTGGTGAAGGTGAGGCAGAGCTGGTTGAGCCCGTTCCAGATGATGAGGTTTATGGCCATGGGGATGATGGCGTTGAAGGAGTCCTGCAGGAACTGCGGCACCGAGTCAGGCATCTTGATGACCATGCCATGCCTGTTCATGAACAGGCTGAGCCTCACGGAGAGCAGGGCGATGATGATGGCGGCGAACATGCCGATGCTGCCGAGCGCCGTGGTGTCGAGCGCCGTGAGCGACGATCCGCTCGCGAGGGCATAGGTCGTGGACGGGGCCGCCACCGTGACGAAGGCCGCCAGCGACATGATGCCGCACTGGACCGGCTTGAGGTCCCAGCTCTTGCCGTAATAGTAGGCGACGGTGAAGGCGATGTAGACCGAGATGAGGCCCATCGTCATGTTGTACGGGACCATGCAGACCTTGTAGAACGACGAGTCAGTGGTGGCCAGGCCGCTCATGTTGCCGACGGTGGCCACGATCTGGAAGAGGGCCCCCACCATGATGATGGCCATCATGGACATCATGCCGGCGATGATCGCCGAGACGCCCTTGTTGGCCGCGACCTTCTGGCCTCCCGCCTGGAGCTTCCTCATGAAACCGCTCTCGAAGAATCCTCCCGAGGGCTTCTCGGGCTCAGGATCGTGAGCCTTCTTGTCAGGCTTGGCATCCGCGGGCTTGGCATCCGCGGACCGGGCGTCTGCGGGCTTGGCGTCTGCGGGCTGGGCGTCTGGGGTGGTCGTGGGCTTCTCGGCAGGCTTGTCGGCTTGGGCGGCAGAGGGCTTCTCGGCAGGCTTGCCCGGCACCTTCTCGCCGGTAAGGTCGGAGGCAAGCTTGAAGATGTGCTCGCAGTTCGCGATGGCATAGTCATCGGGCGCTATCACGCCCACGGGGAGGCCGCTCGCATGCGCGATGTTGTCCTTCTGATACGAGACCTGCGGCCCGAGCAGGATCACCTCGTAGTTCTTGACCACGTCCTCGTAATCGCCCGCGCCACGGGCCTCGATGCTGAGGTCGAATCCGGAATCGGAGGCATACTTCTGCATCTTCTTCATGAGGATGCTCGTGGACATCCCCCCAGCGCACACGAGAAGTACTTTCATTGTGACACCCCTCTCTCTTCTCCATCCATGCTTCGGCGGCACGGCACGGTGTCGCCTCAAGTAATGTTTTGCTCACTTGGCGTACATCCGATACGCCTGCGTACGCAAGCGGTTGGATATTCCATCCAAACGGGGTATGCAGGGCCATCACCGGACGATTCCCACACGCTTGCCGCCGAACAGGGGCAGTTCCCCATAAAGCTTGTGAATACTGCCCTCGATTCGGGAATGTTGCGCGAGAATGGGGACGACGCAGATGGCCCGCGCACGCGGGCTGACGCCATCGAAGGGAGAACCACCATGGCAGACCCCACCGCGCAGGATCCCGAGAAGGGCCCCGCATCCGATACCGACCCCACGCCCGCGGACGACGCCTCGAGCAGGCTCGATGACCTTCCTGACTTCGACGAGGGCGGCACCGAGGATGCCGAGGACGGCTCCCCCAAACGCGGGAGCTTCTCCGACACCGCCGGGAAGGTGGGCTCAGCTGCCAGCCAGGCGGCCTCGAGTGCCGGCAAGACGCTGAACGGCGGCCTCTCGGCCCTCCGTGAGGTCAGCCGCGCCAAGAAGGAGCACGGCACCGCGCGTGCCAAGCTCGACGAGCTCAACAAGCAGCTCGAGGCGACCACGGCCGAGTACGACCATCGCCGCGAGATCGAGGACGGCTACGACGGCATCATCGCGGAGCAGACGACCGAGAGCGCGTCGGCCCAGGCAGCCCTCGATGCGGCCGACGCCGACGAGAAGCGCCTCAACACCGAGCATGACGACCTCTCCGCGAAGCTCGACCAGATGAAGGCCGACCACGAGCAGAAGCTCCGCCCGTACAAGAACCTCATGGAGTCGTCCAAGAGCCGTCACGATGACGCCCAGAAGGCCCTCACGGACGCCAAGCGTGCGCTCAAGACCGCCGAGGGCCAGTCCTCGGACGCCGTCTCACGTCGCGACTCGCGCATCTCCGCGGCCAACCGTGCCGTCGACAACGCCGAAGGACGTCTCCATAAGCTCCAGGACGAGCTCGACCGCCTCCAGAAGGAACCGACCACCACGGCCAAGGAGCTCTCGGACATGCGCGGCGAGGTCGCGAGCGAGCTGGCTCACCTCAAGAGCGCCCGCGAGGAGGTCGAGGCCGCGACCGAGGAGACCAAGCAGGTCGTGGACAACGCCCAGACGCACCTCTGGACCCAGCAGCAGTCGCTCTCGCTCGCCGAGAAGCAGGCCGCGGCTGCCAAGGAGGAGTCGTCGGTCCGGGGCCAGGAGTATGACAAGCTGCACGAGGACGCCATGACCGAGGAGGCCACCCTCGACAACGAGGTCGTGAAGCGCGAGATGGACCTCCGCGAGGCCCATAAGGCCCAGGAGGCCGCGAAGAAGCGCATCGACGCAGCCCAGGCCCTGCTCGACGAGGCCGAGGACATCCACTCGACCCCCGAGCGCACCTCAGGGCTCGCCAGCGAGATCGAGGAGACCAAGGGGACCATAGCCCAGCAGCAGTCCGAGGTCGACACGCTGGCCGCCTCCGAGAAGACCCTCCGGGAGACCACACGCAAGCAGCGCATCACCTTCGTCGCCGTCATCGTGGCAGTGGTCGTGGTCGTGCTCCTCGTCGTCTGGCTCGTGACACGCTGACGTACCTCGGCACCCGCAAGGACACGAGACGGCCCGCCGGGAGGTTCCGACGGGCCGTCTGCCTTCCACGACTTCGCTGCGTGCGGTCCACATACGAGGTCCGCTGGGAGGCCTCCCCTACTCGATGAACATGGCGTCGCCGAAGGAGAGCATGCGATAGCGCTCGGAGATGGCCTCGTGGTAGGCAGCCATGATCTGCTCACGCGTGGCAAGCGCCGAGACGAGCATCATGAGCGTGGAGCGCGGCACGTGGAAGTTCGTGATGAGGGCGTCGACCACGTGGTACGTGGAGCCGGGCATGAGGTAGAGGTTGGTGGTCGCGTCACGACGCACCACGATGTCACCCGAGCCGGTGACCTTGGCTGAGTCAGGAGCGTCCTCGAAGCGGCGGGCGACGACCGCGGGGTCGGCCACCGGCGCGGCCGCGTCCCAGGCGCTCTCGAGCGAGCGCACCGAGGTGGTGCCCACGGCGATGACCCTGTGACCGGCGGCCTTGGTGGCATGCACCGCATCGACCACGTCGGGACCCACGTGATAGCGCTCGGTGTGCATCACGTGCGCGGTGGGGTCGTCCTCCTCGACCAGGCGGAAGGTGTCGATGCCCACCTCGAGCTCGACGGTGGCCCAGCCCACACCATGCTCGCGCACGCGGTCGATGAGCTCGGGCGTGAAGTGGAGGCCGGCCGTGGGAGCTGCCGCAGAATGCTCGTCATGCATGGCATAGACCGTCTGGTACTTCTCGGGGTCGCCCTCGTACTTGGTGATGTAGGGAGGCAGGGGCACATGGCCCGCCTCGTGCATGGCGGCGTCGAGGGTGAGGCCCTCGGCTGGCTCGAAGCGCACCACGCGGCCGCCCTTGGAGTCGTCCACGAAGTCCTCCACGTGGCCCGTGAGCACCACGGGCGCCGTCATGGGGGCATGCGCCCCGCCGGCACGGTACTCGACGGTCGCACCCGGCTTCAGGCGCTTGCCGGGGTTCACCAGGCACTCCCAGACATGGCCCATGGCGTCGAGGTCCTCGCGACGTTTGAGCAGCAGCGTCTCGGCGACACCGCCCGTGACCGCCTTATGGCCCACCAGGCGGGCCGGCATCACGCGCGTCTTGTTGGCGACCAGGAGGTCACCTGGCTCGAGGTAGTCGAGGATGTCGGTGAAATGGCGGTGGTCGACGCTGCCGTCGGAGCGATGCAACACGAGCAGGCGGCAGGAGTCACGCGGGTCAGCGGGAGCCTGGGCGATGAGCTCGTCGGGAAGGTCGTAGTCAAAGTCGTCGGTGCGCATGGGTGTGACGGTTCCTCTCGGGGGGGGGCCGCGTCGGGACGCGGCCATGATGTGCGGTCAACCTGTCCAGCTTAGTCGGTTACGCCGGCGCGTGCAGCGGCCTTCTCGGCACGGCGGGCATCCCGACGCTGCTGTCGCTCGATGGTGGCCTCGGCGGCCGAGAAGCGACACCCGCAGTAGTTCTGGCGATACATCCCCAGCTCACGGGACTCACGAGTGGCCTGGGGATACTGGGGGCGGAAGTCACGCACCACCGGCTCGAGGCCATGGGCATGGGCGATCGCCTCCAGCTCCTCGCTGCAGACGTCGAAGAGCTGGTAGGGCGAGACGGCCAGCGTGGTCGAGACGTAGCGGAACCCACGGGCCTCGGCCTGGCTGCACGTCTCGGCCAGACGCAGCGCATAGCAGGCACGACACCGCGACACACGGTCCATCCCATGCGGCGCCACGACACGCTCCCAGGCTTCGCGGTCGCACGCGCCCTCGACCACGGCCACGCCGGCCCTCTCGGCCCAGGCGAGCAGCGTCACGAGACGGAGGTCATGCTCGGCCGCAGGCTGGATGTTCGGGTTGCACCACAGGATGGTGGGCTCGAAGCCCTCCTCGCGCAGGAGGCGCACCGGCTCGAGCGAGCAGGGCCCGCAGCAGGCGTGCAACATGAGAGGCATGCGCCCGTGCGTCATGAGGACTCCCGGGGAGGGAGCGGCTTTCGCACGACGTAGTCGACGAAGCCCTGACGGACGGTCGCGCCCTCATAGGGCCGCTCGAGCGTACGGTCCTCCCACCAGAGCGGCTCGAGACCATCGAGCATGGCAGCCGGCTCACGCGGGGCATAGTAGGAGTGAATCACCGGCGAGCCATCATCCTCCTGCCAGTACTCGCCCCCACCGGGGGCGTCCTCGACAGGCTCACCCGTACCGTATCGCTGGTCGGCAGTGGTAAGGAAGTTCACGAACAGCAAACCACCCGGGGCGAGCACGCGCACCATCTCGGCCACGGCCATGCGCACCTGCGACTTGCGCATATGAAAGACCGAGTTGTACGAGTAGACGAACGGCATGCATCCGTCCGAGAGGGGCAGCTGGCACATGTCACCCCGCTCGATCCCCAGCGCGACACTGTGGGCGACCTCGTAGCTGGAGGCCGCGGCGATGGCAGAGTCCGACAGGTCGATGCCATGGGTCTCGTAGCCCGCGTGCGCAAAGAGCGCGAGCGGCGGCTGGTTGCCGCCAGCCCCACAGTCAAGGACCACACGAGGAAGCCCATCGTGGTCTGCCGCCTCCTCGGCCAAGCCGAGGAACCGATACAGCGGCACCTGGCGAAACGTCTCGAACACGGTTGCTCCCCTCCCGTGGCTCTAATCATGTCCGCAGCCACGATACACCCAGACACCTCACCTCCCTGCGACGGACGTGTGGCTTGCTACCTCCGTGTCGCCGTTGTCACTCCTGCCTTTCCGCGGTGTTACGTCCGCCACGACCCGAACGTCCCTCTCGCCGTGCCGTGCCTATGATGCTGCCAACGACGAGAGATGCGAGGTGGACCCATGGATGTGACCACGACCGCTCCGACAGGCCTGACAAGTCTCGAACCGCTCATGAACCAGCGCAACGACATCAACGCCGACCTCGCCCGCAACGGCGTCCGCTTCGGCGTCTACAAGGACGGCACCTTCAACGAGCAGATCTTCCCATACGACCCCGTCCCCCGCGTCATCGACGCGCCAGAGTTCGAGAGGCTCTCGGCCGGCCTCACCCAGCGCGTCCGTGCCCTGAACGCGTTCCTCCACGACATCTACTCCCAGAAGCAGATCATCCGCGACAAGGTCATCCCCGAGGACTTCGTCTATTCCTCCTCGGGCTACCTCCCGCAGGTGAACGGGCTGGAGCCACCGAGCGGCATCCATGCCCACATCGCCGGCGAGGACCTCGTGCAAGCCGAGGACGGGACCTGGTATGTGCTCGAGGACAACCTCCGGATCCCGTCGGGCGCGAGCTACCCGCTCATCGCCCGCCAGATCACGCGCCGCGTGGCGCCTGCCGCCTATGCCGCCAACCACGTGCGCGACAACCGCGACTACCCGCAGATGCTCGCCGACACGATGGAGTACTGCTCGTGCGGCGGCATCCCGGTCATCCTCACGCCCGGCCGCTACAACGCCGCCTTCTTCGAGCATTCCTACCTCGCCGAGAAGACCGGGGCCACCCTCGTCTACCCCTCGGACCTCATAAGCGAGGGAGGCAGGCTCTACTTCCTCGACTATGCGGGGCATCGTCACAAGGTGGGCGTCGTCTACCGGCGCATCTCGGACGAGTACCTCGACCCCTTCTGCTTCAAGCCCGAGAGCGTCATCGGCGTGCCCAACCTCATGGGCGTCTACCGAGCAGGCAACGTCGCCCTCGTGAACGCCCCCGGCAACGGCGTGGCCGACGACAAGGGCATCTACTACTTCGTCCCCCGCATGATCCACTACTACCTCGGCGAGCAGCCCCTGCTCCAGAACGCACCCACCTACCTGCCCGAGTTCGACCAGGACCTCGCCTATGTGCTAGGGCACCTGGACACCCTCGTGGTCAAGGACGTGGCCGAGGCAGGCGGCTACGGGGTCGTCTTTGGCGACACCCTCACCAAGGCGCAGCTCGCGGACCTTGCCGGGCGCATCCGCGCCGAGCCGCGCCGCTTCATCGCCCAGGAGGTCGTGCACTTCCGCGACCTGCCGTCGTTGGATGCCGAGGGCAGGCCCTGCCGCCGCATGGCAGACCTGCGCGCCTTCGTGCTCACCGGCAGGAGCTGCCGGGTCTGGGCCAGCGGCCTCACGCGTTACTCCAGCGAGCCCGGCTCGATGGTGGTCAACTCATCCCAGGGAGGGGGCTTCAAGGACACATGGGTCCTATCACGCTGAGCAAGGCCGACGAGATGCTCTGGCTCGGTCGCTACACGGAGCGGGTCTACACCACGCTCCGGGAGTTCTTCGAGACCTACGATGGCAACGTCGACCTCGAGGTCAAGGACTTCTCGGAGTTCTGCGCCGCATGCGACATGCCCGTCTCGCCACACGCGAGGGTCGACGAGTTCCTGTACGACTTCCTCTATGACCGCGAGAACCCCGTCTCGATGTGCGCCGCCATGCGGGCCGCCTTCGGCGATGCGATGCTGCTGCGCCCCGAGCTGGGGACCGAGACGATCTCATACGTGGAGCTCGCCCTCATCAACCTCAGGCGCTCCAAGGAGCCCGGCCTGAGGCTCGTGCAGCATCGCTCCGTGGGAGACGACATCCTCGCCTTCTGGGGGTCGATCGAGAACGGCTGCGGCGACCGGTCCGTGAAGGCCCTCGTCTTCGTAGGCAAGTACGTGGAGAGGATCGAGCTGCTCAGCCGCTTCGGCAAGCCCGACCGCGAGCTTGCGGGCGCCGTGGACAAGCTCGCGCTCTATCTCTCGTTCGTGGAGAGCCCCGAGTGTCTGCCGATCGCTCAGGTCCTCGAGGAGCTCGCGACGCGGGTCTGCGAGCGCGGCTACGGCGTGCCCCTGGGCGACAGGATACGGGGACTCATACAGGAGCCGGCGGCGTGAACAAGCTGCGCTTCTCCTACCAGACGGAGCTCGACTTCTCGGAGGCCGTCTCAGGCCACCGCTTCCAACTGCGCTGCCTGCCGCCCGACCTGCCCCAGCAGCGCATCTGCGACCTCGAGCTCGAGATCTCGCCTGCCTGCGAGCCGGGCCACGAGACGGACAGCTTCCATAACCCCGTGCTCATAGGGTCGATCGACGAGCCTCACGAGACCTTCTCGTACAAGGTGTCAGGGCTTGCCTTCGTCGACCAGCACCTCATACGGACGTCACCCTACAAGCCGCTCTATCGGTTCCAGAGCGACTACACCCGACAAGGGCCGGCGCTCGCCGCCCTCACCGAGGAGGTACGCGAGTCCATCCTGGCATCCGGCGGCAAGGTGAGCTCGCCGGTGGAGCGCGCGACCTTCGCGATGCATGCCGTGCACGAGCGGCTCGCCTACGTGCCGGGCTCGACCACCGTGGAGACGTGCGCCGAGGAGGCCCTCGCCGGAGGGTCTGGCGTCTGCCAGGACTTCGCCCAGGTGACGATATCCGTCTGCCGTGGGCTCGGGCTTCTCGCGAAGTACGTCGCGGGCATCTACACCGCCGAGGGGGCCACGCACGCCTGGATCGAGGTCTATCAAGGCGGGCGCTGGCACCCGCTCGACCCCACCAACGACTGCGCGGTGGGAGACTCGTACGTCAAGATCTCGAACGGGCGGGACTACGGCGACTGCCTGCTGTCGATAGGCGTCTTCAACGGGAGTGCCGAGCAGTCCCAGACCGTGCACGCCCGCGTGGACGAGCTGGCATGCGCCGAGCAGTAGGCGCCCGTGCGTTTCCGCCGCTGGCGCAGGCCAGCCTTGATGGCAGCTCGGCTCGTGCCATGCCTTAACGCCGCTGGCGCAGGCCAGCCTTGATGGCAGCTCGGCTCGTGCCTTGCCGCGAGCGAGTTCCGCAATGCTCGGCGTCCTTCGCCGAGCGGGATGAGGACTGCCCGAGCGAGGGCATGGCACGAGCCGAGTCCGGGACCGCCAAGGATGCGCGCTGTTACTTCTCGTCCCCGAAGCTGATCCCCATGAGCTTGGCCTCGCGCACGAGGTCGCACTTGGGGTCGACGTACTTGAGCTTGCCGGCGACCTCCGAGAGGGGCACGCGCGCCATCCTGTCGTCGCAGCGGGCGATCATGAAGCCGGACTTGCCTTCGAGGATGGCGCGACCCGCCTCGACGCCGCACTGCGTGGCGAAGACGCGGTCGTACGCGCTGGGGGCACCGCCACGCTGGGTGTGCCCGGGGATGGCGATGCGGGTCTCACGGTCCGTGAGCGTCTCGATCTGCTCGGCGACCTCGTAGGCGACCGACGGGTACTTCCGCTCGGCGACCTTCTTCTTGTAGTCCTTCTTGGGAAGGGCCGCATCCTCCTGCGTGATGGCACCCTCGGCCACCACGATGATGGCGAATCGCCCGCCCGTGGCCTCGCGGTGCTCGATGGCCTTGATGACGTTGTCCATCTTGTAGGGGATCTCGGGGATGAGGATGACGTCGGCGCCGCCGGCCACGCCCGAGTACAGCGGGATCCAGCCCACGCGGTGCCCCATGATCTCGATCACGAAGACGCGGCCATGGCTCGAGGCCGTGGTATGGATGTCGTCGATGGCACGGGTGGCCACGTCGATGGCGCTGGGGAAGCCGAAGGTGAGGTCGGTGCCCCAGGTGTCGTTGTCGATGGTCTTGGGGAGCGCGATGACGTTCAGGCCCTCCTGCGAGAGGCGGTTGGCCGTCTTGGTCGACCCGTTGCCGCCGAGCATGCACAGGCAGTCAAGCTGGAGCTTGGCATAGTTCTGCTTCATGGCGGCGACCTTGTCGACGCCGTCGGCCTCAGGCGTGTCGAGGAGCTTGAACGGCGTGCGGCTCGTGCCCAGGATGGTACCGCCCACGGTGAGCATGCCCGAGAGGTCGGCCCAGGTGAGGATGCGGAACTTGCCATAGATGAGGCCGCGGTAGCCGTCCTCGAAGCCATAGATCTCGACCGGCTCGTCCGAGTTGTTGAGCAGCGTCTTGGCGATACCGCGCATCGTGGCATTGAGCGACTGGCAGTCCCCGCCGCTCGTGAGCATTCCGACTCTCAGCATGGTCTCCCCCATCTGGGTACGAGGCGGCCCACACGGGTCGCGCACGACAGCCCTCGGTTACGTACGTCCCCAGTGTCCCACGAATGCGCACCCAAGGAAACGTCATATCCGTCGATGGGAGAGGCCCGATGCTCAGCCGGCCGCACGCATCCGGTCCGACCAGTCCTCGACACGCGAGAGGAACGCCCTGTGCACCGTGAGGTCGGCGTCGAGCTCCGGATGGAAGGAGAGGGCGAGCTGGTTTCCCTGCGCGGCGGCCACGATGGCGCCATCCACGCGAGCGACGGCCCTTGGCTTCCCCCCGCACCTCCGCCACCTGGGGGGCCCTGATGAACGTCATGGGCACCGTCCGCACGCCGTCGTCAAGGGCGAGGTCCGCCGTGGTATGGAAGCTCCCGAGCTGGCGGCCGTAGGCGTTCCTCCGGACCGTCATGGACATCGTGGAGAAGCACGGCTCCCCTCCGCCCTCCACCGTGTCAGCCAGCAGGATGGCGCCCGCGCAGGTCCCCAGCACAGGCATCCCTCCTGCGATCATGGCCGAGAGGGCGTCGAACATCCCAAGCTCGTGGATGAGCTTCGACTGCACCGTCGACTCCCCACCTGGCAGCACCAGGCCACAGAAGGGCCCCGCGCAGTCGGAGGCCTGGCGCAGCTCCACGCAGGTGGCACCCAGCGCCTCGAGCCGAGCACGCTGCTCGGCGAAGGCGCCTTGCACGGCGAGGACCGCCACGACGGGCGCTTGCGCCTCCTCGCTCATCGGCCGCGCTCCGCCATGATGACGTCGATCTCCTGCTCGTTGATGCCGACCATGGCCTCGCCCAGGTTCTCGGAGAGGCTTGCGAGCATCTGCGGGTCATCATAGTTGGTGGTGGCCTTCACGATGGCGGCCGCACGACGGGCGGGGTCTCCCGACTTGAAGATGCCTGACCCCACGAAGACGCCCTCGGCGCCCAGCTGCATCATGAGCGCGGCAT
The DNA here is from genome assembly GCA_022483015.1 of Atopobiaceae bacterium. Classification (NCBI taxonomy): domain Bacteria; kingdom Bacillati; phylum Actinomycetota; class Coriobacteriia; order Coriobacteriales; family Atopobiaceae; species Atopobiaceae bacterium. The sequence goes on along the minus strand of JAKVOB010000001.1, from coordinate 1,227,865 downwards.
CGGCCGGCGTCGCGATTCCGCCTGCGGCGAAGTTGACCACGGGAAGCCGGTGCCCCTCGTGCACCTCGCGCACGAGCGCCACGGGGACCTCGAGGTTCTTGGCCGCCTCGAAGAGCTCGTCGTCACGCAGCGACGTCACACGGGCGATCTCGGCGTTCATGGCCCGCATGTGACGAACCGCCTGCACCACGTCTCCCGTGCCGGGCTCTCCCTTGGTGCGGATCATGGTCGCGCCCTCGGCGATGCGCCGCAGGGCCTCGCCAAGGTCCCTCGCGCCGCAGACGAACGGCACCTTGAACTGGTGCTTGTCGATGTGATAGGTGTCGTCTGCCGGGGAGAGGACCTCGGACTCGTCGATGTAGTCGATGTCGATCGCCTGCAGGATCTGCGCCTCGGCGAAGTGGCCGATGCGGCACTTGGCCATGACGGGGATGGTCACGGCCTCCTGGATGGACTTGATCATGCCGGGGTCGCTCATGCGCGAGACGCCGCCCGCGGCACGGATGTCGGCCGGGATCCGCTCCAGGGCCATGACCGCGCATGCGCCGGCGTCCTCGGCGATGTGCGCCTGCTCGGGCGTGGTGACGTCCATGATGACGCCGCCCTTGAGCATCTGCGCGAGCTGCCGGTTGAGCCGTGTCTGTTCCTCGTCCATCTCTGCTTCCTCCCCGGGGCCAGCCGCGCCCCTTCCCTTTTGGCTTGTGGGATAAGATACTCATATCTGGATATATGCAAATGACCAATTCTTGAATGTTTGGTAGGACCAGTTTGAGCGAGATGCTGACATACGCCCTCGACCGCGACTCCGACATGAGCCTGTACCTCATGCTTGCCGAGAAGATCAAGCGGGATGTCGTCCATGGCGACCTGCGGCCCGGTGAGCGGATGCCCTCGCGACGCGCCTTCGCCACGCACCTGGGCGTGAGCGTCGCCACCATCGAGGGTGCCTACACCCAGCTCGTCGACGAGGGATTCCTCGAGGCGCGGCCGCGCAGCGGCCATTACGTGGTCGATGTCCTGCCGAGCGTGCCCGTCCACCCTGCGCGGCAGACGACGGGGAGAGGCGAAACGACGACCGAGGACGGCGACCGCGCCTGGGACGTGGACTTCGTGAGCCCGCGCTATGACTCGTCGGCATTCCCCGAGGCCGCATGGGCGCGCACCGTGCGGGCGACGCTCTCGCACGAGAGCTTCGACGCCCTCCATGACGCGAGCCCCCGCGCATGCCTGGCCCTGCGCCAGGCCATCGCCTCCTACCTCGCCTCATGGCGCGGCATGAAGGTGAGCCCCGAGCAGGTGGTGGTAGGGGCTGGCGCCCAGTACCTCTACGGGCTCGTCATCCAGCTGCTGGGGCGTGAGCGGACCTGGGCCATCGAGGACCCCGGCTACCCACGCCTGAGGTCGATCTATCGGGCCAACGGGGTCCGTCTCGCCTGCGTGGGGATGGACGAGAGCGGCCTCGCCCCGGGCGCCTTGGAGGAATCGGGCGCGAGCGTCGCCCACATCATGCCCTCGCACCAGTTCCCCACAGGGATCGTCATGCCCGCGGCACGCCGCTACGAGCTGCTCGAATGGGCGTCCGAGAAGGACGGCCGCATGATCGTCGAGGACGACTATGACGGTGAGTTCCGTCCCGGTGGCCACCCCCTGCCGACCCTCCAGGGCATGGACGAGGACGGGCGCGTGATCTACGTGAACACCTTCTCGCGCAGCATCTCGCCCAGCATGCGCATCGCCTACCTGGTGCTGCCGCCTGCCCTCTGCGAGACCTTCGAGTCCAGGCTCGGGTTCTACTCATGCACGGTCTCGGGCCTCGAGCAGCTCTCGCTCGCGCGCTTCCTCGATGACGGCTCCTTCTCGCGGAACCTCAACCGCATGCGCCGACGTTACCGGAACGTCCGCGAGGCGCTCCTGAAGGTCATACGCTCGAGCGCCGTGGCCTCCCGCACGCATGTGGACACCAGGCCCGCGGGACTGCACTTCCTCATGGGCATCGACTGCGACGCGACCGAGCGGAACCTCGTGAGAGCGGCCGCGGATGCGGGGGTGAGGGTCTCGGGACTCGCGCACTACCGGGCGGACGGGCAGGAGGGGGCCCATCCCTGCCTGCTCGTCTCGTATGCGGGGATGGACGAGGCGAGCGCGACCGCAGGGATGCGGAGGCTCATCGACGCCATCGCGCCGACCGTGTCGGACGGGGATCCTACAGGCCGTACAGCCTGATGCCACGATCGGTGTCCTCGCAGGTCACGACCAGATGGTCCTGGTGGATGATTCGCGCGAAGGCCCAGTCGCCGGCGCACCCCGAGAGATGGATCAGGCAGACCACCACGCACATGAGGGGACAGCCCCAGACGAGGGGAACGAGGGAGGCCAGGCTCACCAGGATGGTGGGGGCCATGAGCACGACCTCGAAGCGGTGGCGCGTGAGCACGAGACCCGGGGCCGTGGCATAGAGCATGCCAGCACGCGCGCCGAAGCTCACATGTGCCTTCGAGCCGCCATAGACCTTGAAGAGGACGCCATGCACCAGCTCATGGACACCGAACGAGACCAGCGTGGCCACCACGGCACCCACGAGCCAGAGGGGGCCGACCTGCTCATGGGACCAGCCGGACACGAGCCAGGCCACCACGAGCGCCACGCCCACGCCCAGCGTGACGAGCGACGTGAGCGTGATCCGGCGGAGGAGGTCCTGGTCGTCGAAGAGGTCTATGTCACGGATGAGCGTCATGGATGCCATGGTAGGTCACCATGCCCCCACGCGTCCAGACGGCCGTCGGCACATGGCACCCACGGACACGTCGCTTGTGGGATAATCGGCCTCGCTGCCGGGCCGCAAGCGCCCAGCACCGACCGCCCATACCGGGATGGCACCGCCACCCCGGCAAACCCGAGAAGGACCCATGCCTCGTAGCACGCAAGATCGCCCCCACTTCCCCGCCCGCGCCGTCGTCACGGCCGGCATGCCCTATGGCAACAAGGGACTCCACTTCGGCCACATCGGCGGCGTCTTCGTGCCGGCCGACTACTTCGCACGCTTCCTGCGCGACCGCATCGGGGGCGAGAACGTGCTCTTCGTCTCGGGCACCGACTGCTACGGCTCCCCCATCATGGAAGGCTTCCGCAAGAAGGTGGAGGACGAGGGCTTCGACGGCACCATCGAGGACTACGTCCGCGCCAACCATGACCGGCAGGAGGCTGCCCTCGACGCCTACGGGATCTCGCTCGACCTGTTCGCAGGCAGCGGACTCGACCCCGCCAAGCCCTTCCATGTGGACCTCTCGGCCGCCTGGATCAGCCGCCTCCACGAGCGCGGCGTCCTCACCAAGCGCTCCACGCTGCAGTTCTATGACACCGAGGCCAAGACCTTCCTCAACGGCCGCCAGGTGCAGGGGCACTGCCCCGTGCGAGGCTGCAAGTCCGATAAGGCCTACGCCGACGAGTGCGACCTCGGCCACCAGTTCGACCCCGAGGAGCTCATCGCCCCCGTCTCGCAGCTCACGGGCACCGTGCCCGAGCTGCGCCCGGTCGACAACTGGTACTTCGACCTCCCGGCCTTCGAGTCCGAGCTCAAGGGGCTCGTCAGCACCTGGACGGACGACCCGCAGGTCCGCGACGTCGTGTGCAAGACGGTCCGGGAGAGCCTCGTGGCGCCCGTCATCTACGTGCAGAGCAAGTTCCGCGACGCCTACGACGCGGCCGAGGCGGACCTCCCCACCCATACCGTCCACGAGGCGACCGGCAACCAGCAGTCCTTCTCGGTCGAGTTCTCCGACTGGCAGGACCGCGACGCGGCCCGGGGCGTCCTCGAGGCCGCAGGCGTACGCTTCCGCACCGGCAAGTGCCTCCTGCCCTTCCGCATCACCGGCAACATCGACTGGGGCATCCCCGCGCCGGAGCTCGACGGGACGTCAGACCTCACCGTCTGGTGCTGGCCCGAGAGCCTCTGGGCCCCCATCTCGTTCGTCCAGTGCGCGCTCGCCCTCGACGAGGCGCGTCCGACATCCGAGCAACGTTATGCCGACCATGACTGGCACGACTGGTGGTGCGAGGGAGCGGACGACACCGGCCGGCCCCGGAGCAACCAGGCCTTCCAGTTCATCGGCCAGGACAACGTCTACTTCTACTGCATCGCCCAACCGGCGATGTGGGAGGCCTTGGGCTGGGACCTGCGCCAGACCACACCGGTCGCCAACTACCACATCCTGTTCATGAACAAGAAGGCATCGAGCTCGGGGGCCATCAAGCCGCCGATGGCGCTGGAGCTGCTCGACCACTACACGCCCGAGCAGCTGAGGTGCCACTGGCTGTCGTTGGCGCTGGACGCCAAGGCCGTCTCGTTCGCGCCCAAGCCCTTCGACACCTCGGTCTCGCACAAGGACAAGGCCACCGGAGAGGACGTCCTCGTGCGTGACGACCCACGCGTGGTCGACCCGGCGCTCAAGGAGAGCGCGTTCCTCACCAACATCTTCAACCGCATCGCGCGCTCGTGCCTCTATGGTGCTGCCAACGCGTGCGACGGTCACATCCCCGCCGAGAGGCCCAGCCACGCGGTCGTGGACAGCTGCCGCGAGGCCACGCTCGCCTTCGAGCGCGACATGCATGACCTCGACTTCCACACCGCCCTTGCCGGCGTGGAGGACTTCTGCCGCGATGCCAACAAGCGCTGGGACGCCGCCGCCAAGGCCGCCAAGGGCGACGACGGCGCCTATCGCGCGGCACTGGCCGACGCCTTCTGCGCGCTGCGCACCTGCGCCCTGCTCATGCATCCGGCCGTGCCCCAAGGCTGCGAGAGGATCTGCGAGCACATGGGCTTCCCGGCCGAGACGTTCTTCTCGTGGGACCACGCCTTCGACACCCCCACAGACCTTGCGGAGGCCGCAGGCGAGAAGCCCGGCGAGCATGCCATCGTGGAGCTGCCACCCCGCTTCGACTTCTTCGAGAAGCACCCCAGCCAGGTCAAGGCCGACTAGCATGCGCGCGCCCAGCTGCCGCGTAGGAGTTCCGGTGGCAGGCAAGGCCCGCATCGCCTGCTGGGTCTTCTCGCCCGATGGCGTGGCGGACGAGGCCGGGACGCCCTTCTGTGTTGTCCCCTCCCCGCTCCCCTGCCTCATGCTCCACGGCAACGGGGAGGACCATACCTCGTTCGCCTCCCTCGTCGACGAGGTGAGCCGCACGCGGACCGTCATCGCACCCGACTCCCGGGCCCAGGGGGAGTCGACCCACGGCGAGCTCCCCATCACCTACGAGCTCATGGCCGAGGACGCCCTGTGCGTGCTGAGCCGTCTCGGTGTGAGTCAGGCCCATGTGCTGGGCTTCTCGGACGGCGGCATCGAGGGCCTGGTCATGGCGTCCGGCTCGCCGCATCGCGTGCGCACCCTCACCTGCCTGGGCGCGAACCTCACACCAGATGGGCTCATCGAGCCCGTGCGCAGGGCGATTGCCCATGAGGCCACGCTCTGCAGCGACACCGACGCCGAGCTCGCCCGCCTCATGCTGGAGCAGCCGCGCCTGGGCCACGAGACCCTCGAGGCCATCTCGTGCCCGGTCGGCGTCATGGCCGGCGAGCATGACGTGGTGGAACGTGGGGAGACGGAGACGATCGCAGGAGGCATCGGGGGATCGACGCTCGACGTCGTGGCCGACGCAGGTCACGACCTGCCGCACGAGGCACCCGACCGGGTGCTCGAGGTGCTCGAGCGCACGATGGAGAGGGACGATCCCCGACCGACGGCGTTCCGTGCCTGCGACGTGCCCACCGACGTGTCTGTCGTCCAGGTGCCCGCCACCTCGGTCTGGGCGGAGTCTCTCATAGGCCTCTATGGGGAGCTGCTCGACGCCGCAGGTGACACGGGCTCTGACCATGATGGCTGGCGCAGGGGCGCCTGGCCCCTCGCGACAGACATCGTCGACCGCGTTGCCCAAGGCCACGTCTGGGCAGCCTTCGGAGCGTCTGACGTGGAGGCCGGCAGACCTCGCGAGGGCGCCCTGCCACTGGGTGCCATGACCCTCGACCACGACCCGGCAATCGACGAGGACATCGTGGGCGACCCTCCCAGCTGGGACGACCTGCCGCCTGAGTCGGTGCTCATGCTGCACCTGCTCGCCGTGGCGCCGCGGGCGCGCGGCAGGCATGTGGCACTCGCCCTCATGGCCGCCTGCGTACGCGAGGCACGGCGTCAGGGCTCGACCCGCGTGCGCCTCAACACCAACCCCGAGAACGTGGCCGCCAACGACCTCTACCGGCGATGCGGCATGCGGCTCGCAAGGCCGGTGCTCGTCCCCTACCCAGGACTCACCGTGACCCCCTGGACGGGCCTCTACGAGCTCGACGCCACAAGGGCCACGTTCTAGCCCATCAGCCGCTTCCAGCTCCCCGACCACGGGAAGAGGCGGCTCTCGCTCACGAGCAGGCCCGAGAGCGCCGCCAGACGACCGTCCTCGGCCGACCAGTCCGGCTCATGCGTGGTCACGGCCACCGACATGCGACCGTTCATCGTGAGGACCCCCACCGTACGGTCGCAGGCAGGACCTGCCGACGGCACATAGACCGCCTGACGGATATGGGCGGACCTGCAGGCACCCAGGTCGCTGACGCCGAGGGCCGGCTTGTCATAGCCCAGCACATGGGCCGCATGCGAGGCGGCCGGACTCCGGAGGAGTCCGAGGCAGGCAGCCGGTACCGCGAGCGCGAGCGCCGGGTCGAGCGCGAGGAGGCACTCGAGCGCCTCGAGCCGCCGCGCTGGGGATGCCAGTGCGGCCGCGAGCGCGCGCTCGATGCCCCAGGCGCGGGCATCGAGGTCGCCAGCCCCTGCGGTCGCGTCCACGCGCACCACGGACGAGAAGCTCCCAAGGGCCCCCGGCACGTAGGAGGCCACGTCGCCGCGGACGTCCACGCCGACATCGACCTTGCGGGCCTCGAAGGCCACGCTCGCCGCGGCCGCGACGAAGGAGGTGATGCGGGCATGGGCCGCCTCGGCACGCTCCCCCAGCTGTGAGGTGCCATCGACGTCAAGCAGCTGGCAGGCATGCGCCACCGGGTGCCGGGCGGTCGCCTGCTCGAGGTAGCCGGACAGGTCCGAGAGGTCAAGGCGCCCATCTGCCGCCTCCCACTCACGGTTCGCATGCGCGAGCGTGCGTGCCGCCATCCACGCGGGAGCCGCCTCGTCCGGGAGGTCTGATGCCCCCATGATGCCGCCGTCCTCGCCCGGCTCAGGTCCTCTGCCGGTGACGTAGGCATCCACCATGCCCTCCATGAGCGAGAGGAGGCCCGGGCCGTCGGACAGGAGGTCGTGGGCCTGCAGCAGGAGGAGGAAGCCATCCTCGGAGGAGCAGGTCGTGACGCGGAGCAGCGGGCCCGCGAGCGGGTCCCACGCGCCAGCATCCGTGCAGGCGAGATCGGCCAGCGGGATGGGGGCGACCTCGCCCACCGTCACGTACGGGTCGTGCCCCACCTCGAAGGCAGGCAGGCCGTCGTCGCCCACGGTCACGCGTGCACGCAGCAGCGGATGCGCCGCCGCAGACGCCGCCAGGGCATGGTCGAGACGGTCCTTCTCGTAGGGTCCCTCGACCTCGCAGGCGAGAGAGACGTAGGCACCAGGGGTCGCGCATGACGTCAGGTCGGACACGATTCTCCTCATGGCTCAGGACTCCTCTGCGATCACGGCATCGGTCGCGTCGGCGGCAGCGGTGCCCATGGCATCGGCAAGGCTCTGCGCACCGACGCGGGCCAGGGCCTCGATGGTCCTCAGGAACATCGCCCGCTCGTCGGGGTCCATGTCGACCACCGCCTGGGCGCTCGCCATGTAGTCGGCGAACGACATGTCCTGGAAGCGTTTGGTCCCGGATGCCCCGAAGACGTCGAAGAGCGCGTTCACGAAGCGCTCCATGTGCGCATCGTCCATACCCGAGATCCAGCCCGACAGCGTCCTGTCGATGAGGACCGAGCTGTCGTCGACCCCAGGCATGGGGACGAAGGCACCGTCCAGCACGATCCACGAGTACGGGTCATGCTGCATGATGCCGGCGGCATCGCTCCTGATGACGTGGTAGGTCTCCTGGTTCTCGAGGAGCATCCCCACCACGGATGACTCGGGCACCGACTTGCTCACGCGCCCGGCCATGTCTGACGAGCGGATCTGCGCAAGGGCCGTCTCGTTGAAACCGGGGCCGTCATGGCTGTACACCCGGACGATGCGCTCGCGCACGGCAGGCGCCGCCATGGCCGCCGCGTACACCGCGAGGTTGCCCCCCTTGGAGTGGCCCCCCACCCGGATGTGGCCGTCGGTCGCGGCCGCGGCGCGCTCGAGGTAGGCCACGGCCGACGTCTGCGCGGCGACCGGCGTACGGAAGGCGAGGTCGAAGTCCTCCTTCCACCCCACGATGGTGTTGTCCGTCCCGCGGAAGGCCACGTAGACGGTCTTGTCAGGCAGCAGGAACGTCGTGGCCGAGAACTGCTTGTCTGCCGCCTCGTCGATGCTGTTGACATGGTTCAGGACCCTCACGTCACGGAAGCGTGGGCTCGCCACCACGGCCGTGAGGAACGCGACGTCCTTGTCGCGGTCGAGCTGGGTGTCGAAGAGACCCTCGAAGCACTCGGCGCAGAACAGGTCGCGGAGCGTCGGGGCCGGGCCCTTGCGCGTACGACGCGGCACGGCCGGCACGGCCAGCCAGTTGAGGTACGAGAGCTTCGAGAAGACCAGGCTGTCGACCTCGGAGAAGCGGTGCTTGCGGAAGGTGCGCATCTCGGACGAGACGTACGCGACGATGTCGTGGGGAACCTTCCGCAGCTGGAGGGAGGTCGCCGCGGGCACCCCATCGGCCGCACCCAGCGAGAGGCGCTCGCGCAGGCTCGGCTGGTCGGCGGCGGAGGTAAGGGCCTCCCTCAGGGCACCGACCTGCTGCGAGCCCTTGATCCTCTGCCTGATGGTCGGGACTTCGGCAGCGGTGCGACTCTCGGATGGCATGGGAGGCCTCCTTGGTGGGAGTGGCTACTTGAAGACGATGGTATAGGGGTCGTCCTGCGTGGTGAGCGGCTCGAGCAGGCTCGTGATGGCATCCTTGGCCTGCTGGTCGGCCGTGGAGATGAGGGTCGTGGTGTCGGCCTTCTCCTCCACGTCGTCCTGGGCGAGCTCGAGGGCGTTCTGCGTGTCCTGCTTGTTCTCCCAGTTGAACAGGGAATAGCTCTGGTCATAGAACGAGAGGCTGTTGGGGTCGATGCTCTCGGAGAGGACGGTGGCCTCGGGAAGGGTGACCGTGATGGTGCGGCCGCTCACCTCGACGGTGGCCTGCGACAGGTCGACGCCGGCCTTGAGCTCGGCCGTATAGAGCATCGTGAAGGCCTTCTTGTTGATGAACTGGATGTCGCCGTCCTCGTAGCGCACGAGGCCGCGATAGTCGAGCTTGGCCGTGGCGAGCTCCGAGATCCCCGAGATCTGCTCCTGGATGGTGGCAGACGAGGCCAGACGGCCTCCCTTGTCAGCCTGGTAGGTCATCCCCGCCCAGAAGCCACCCCCGAAGAGGGCAGCCACGACGACGATGGCGACGATGGCACGAGCGATGCGCTTCATGGGACTCCCGTCTTCCCGCCGCAGGCTGCGGCGACAGATATGCTGAGAAGAGTGTACCCGCTGCGCGGCCTTGGGGACGAGCACGTCCCACGACCACGGGAGCTCAGCCGACGGGACGCGTCCCCTCCTGCACGGGGAAGGTCACCGTGACCGTGGTCCCCTCGCCCTCCATGCTCTCGAGCCCGACCTCGGCCCCGTGGAAGGCGGCCGCATGCTTCACGATGGCGAGGCCCAGGCCGGTGCCTCCGCTGGCGCGCGATCGGGAGGCATCGACCCGATAGAAGCGCTCGAAGACCTTGCCCTGCGCCTCGGTCGGGATGCCCCGGCCGGTGTCGGTGACCCGGAGGATCGGATGCCCACAGGCATCGGCCCCCGTCCAGACCCAGACGGTGCCGCCGGGGCGGTTGTAGCGGATGGCGTTGTCACAGAGGTTGTAGACCAGCTCGTCGATGAGGCGGGCGACCCCGCAGATGCGCGTCGCATCCCCCGAGACGTCAATGCTGACCTCGGCCTTCTCGGCCGGCCGGGCAAGGCGTGAGGCCACGTCGAGCGCCACGCGCCCGAGGTCGATCGGCTCCGTGCTCCCCACGAGGGCGCGGTCGCTCGACCGCTCCGACTCGTCGAGCTTCGAGAGCGTGAGGATGTCGTTCACGAGGGCCGTGAGATGGGCCGTCTCGTCGACGATGCGCCCCGCAAAACCAGCCACGTCCTCGGGCTTGGCGATGCCGTCGCGGATGAGCTCGGCCGCCCCCGAGATGGCCGCAAGCGGGGTCTTGAGCTCATGGGTCACGTTCGAGGTGAACTCGCGCCGCATGCGCTCGGCCCCCTCGAGCTCGCGCATCTGGCTCGTGAGGGTGGTCTGCTGCTGCGCAAGACGGGCGACCAGCGGCGAGAGCTCCTCGTAGGTGTCGGCATCCTGGGGACGGGCCGGGTCGATGGCCAGCACCGGCCGCACCAGGCGCCCCGCCACGAGACGGGCCACCACCCAGGAGGCGACCACGGTGGCCGCGACCACCACGGCGAGCATCCAGAGGTCACGCACGAGCAGGGCACTCACGCCCGCACGGTCGACCGAGAGGCGCAGGACGGCACCGGAGGCCAGACGCGATGCCTGGTAGATGCTCACGTTCCCGGCCGTGTCACTCTCGCGCTCGGAGGAGCCCGTACCGTCCGCCAGCGCCTCTGCCACCTCGGGACGGTCCAGGTGGTTGAGAAGGGAGGCGGCATCGGCGAGCGAGTCATAGAGCACCGTACCGTCGACCGCGACGAGCGTCACGCGCGTGTCGCCGGTGTCGACCGTGGCAAGCGAGGTCACCTGCGCGCCCGTACCGTCGCAGCCGTCGAGCACCGAGGCGGCCATCGAGCACTCGCGTGAGAGCTGCTCGTGGGCATCGGCGACGAGGGATGACTGGAAGACGAGCGTGGCCCCCACGAAGACGACGAGCGCCACCGTCGTGGCGACGCACGCGAGCACGACGAAGACCCTCCGCGCGAGCGAGGGGGCCGACTGCGGGAGGTCCCTCTCAGCGCTCATGGCCACCATCGCCCTCGGCACCAGCAGGCGCGTCACGGAGGCGATACCCCACGCCCCGCACGGTCTCTATGAGGTCGGCATCTGCGCCCAGCTTGCGCCGAAGGGTCTGCACATGCACGTCCACGGTGCGGCTCCCCCCGTCGAAGTCCCAGCCCCAGACGCGCTGGAGCAGGTCCTCGCGGGTGAACGCCACGCCGGGGCTGGCCATGAGGAAGGCGAGGAGGTCGAACTCGCGTGCCGTGAGCTCGAGCAGGTCGCCGTCGTGCCTCGCCTCGTGGCGAGCGCGTGACACCGCGAGCGGCCCCGCCTCGAGCAGGTCGGCATCCGCGGGGGCCTTCTCGACCCTCGCCGGCGAGCGCCGGAGCAGCGCACGCACCCGGCTCACCATCTCCATCATGCCGAAGGGCTTGGCCAGGTAGTCGTCGGCACCGCCGTCGAGCGCGCAGACGGTGTCGAGCTCGGTGTCCTTGGCGGTGAGCATCATCACGGGCACACGCGAGAGGCCGGGCGTGCGGCGGATGCGTCGGAGGATCTGGAGGCCGTCGACGTCGGGGAGCATGATGTCGAGGAGCACCGCGTCAGGCGTGCGCTCCGAGCAGGCCACGCGGAACGACGCGTCGTCGGCAAGACCCTTGGCCTCGATGCCCGCCTGCGCAAGCGCATAGCAGGTGAGCTCGCGTATGTTGGTGTCATCCTCGACGTAGTAGACCACGGGCCCTCCTCGGCCACACGTATGGGCCGGGCCGGGCGCGCCGGCTGGCCCCACCTAATCTATCTCGACGCCCGCATGCTCGCCGGCGTCGCGGAAGACCGCCCAGTCGGCCACCCGCTGCGCATGGTCGGCCATGCGCTCGTAGTACTTGGCCACCATGAGCAGCTCGGGCAGAGACCGGGCATGGAGGCCTCCCGCCTTGATGAGCTCCACGACGGTGGACTCGGCACGGGCATAGAGCGCGTCGACCTCGTCATCGGCCGAGAAGACCTGTGCCGCCTCGTCGGTGTCGCTCGTGAGGAAGGCGTCCACCGCCATCTCGACCATTGTAGCGGCCTTGTCAGACATCCTCTGCAGGACGTCGCCCAGGCCGTCCACGGCATCATGGGGAATCTCGTCCACCAGGACGTCGAGGTCACGGCACATCTCGTCGATGCGGACGAGGTCGGAGACGAGCCGGAACGATCCCGTGACCAGGCGCAGGTCACCGGCTACCGGCTGCTGCAGGAGCATGAGCTCCATGCAGCTCGACTCGATCGCCTTCTGGAGGGAGGCCGCGTCATGACGACTCGCCTCGACGGCGTCCGACACCTCCCGCTCGCCGGCGAGCACGTGCGCGGTCGCGCGGACGTCCTCCGCCGCGAGCACCCCGAGCCTACCGACCTGGTCGGCGAGGTCCTTGAGCCTTCTCGTGAAATCGCTGCGTGTCCTCATGTCAGCCAAACCTTCCCGTGAGATAGTCCTCGGTACGCTTGTCGTGCGGATGTGCGAAGAGCTCGGGCGTGGGTGCCGCCTCGACGAGCTCACCCAGCAGGAAGAACGCGCAGCGGTCCGAGACGCGCGTGGCCTGCTGCATGTTGTGGGTCACCACGACGACCGTGTGGTCGGATGCGAGGTCGCGCATGAGCTCCTCGACCATCGAGGTCGAGATGGGGTCGAGCGCACTCGTAGGCTCGTCCATGAGCAGGACCTCGGGTGCCATCGCGATGGCGCGGGCGATGCAGAGGCGCTGCTGCTGCCCGCCCGAGAGCCCCAGCGCGCTGTGGTCGAGGTCGTCCTTGACCTCGTCCCAGAGGCCAGCCCGCCTGAGCGAGCCCTCCACGAGGTCGTCGGTCGCCTGTCCTCGCAAACCGTAGTGACGACGCGGGCCGTAGGCGACGTTGTCGCGTATGGACATCGGGAACGGGTTGGGGTGCTGGAACACCATCCCTACCTTGAGCCGCAGCTCGTTGGCATCGCCGGCGAACACGTCAGCGCCGTCGAGGCGGACCGAGCCGTCGTGGCGGACGCCCTCCACGAGGTCGCACATGCGGTTCAAGGTCCTCAGCAGGGTCGACTTGCCGCAGCCGGAGGGGCCGATGAGCGCCGTCACCTCGTTGGCGCCCATGCCGAGCGAGACGCCCTTCAAGGCTTGGAAGTCGCCGTACCACAGGTCAAGCTGCTCGACCATGACCTTCTCGGCAGACACGTCCTGCGGGATCGTCATGTCCTTGGTCATATCCATCAGCCGAACCTCCCCGTGAGGTAGTCAGAGAGCCGTGTGTCCTTCGGTGCCGAGAAGACCTGCCTGGTGGGACCGCACTCGACCATGTCGCCCACGTAGAAGAAGGCGGTCCGGTCGGAGACGCGTGCGGCCTGCTCCATGTTGTGCGTGACGATGACCACGCAGATGTCCCGCGCGACCATGTCACGGATCGTCTCCTCGATGGCGAACGTCGAGATGGGGTCCAGTGCGGAGCACGGCTCGTCCATGAGCACCACGTCTGGCCTCATGGCCAGGGTGCGGGCGATGCACAGGCGCTGCTGCTGGCCACCCGACAGGGCGCGGGCGGACTGGTCGAGCTTGTCCTTGACCTCGTCCCAGATGGCGGCATCGGTAAGTGACGTCTCGAGGAGCTGCTCGAGCACGGCCTTGTCCGAGATCCCATGGCGCTTGGGCGCGAACAGGATGTTCTCGCGGATGGACTTCGCGAAGGGCGTGGGTTGCTGGAAGACCATGCCGATGGACTTCCTGAGCTCGAAGGTGTCGGTGGAACCCACGTTCACGTCCGTGCCGTGGTAGTAGATGCTTCCGCCGATGCGACACTTCGGGATCTCGCGGTTCATGAGGTTGAGGCAGCGCAGGAACGTCGACTTGCCACACCCCGAAGGTCCGATGAGCGCCGTGGCGGTACCTGCCTCGAAGGCGAGGTCGACCGGATTGAGTGCCTCGTGTGTGAGGTCATACCTGACCGAGCAGCCGCGGGTCTCGAGGAGCGCGGTCGAGCCTCGTGTGTCCCTCTCGTCGCTCATTCTGCCGTCAGCCTCCTCGCGATGGCCTTGCCAGCGCCGCGTGCCACCAGGTTGAAGACGAGGATGCAGACCATGAGCACGGCGGCGGTGCCGTTGGAGACGGCCGACAGGTCGGGGACCACGCCCTCGGAGTTGATCTTCCAGATGTGGACCGCCAGGGTCTCGGCCGGACGGAAGAGGTTCCAGGGACAGGTCGGGCTCGTCAGGTCAAGGCAACCGAAGTCGAGGGCAGGTGCCGACTGCCCGGCCGTGTAGATGAGGGCGGCCGCCTCGCCGAAGACGCGTCCGGCAGACAGCACCACGCCGGTCACGATCGCGGGCATGGCCGCAGGGACCAGCACGTGGATGGTCGTCTCCCACTTGGTGAGTCCCAGGGCGAGACCTGCGTCACGCTGCGTCCGAGGCACGTCCTCCAGCGCCTGCTGGATGGTGCGCTCCAGGATGGGGATGTTGAACATCGTGAGGGCGAGCGCACCCGACAGGATCGAGAAGCCCCAGCCCATCTGGAGCACGAAGAACAGGAAGCCGAAGAGGCCCACGACGATGGAGGGCAGGCTCGAGAGCGTCTCGATGGCCGTCTTGGCAGCCACGGTGACGACGTTGTCGGGCGCATACTCGGCCAGGAAGATCGCTGCCCCCAGGCTGATGGGCACCGAGATGAGCAGGGTGAGCAGGAGCAGGTAGAACGAGTTGAAGAGCTCGGGCCCGATCCCTCCGCCGGCACGGAACTGCTCGGGCTTGGACGTGAGGAACGAGAGGTCGAAGAGCTTGCCGGCACCGTTCACCAGGATGTAGCCCACGATGGCCGCGAGCAGCACGAGCACGAGGGCGACGATGATCGTGAGGATGCCCGTGGCGAGGCGGTCCTGGCGGGCGATCCGTCGCACGTGCACGGCCGCGGCACCCGGGTCGAGCGTCGGCGCCTGCGCAGGTGATGCAGTCCGTTGGTCAGGCATGGGCCTTGACCCCCTTGCTGCCGATGAGATGGATGATGAGGATGAAGACGAGGCTCATGCCCAGGAGCAGCAGGGCCAGGCTCCAGAGGGCGTCACTGTAGACGGTGCCCATGGCCTCGTTGCCCATGCCCATGGTGAGGATCGACGTGAGCGTCGAGGCCGGCGTGAAGAGCGACCCCGGGACCTGCGCCGAGTTACCGATGACCATCTGCACGGCAAGCGACTCGCCGAAGGCCCTGGTCATACCCAGGATGGTGGCGGTCATGAGCGAGGGGCGGGCGCTCCTCAGGACGACGTTCCAGATGGTCTGCCATCGCGTGCACCCGAGGGCATAGGAACCCTCCCGATAGCTCATGGGCACGGCGGCGACGGCATCGATCGAGAGGCTCGTGATGGTGGGGAGCACCATCACGGCGAGCACGACCGCCCCCGAGAAGATCCCGTAGCCGGTGCCTCCTGCCCAGCCGCGCGTCCATGCCACGACGACGGTGAGACCGATGAGGCCGAAGACCACCGACGGGATTCCCACCAGGAGCTCGACCAGCGGCTGGAAGACGCGTCGGCCGAAGCCGGGCGCGACCTCCACCACGAAGATGGCGCTCCCGACGGCGATGGGCAGGGCGAAGGCCGTGGCCAGCAGCGTCACCGCGAAGGAGCCGCATATCATGGGGAGGGCCCCCACCGTGGGGTTGCCTGCGGCATCTGCCTGGTGCGGGTTCCAGGTCGTACCAAGGAGGAAGTCGCCCAACGGGATGCCGTCGGCCGTGAAGGTGGCGAGCCCGTGGCTGGCCACCATCACGATCAGGGTCACGACCAGCACCGCCACGAGGGTCACGCATGCCCCTGTGACGGTGAGACCGCAGCGCTCGAGACGACGCTTCGACATTGCCTGCTTAGAAGACATCTTGGTCCCTCTCGCGCGGCGGCTAGTTGGTGGTGACGTTGCCGTCGGCGTCGCGGGAGACCTTCATGCCCGAGACGGGGATGTAGCCGTTCTGCTCGACGAGCGAGCCTTGGACCTCGTCGCCCATCATGTAGTCGATGAAGCCCTGGGTGGCCGCGTCGGGACTCGCCGCAGTGTACATGTGCTCGTAGGCCCAGATGGTCCAGGTGTTGTCCTCGACGCTTGCGGCCTTGGCCTCGACGCCTCCGACCTTCAAGGCCTTGAACGTGTCCGCATAGTACGAGAAGGCCAGGTAGGAGATGGCACCCGGGGTCTCGGCAACCATCTTGGCGACCGTGCCCGAGGAGTCCTGCTCCTGCGGCTTGAAGGTGTCGGGGACCGTCGTACCCTTGAGGACGTTCGACTCGAAGGTCGCACGCGTGCCCGAGCCGGAGGCGCGGTTGATCACGGTGATGGCCTCGTCCGCGCCGCCGACCTGGTTCCAGTTGGTGATGGTGCCACAGAAGATGCCCTTGAGGTCCTCGAGGGCGATGTCATCGACGGTGACGTCCTTGTTCACGACCGGGCCCATGCCCACCACGGCCACCTTGTTGTCGGTGAGCTTGGAGGCGTCGGACTTGTCCTGGAGCTTCTCCTCTGCGAAGACGTCGGAGTCGCCGATCTGGACGGCGCCTTGGCTGATCTGCGTGATGCCCTGGCCGGATCCGCCTCCCTGGACGGTGATCTGGACGCCTGAGTTGTCGGCCATGAACTGCTCGGCGGCAGCCTCGACGAGGGGCTGGAGCGCGGTCGAGCCCACCGCGGTGACGGAGCCCGAGAGGGCAGCGGAGGTGCTTGCGGCTGCGGTGGTGGCAGCGGAGGAGCTGCCGCTCCCACCGCATCCCACGAGGCCGAGGCCACATACGGCGGCGAGACCTCCAGCGAGGCCGAGGAACTGACGACGAGACATATCGTTGTGCATGGTTCTCCCTTCGGATGGGAGGCAAGCCGTCTGGCTGCCTCGGGACGCGAGTCATGCGTCCCCTGTCTGAAGGGAATCCTACGTGGGACAGATTGCCGGGTGGGCCTCATGCCCGATGGCTTACACAGCCGTGACCAGGCCTTACCAGGAGCTTACAAAACAAGGACAGCCCCCGAAGGAGCCGTCCCCTGTCCCCCTGCGTTTGTCGATGCATTTCCTAGCATTACTGGCATTGGGCAAGGCCCAGCGGCGCTAGGGAATGCATCGACAAACGAGAGGTGCCCACACGGTCGGCAGTTGTATGACAAAGGGGACGGCCCCCGAAGGAGCCGTCCCCTGGAACCTGACCTTGGCGGTCAGTATGTCGATCGGACTACTTGGCAGCCTCGATCAGGCCACTCTCGGATGCGGGGAGCTTCTTCTTGAGCATCGAGAGGATGAGCCCGGCCACTGCCGCACCGACGAGGATGGCGACGACGTACATGAACGGGTTCGTGATGATGGCGATGACCCAGATGCCACCGTGAGGGGCAGGGCAGGCGCAGCCGAAGAGCATGGAGAGAGCGCCTGCGAGGGCGGAGCCCACGATGCAGCTGGGAAGGACGCGGGCAGGGTCGCCTGCGGCGAACGGGATGGCGCCCTCGGTGATGAACGAGAGGCCCATGACGTAGTTCACGAGACCGGCCTTACGCTCCTCCTCGGTCCAGCGGTTCTTGAAGATCGTGGTGGAAAGCGCGATGGCCAGAGGGGGAACCATGCCGCCAGCCATGACGGCAGCCATGATCATGTTGCCCTCGGTGGTGCCGTAGGCAAGGGCGGCCGTACCGAAGACGTAGGCAGCCTTGTTGACCGGGCCGCCCATGTCGACGGACATCATGCCGCCGAGCAGGAGCCCGAGGAGGACCATGCTGGTACCGGACATGCTGTTCAGGAAGTCGGAGATGGCGACGTTGATGGCACCCATGACGGGGTTGATGCCGATGATGACGACACCGACGATGAGGATGCCGAGCAGCGGGTAGAGCAGGATCGGCTTGATGCCCTCGAGCGAGCTGGGCATGTGCGAGAAGAGCTTCTCCAGACCCAGCACGATGTAGCCACCGGCGAAGCCTGCGATGAGCGCACCGATGAAGCCGGAGCTGATGGCGACCGAGGAGTCATACGCCATGATGTTGGCGAACGTGTAGCCGCCGCTCGCGAGCGCGCCACCTACGAAGCCCACGGCAAGGCCGGGACGATCGGCGATGGACATCGCGATGAAGCCGGCAAGGATGGGCAGCATGAACCCGAAGGCGGTGTTGCCGACGGTCTTGAGGAAGGCAGCGAGCGGCGTGCCCATGCCGAAGGTCGAGGTACCGGCGTTGGCACCGTCGAACATGAAGGCCAACGCGATGAGGATGCCGCCGCCGACCACGAACGGCAGCATGTTGGAGACACCGTTCATGAGGTGCTTGTAGATGACGTGCCAGACCGACTCGCCCTCGCCGGACTCGTCAGCCGCGGGCTTGGCACCCTCGGCGGCGTGATAGACGGATGCCTCGCCCTTGACGATCTTGTTGATGAGGACCTCAGGCTTGTTGATGCCGTCGGAGACGGGGCAGGAGTAGAGCGGCTTGCCGTCGAAGCGCGAAAGGTCGATGTTCTTGTCGGCGGCGATGATGATGCCCTTGGCGTGCTTGATGTCGTCGGCCGTGAGCTTGTTCTTGGTGCCGCCAGAGCCCTGGGTCTCGGCCTTGAGCGAGAGGCCCATCTCGGTGGCCTTCTTCTCGAGGGCCTCCGCCGCCATATAGGTGTGGGCGATGCCCGTGGGGCAGGCCGTGATGGCGAGCACGTCATAGGTGCCGGCCTTGGACGCCGCCGCGGCGGCCTCGCCCTTCTCGGTGGCGAGACGTGCGGTCTCGGCTGCGTCGACGACCTTGCGGAACTCGTCGGCCGTCTTGGCGGCGCGGAGGTCGGCGCAGAACTGGGGGTCCATGAGCAGCGTCGAGAGACGGCTCAGCACCTCGAGGTGGACGTCGGCCTTGGTGTCAGGGGCGGCGATGAGGAACATCAGGTTCGTGGGCTTGCCGTCAGGCGAGTCATAGTCGACGCCCGCGGGGATCGTCATGGCCGCGAGACCGGCCGCGGAGACGGCCGCCGTCTTGGCGTGCGGGATGGCGATGCCCTCGCCCAGGGCCGTAGTCGACTCGGCCTCGCGCGCCTGGACCGCCTTCTTGTAGGCAGCAGCGTCGGTGACGTTGCCCTCCTTCTCCATGAGGGCGACCATCTTGTCGATGGCGTCCTCCTTGCTTGATGCCGAGCCGCCTATCTTGATGGCCTCGGGCTTGAGCAGGTCGCAGATGCGCATGGTGCCTCTCTCTCCTCTTGGTTGGTTGGACCTGATTGCTTGCCGACGATATGGTGCACGGGCCTTGCGCCCGAGAATACCTGGCGGAGCCGAGCGTGTCAGAGCGTCCTGAGCAGGGCATCCACCTCGGGACGCGTGGCGAGCTCAGACGAGAAGGCGCTGGCCGAGCCTGTGGAAACGCCCATGCGGAAGGCCGTGGCGTAGTCCCCGGCCTCGAGCATGCCCGAGACGAAGCCCGCGACCATGGAGTCGCCCGCGCCCACGGAGTTCACCACGGTGCCATGGGGAGCCGGCGCCTTGAAGACCTCTCCGGTCTCGGCCACGAGGACCGCGCCCTCCCCCGCCATCGAGACGAGCACGTTGGCGGCGCCACGCTCCTGGAGCCTCTTGGCATACGGCACGACCTCGTCACGCGTGGCAAGCGTGACGTCGAAGATCTCGCCGAGCTCGTGGTTGTTGGGCTTGATGAGGAAGGGATGGTATGGCAGGACGTTGGTGAGCAGGTCGCGCGTGGCATCGACCACGATGCGCACCCCCCGGCCGTCGAGTCGGGCCATGATCTGCTCGTACATGTCATCGGGAAGGGTGCTCGGGATGGAACCTGACACGACGAGCGTGTCGCCCTCGCCGAGGTTGTCGAGGCGCGAGAAGAGCGCGTCGACGTCGGCTGCGGTGATGCGGGGACCCTGACCGTTGATCTCGGTCTCCTCGGCGGACTTCACCTTGACGTTGATGCGGCTCATGCCCTCCGCGACGTGGATGAAGTCGGTCTGGCAGCCGTAGTCGTCCATGCGGCGCATGATCTCGCGACCGGTGAAGCCGGCCACGAAGCCGAGCGCACGCGAGGAGTGGCCGAGGTTCGCGAGGACGATCGAGACGTTCACACCCTTGCCGCCAGGGAGGATCTTCTCGGACGAGACTCGGTTGACCTCCCCGAGCGTGAGGTCGTCCACGCCCACGATGTAGTCGAGCGAGGGATTGAAGGTCACGGTATAGATCATAGGGACGCCTCCATAACGTTCTTGAGCCTGAGGTATCGGGAGTCAGCCGACGAGTCGGTGATCACGGTCGCGTCATCGGCATCGGCAAAGGTCACCGGGGCGACGCAGCCGAGCTTGCTTGCGTCGCACAGCACATAGCAGGCGGCCGTGTGTGCCATCGAGAGGCGCTTCACCATGGCCTCGTTGACGTCGGGCGTCGTGAAGCCATCCTCGGCGGTGAAGCCGTTGGTCCCCCAGAAGCCCTTGGTGAAGTGGTACTGGGCCACGGCGTTCAAGGCGGTGGGCCCCACGAGGGCCTCGGTGTCGGACTTGAGCTCGCCGCCGAGCATGATCGTGCGGCAGCCCTTGAGCGCGAGCTTGCGGGCATGCGGGATGGAGTTGGTCACGAAGGTGGCGCGCGTCTCGGTGAGGTAGTCGACGAGGCGCTCCGTGGAGGTGCCGGCATCGACGAAGACGAAGTCGTCGGGCTCGACGAGGGAGGCGGCAAGGCGGGCGATGCCGGTCTTCTCGTCGGCGTTCATGCCGTACTTGTCGGACATGGCCTGGTCGCGCGTGGAGAGGCGCCCCTGGACGCTCGCGGCACCGCCGTGGACGCGGGCGAGCCGGCCCTCGGCATCGAGGTGCTCGAGATCACGCCTGATGGTGGAGGGGCTCGCGTCAAGGCGGTCGCACAGCTCCTGTGCGGTGACCGTCCCTTGGGTGGTGACGAGCTCGCAGATCCGCGCGTAGCGTTCCTCGGCCAGCATCTCTTCCCCTTCCCTCCGTCGTCCGCGGCTGTGACGGCCGCCTCGTTCTTGCTGAGAAGGTTATACGCCAGGTTTGACCGCTTCCGTTCATCTTTCGCCAACTTCGGTCATGAGTGGTCATGTATTGACCGCGAACGGTCATATTCGTTCGGGTCAGTCGTCATGCAATGGTCAGGATTCGCCATCGGCAACCATATTCGTGCAGAGAGGGGTCGAACTGCCGACAGACGACGTCGGGACACCCAGCCCCGCCTCCCGACCTCTCGCATGCCCCCTCCCGAAGGTACTTCGGTGCCTAACGGTTAGGTACCTTGACATCACCGCCACAGCAGCCTAGACTCCTTGCAGCCGAGAGGCCGCCACATACGTGCCTCGCGCACCATCCGACCACGAGCGAGTCGGAAGCACCCGCCCGCGCATACCAGGAAGCACAGCCCATGACCGAACCAGAACGCACCGAGACGCCACCGACCGAGCCCCTCCCCGAGTGCTGCTATCCGCGCACGCGCGAGGAGAAGCTCCTGTCAGAGCTCGGGTACTGCGGCCATTACCTGCACTTCTATGGAGGCGGCCGCTCGGGACGCACGCACATACTCACCATGCTCCTGAGGAACGACGGCCAGATGGACCAACGCAGGATCCAGGAGACGTTCCAGCTCAAGGCGGGATCGCTCTCGGAGGTGCTCGCCAAGCTCGAGCGCGACGGCCTCATCAGCCGCGACCGCTCGCCGCAGGACCGCCGCCAGCTCGTGGTGAGCCTCACCGAGCGGGGCCACGCCGAGGCCTGCGAGGAGAAGTACGTGCACGAACGGTTCAAGCGCGAGTGCTTCACATGCCTCACGCCAGACGAGCAGGATGAGCTGCTCACCATGCTCGAGAAGGTCCACGATCGCTGGGAGTCACTTGATGATTAAGCGTCTTATGCAAAGCATACGCGAGTACAAGCGTGCGTCCATCGCCACGCCGCTGTTCGTGATCGGCGAGGTGGCCATGGAGGTGACCATCCCCTACTTCACCGCGCAGCTCATCGACGCCTACCAGGCGGGTGCCGGCATGGACGTGATCCTGCGCTACGGGGGCGTCCTCCTGGCCATGGCGCTCATATCGCTCGCCTTCGGCACGGCGGCAGGCGTCACCTGCTCCAAGGCCTCCTGCGGCCTGGCCAAGAACCTGCGCCACGACATGTTCTACAACATCCAGACCTTCTCGTTCGCCACCATCGACCGCTTCTCGACGTCGAGCCTGGTCACCCGCATGACCACCGACGTCAACAACGTCCAGCTGGCCTACATGCAGATCATCCGCACGGCCATCCGCTGCCCGCTCATGCTCGTCATGGCCTTCGTCATGGCCTACATCATGGGCGGCGGCCTCGCCGTGGTCTACCTCTTCGTCATCCCCGTGCTGGCCATCGGCCTGGGGCTCGTCATCAAGGCGACGATGCCCCTGTTCAAGCGGGTGTTCAGGAAGTACGACAAGCTCAACGAGTCCGTCGAGGAGAACATCGAGGGCATGCGCGTGGTCAAGGCATACGTCCGCGAGGACTACGAGGAGGGCAAGTTCGCCCGCGCCGCCCGCGACGTCTGCGGTGACTTCACCCATGCCGAGAAGATCCTGGCGCTGAACTCGCCCATGATGAACCTCTGCGTCGACATCATCTTCGTGTTCGTCATCTACTACGCGAGCTACACCATCGTCACCACCCAGGGCGTGGCCATGAACGTGGGGCAGTTCTCGAGCCTCTTCACCTATGGCTTCATGATGCTCATGAGCCTCATGATGCTCTCGATGGTCTTCGTCATGATCACCATGGCTGACGAGTCCGCACACCGTATCGTCGAGGTCCTCGAGGCCACGACCACCATAACGAACCCCGCCGACCCCATCATGGAGGTCCCGGACGGCAGCATCGACTTCGACCACGTGAGCTTCAAGTACTCCAAGAGCGCCGAGCGCATGGCCCTCTCGGACATCGACCTCCACATCAGGAGCGGCGAGACCATCGGCATCGTCGGCGGCACCGGCTCGTCCAAGTCGACCCTCATCCAGCTCATCAGCCGCCTCTATGACGTCACCGAGGGCACCGTGCGCGTGGGCGGCCACGACGTGCGTGACTATGACCTCGACACCCTGCGCAACCAGGTCGCCGTCGTGCTCCAGAAGAACGTGCTCTTCTCGGGGACCATCGCCGAGAACCTGCGCTGGGGCGACCTCGACGCCACCGACGACGAGGTCGAGGCCGCGACACGCCTGGCCCAGGCCGACGAGTTCGTCCAGGGCTTCCCCGACAAGTACGACACCTACATCGAGCAGGGCGGCACCAACGTCTCGGGCGGCCAGAAGCAGCGCCTCTGCATCGCACGTGCCCTTCTCAAGAACCCCAAGGTCATCATCCTGGACGACTCCACGAGCGCCGTGGACACCAAGACCGACGCCCTCATCCGCGACGGGTTCAAGGACTTCATCCCCAGCACCACCAAGGTCATCATCGCCCAGCGCACGGCCTCGGTGGAGGACGCCGACCGCATCGTCGTGATGGACGACGGCGCCATCTCGGCCGTGGGCACGCACGACCAGCTCATGCAGACCTCGGACATCTACCGCGAGACGTACCTCTCGCAGAACAAGCAGTCCGCTGACGAGAAGGACGGCACGGCCCAGATACCTGCCACCTCAGGAAGGGACGGTGAGTGACATGGCAGAGACGTCCAAGCGCACCCCCGACATGGCCGGCGACATCGCCAACCCCAGCGCGCCCGCGCAGGCCGCACCCTCGAAGTCGCACGTCGTGGGCCGCATCATCCGCACGCTGTTCTCGTTCTATCCCAAGCTCCTGCCCATCATCATCGTCTGCATCATCCTGAACGCCGTGATCAGCGCCATCCCCTCCGTCTTCATGCAGAAGGCGCTCTCCCTCGTGGGCGACGTCTGGCGCGACGGCGACTGGGCGCGGATCGCCGAGCCCATGGCCCAGCTCGTCATCATCCTCGCCGCCCTCTATGGCGTCTCGCTCGTGTCGATCTTCGTCTGGAACCGCCTCATGGCCACCGTCACCCAGGGCAGCCTCGAGAAGTTCCGCGAGATGATGTTCGACCGCATGGAGGCCCTGCCGGTCCGCTACTTCGACACGCACTTCCACGGCGACGTCATGAGCCATTACACCAACGACATCGACACCCTGCGCCAGATGATCTCGCAGTCGCTGCCGCAGCTGTTCGTGACCGGCATCGTCATCTGCGTCGACCTGTTCATCATGTTCTGGTTCAGCCTGTGGATGGCCCTGGTCGTGCTGGCCGGCGTCAGCCTGTTGGTCGTGCTCACCAAGTACCTCGGCGGCAAGAGCGCCCACTTCTTCCTGCGCCAGCAGAAGACCCTGGGCGCCACCGAGGGCTTCGCCGAGGAGGCCATGGCCGGCGAGAAGGTCATCAAGGTCTTCTGCCACGAGGGCGAGAGCGAGGCTGCCTTCGACCGCGTGAACGACGCCCTCTACGAGGATGCACGCAAGGCCAACACCTACACCAACATCCTGGGCCCCGTCCTCATGAACATGGGCAACGTCCTGTACGTGTGCGTGGCCGTGGCTGGTGGCATCTTCATCCTCATGGGCACGCCCAACCTGTCCATCTCGGGGATGGCGCTCACCATCGCCGTGGCCGTGCCGTTCCTCAACATCACCAAGCAGTTCGCCGGCCAGATCGGCCAGGTCTCCCAGCAGATCAACGCCGTGGTCATGGGCATCGCTGGCGCCGAGCGCATCTTCGAGCTCATCGACGAGGAGCCCGAGGTCGACGACGGCTACGTCACACTGGTCAACGCCAAGCTCGAGGGCGGTGCGCTCACCGAGTGCCCCGAGCGCACCAACATGTGGGCCTGGAAGCATCCCCACCACGACGGCACCACGACCTACACCCTGCTCGCCGGCGACGTCCGCATGAACGAGGTCGACTTCGGCTACGAGCCGGGACATGTGGTGCTCCACGACGTGTCGCTGTTCGCCAAGCCCGGCCAGAAGGTCGCCTTCGTCGGGGCCACCGGTGCCGGCAAGACCACGATCACCAACCTCCTCAACCGCTTCTATGACATCGAGGACGGCAAGATCCGCTACGACGGCATCAACATCAACAAGATCCGCAAGGACGACCTGCGCCACTCGCTCGGCATGGTGCTCCAGGACACCAACCTGTTCTATGGCAGCGTGATGGACAACATCCGCTACGGAAGACTCGACGCCACCGACGACGAATGCCGTGAGGCGGCCCGCCTGGCCGGCGCCAACGGCTTCATCGAGCGCCTGCCCGAGGGCTATGACACCCTCCTCACCGACAACGGGACCCAGCTTTCCCAGGGCCAGCGCCAGCTCGTCTCCATCGCCCGTGCCGCTGTGGCCGACCCGCCCGTCATGATCCTCGACGAGGCCACGAGCTCCATCGACACGCGTACCGAGAAGATCGTGCAGCAGGGGATGGACGCCCTCATGAAGGGACGCACCACCTTCGTCATCGCCCACCGCCTCTCGACCGTACGCGATGCCGACGTGATCATCGTGCTCGACCACGGCCGGATCATCGAGCGTGGCACCCACGACGAGCTCCTCGCCCAGAAGGGCACGTACTACCAGCTCTATACCGGCGCGTTCGAGCTGGAGTAGGCCGAGAGGGGCGCCCTGCCCGAGGGCCACGCCGCGCGCGAGGGCATGCCCGTTCCGCCACGGGGGCCCGCACACGACGGTGCCCCCGAGGAATAGGGCAGACATGGAACGGGGCGGCTGCGGGCCATGCCAGGGTCACTCTCGGCAGGCAATGCGTGGACCCAGCGGCATTGCTTGCCGATTGTGACCCACGAGGCGGCTTCCGGGCAGACCCAGGGTCACTCTCGGCAGGCAATGCGAGGACCCAGCGGCATTGCTTGCCGAGAGTGACCCACGAGTCATGACCTTGCACCGCTCGCCCACCTGCCCCCGGCGGCTGCCCTGCTTGGGTATAACCCTTGCAACGACAGCACAACCTGCGGAGGCGGCCCATGAGCTACTATCCCATCAAGGTCAAGCGGACCATCTCGTACTCCATGTATGTCGAGGCGGATGACGATGACCAGGCGCTCGACATCGCCCGCGACCGCCTCCAGAAGAAGTCGGCGATCCTGTACGACCAGGACGACAACGACGACTTCACCATCCGTGCCAGCGTCGAGGACAATGACGACTACCCCGTGCTCGCCACCGCTCGCGAGGCGCTCGAGAGCAGCCTCACCTACACGGTCGACAGCCAGGGCGAGGACATCGACCCCGCCGACGAGTCCAGGAAGCCTTACCGCCCACGGCACGAACGCCACTAGCCCAGGTACCGACGACATGTGAGATGGCCCTCGGACGACCCGATGCGCCGCGCGTCATGAGCCCCTATGCGAGGCCTCTCGCACGAGTCCGGTACTCGTGCGGGCTGCAGCGGTAGTCCTTGCGGAAGAGCTGGGCCAGGCTCGACGAGCCCGACACGCCCACCTCATGGGCGACCTCGGCGACGCTCATCCCCGGTTCGTGAACAAGGAGGTCGGCGGCCCGTCTCATGCGGCACTGCCTCAGATAGACGGAGGGCGACGTCGCGAGCGAGGCACGGAAGGCCCTGAGGCACTCCCGCTCCCCGACGCCCCCGGCCCGGGCGATGTCGCCCACGCCAATCCGCTCGGCATAGTGTTCCTCCACGAAGTCGCACATGACCCGGACCCGGGTCGAGCCGACGTCGATCGCCTCCCGTCGTGCCGATGGCGCGGCCACACGGGCGAGGATGTCGCACACGAGCCAGGAGAGGGCCTCGCGGACCGCGACCTCATATCCCGGGACCTCGGCATCCAGCGCCTCGACGGCCTGCCTCATGAGCCCCAACGCGCTGGCATCACCTGGATCGTCATGGGAGAGGAGCGCGACCGGGAGGTCGGACCTCCGCACCAGGGGCATGACATAACGCCTGGCGAAGACCGAGTCGTACGTGCCACATATGAGCAGGGGACTGAAGACGAGACCGTAGAGGCGCGCATGCGGCGCGCCAGCCGCCTCGTGGGGCACGCTCGCGTTGACGAAGCAGGCGTCGCCTGCGCCGAGGAGCACGGAGGTACCCGGCACGCGCATGCGCAGGTTCCCCTCGATGACAAGGTTGGCCTCGAAGTCGTTATGCCAATGCCAGGGAAGCTCTCCCGCCGGCGTGTCATCGTGTTCCTCGTCGTAGCCCAGACACGGGAAGTCGTCCGTGCCGTGGGGCATGAGCTCGTGTCCCTCCCCGTCGAGGGCCAGCTCGGACGGCTTGATGAGCGCCATGGCGTCCTCCCGGTATGTCCGATTTACGATGCTTTCTGTCTATTATGCTGCTATTCAGACACTCACACATCAGTACCGTGAGATTGTCCATATTCCCATCCGGACGGGAGCTCCATGCCGCGTCTGCTTCTCCCCATCATCTACCTCGCCTTCGTGGCCCTCGGGCTCCCCGACTCCCTCCTGGGGTCAGCCTGGCCGGCCATGCACGTGTCCTTGGGAACGGCCCTCGAGAGCCAGGGACTCATCTCGATGCTCATCGCAGGCTGCACCATCGTGTCCAGCCTCGCCACCGACCACCTCCAACGCGCGTTCGGGACGGGCCGGCTCACCGCGGCGTCGGTCGGCCTCACCGCCGTGGCGCTCGCAGGCCTCTCGACCACCACGAGCCTCTGGCAGGTCTGCCTCTGGGCGGTGCCCTATGGCCTAGGGGCGGGCGCGGTCGACGCCTCCCTCAACGGCTACGTGGCCCTGCACTACCAGGCAAGCCATATGAGCTGGCTGCACTGCAGCTGGGGCATCGGCGCGAGCCTGGGACCGATGGTCATGGGGGCATGCCTGGCCAGGATGGCCGGCTGGCAGGCGGGATACCTCACGATCGGCGCGGTCCAGGCCGTCCTTGCAGGCCTGCTCGTGGTGACCCTGCCGCTCTGGAAGGCCGCGGAGGCCGCGCGCGAGCAGCCGGGTGGGGAGGGCGTCGACGCGCCGCAGGGCATTGCCTCACGGACCACCGAGAAGGACGGCTCCCCCACAGGGCCACAGACACGTCAGACACGCTCGCAGCTGCTCAAGGCACCTGGTACCTGGCAGGTCATGGCCGGGTTCCTCTGCTACACCGCCCTCGAGGCCGGATGCGGCCTCTGGGGTGCCACCTACGTCGTGCAGGCACAGGGGGCCGACACGGCCACCGCGGCATCGCTCGTCTCCCTCTTCTACGTGGGAATCACCCTGGGACGCCTCGTGTCAGGGTTCCTGACCCTCCGCCTCGACGCCACCTCGCTCCTGCACCTCGGCCAGGCGCTCGCAGCCATGGGTGTCCTTCTCCTCATGCTGGGCTCGGGCGTCGCCATGATGGGTGTGGCGCTGTTCCTCATAGGCCTGGGATGCGCGCCCATCTATCCCACGCTGCTCCAGCAGACGCCTGCCCGCTTCGGCAGCACCGGCTCGCAGTCGATGATGGGCCTCCAGATGGCCTGCGCCTACGCGGGCACGACCCTCTTCCCGCCGCTCGCGGGCCTTCTCCTGGGAGCGGGTGCCACCTGGGCCTACCCCACCTCCCTCCTCACCGTGACGTTCCTGATGGCACTCTGCGTGACCTGGGGTGACCATCTGATCGACAAGGATAGGCATGGCCGAACGGCCACAGACGACAAGGAGTCCTCATGCTAGCTGACTATCACGTTCACTCGATCTTCTCGGACGACTCTTTCTACCCCATGGAGGAGGTCTGCCGCGACGCGGTCCGACTCAACCTCGACGAGATCTGCTTCACCGACCACGTCGACTATGGCGTCAAGCCTGACCATGACGCCCCGGACGGGGCCCGCATCGAGAATGGCCTGCCGGTGACCAACGTGGACTACCGGCACTACTTCCCCGAGGTCGCCCGCGTGCAGGAGGAGTTCGCCGACGAGCTCGTCGTGCGCTGCGGCATGGAGTTCGGCGTGCAGGTGCACACCGAGCCGCAGTTCGATCGCCTCTACGAGGCACACAAGGAGCAATGGGACTTCCTGATCCTCTCGATCCACCAGGTCGCGGACCTCGAGTTCTGGATGGGCGACTTCCAGGAGGGCAGGACCCAGAAGGAGTACAACGATGCCTACTACCAGGAGCTCTACGACGTCGTCCGAAGCTTCGACCACTACTCCGTCCTAGGACACCTCGACCTCATCAAGCGCTACGACCCGGCCGGCGCCTATCCGTTCGAGGCCACGCGCGACATCGTGGCGGCCATCCTCGAGCGCGTCATCGCCTCGGGCAAGGGGATCGAGGTCAACACCTCGTCGTTCCGCTATGGCCTGGCCGACCTGCAGCCCTGCACGGAGATCCTCCGCCTCTACCACGACCTGGGCGGCCGCATCGTGACCATCGGGTCCGACTCCCACAAGCCTGCCCACCTCGGCGCCTACATCCGGCTGGTCCAACGGAGGCTCGCAGCTCTGGGATACACCGAGTTCTGCACGTTCGACCACATGGAGCCGACGTTCCATCCCCTCGAGGCATGAGGGCCGAGCAGCCGAGGGCGGTCGGGCGGACGCGTGCCTCGTCAGGCGGACGGCCTAGTGGTGCCTGCGCCGATGTCGGCGATAGACGTCATGCACGACCCACAGCGAGACGAGCAGCGCCGCCAGATACCCCAGGATGCCCAGGTAGGCGATGACGGGCATGCTGGGCGAGACCGTGCTCGCATAGCACAGCACCGACGAGCCGATGAGGAGCCCGGCCGTGATGACGCCCGTGGTGAGGCGGTCGGCGATGTGCGAGAGGTCGTCGATGGGGTCCTCTGAGCCCACGAAGTCCATGTTGAGCTTGAGCTGGCCACGTGTGAGCATGCCCATGGCAAGGTCGGCCTGCGAGGCCGCCCCCAGCATGCCGTGGAGCGCCTTGTGGGACTCGGGCGCGAGGGTCTCGACCTCCTTCCTCATGAGGTCGGTAGGGCTCTCGACGCCCTTGATGTGGTTCTTGATGATCTCGATGATGCTCACGCCCGGGAGGAACTCGTCGATGACGCCCTCGAGCGTGACCATGCCACGGGCGAACATCGTGACCGCCCCGGGCAGCTCGATGCCGTTGTGGCGCGCGAGCGTGATGATCTGGCCCAGGAACTCGCCGATGTCGAGGTCCTCGAGGCTCATGCTGCCGTACTCGTCCACGATGCGGTCGAGGTCGTCGAGCAGGGCCGCATGGTCCACGTCCTCGACGGAGCCCGTCGAGAAGCTGAGCAGGCCCTCCTTGAGCGCAGGCGTGTCGTGCTCGGCCACGGCGAAGACCATCTGGCGCATGAGCGAGCGGTAGCGTACCGAGAGCCGGCCCATCATGCCGAGGTCGATGAAGACGATCTTGCGCCCGGCCACCATGATGTTGCCGGGGTGCGGATCGGCATGGAAGAAGCCGACGTCGAGCACCTGCGTGGCATAGTTGTCCACGAGCTTGGTGCCGATCTCGGTGAGGTCGTAGCCGGCGGCCTCGAGCTTGGCCGGCTTCGAGATGGTGATGCCGTCCACGTAGTCCATCACGACCACGTGCTCGGTGCAGAGCGCCATGTGGGGGCTCGGGCAGTCCACGAAGGCGCAGTCGGCGTTGTCCTCCTTGAACTCCTCGAGGTTGCGGGCCTCCACGAGGAAGTCCGTCTCGAGGCGGAAGTTCTCCCAGAGCTCCTCGACGACGCTCGCCAGGTCGATGAACTGGTCGCCCTTGATGAAGCGGGCCATGCGTCTCGAGACGGAGCGCATGATGTCGATGTCCTGGGCCATGATCTCCTGCACGCGGGGGCGCTGCACCTTCACGGCGACCTGCGTGCCGTCCAGGAGCGTCGCCCTATGGACCTGGGCCACCGAGGCCGATCCCAAGGGCTTGGGGTCGATGCTGGCGAACATGGTGTCGAGGGGACGCCCGTACTCGGCCTCGAGCGTCTCGCGCACCAGGTCGAACGGCATGGGATCGACGTCGGCACGCAGCTTCGTGAGCTCCTGGCAGAAGCGGTCAGGCAGGATCTCTGAGCGCATGGACAGGATCTGGCCGGCCTTCACGAAGGTGGGGCCGAGCTCCTCGAGCATGCGCCGCAGCTTGACGGGGGTGAGGCCATGGAAGACGTCGTACTTCCGCACGATCGAGAACATCTGCAGGAGCCGCTCGCGCCGCCCCGCCTTGGTGAGGTTGTACCGGCTCGTCCCCGAGGTGGCAAAGCCGCCGAGAAGCCCGATGGTCTCCTCGTCCTCCTCGGGGTCGTCCGAGCCCGAGGTGCCACCCTCGACCGCCGGGCCATCGGACTCCGCGGAAGCATCATCGCCACGCATGCGCCTGCGGCGCTGCGCGTCATCCTCCTCGAGCTCGGCCACCTCGTCACGCTGGCGGTATCCGGGCTGCTGCGTTTTGTCGCCTGTTGGCATCCGGGCCTACTCGGCCTTCTCGGCCGGCTTCTCGGAAGGCTCGTCGGCCTCGACGTCGACCTTGCAGGAACCTGCGGCCACGTCGTCGGCGACCTCGGTCACATGCTTGACGTAGGCGGCACGCTCGTCCGCGCTCATCGTGGCGAGCTTGGAGCGGAGCAGCGTGTCCGAGGCGTCGGTGGTGGCAGCCTTGGCCTTCACCGTGAGCTCCTGGTTCAGGGCCTTGCCCTGCTCGACCGTGAGCTCGCCCTTCTTGACGAGGTCCGAGATGACCTCCTCGCCCTTCTCGGCACTCGTGGCCATGGCGCCCACGCCTGCCAGGAAGATCGTGCGAAGACCACTCGTGAGGTCAAGGTTGAGATCTGCCATCATGTCCTCCTCTGACTGGGGCCTGAGGCCCCGTGCGAATCCCATACGTGCAGGTTCTACCTACAGGCAGTCTACCCCTCAAGCCCGATGGGAAACACTACCTTGCAAGACCGTAAGGAGGTCGTCGGCAGACTCGACGATGGCGACGGCACCGGCATCTGCCAGCTCCGACCGCGTGGCGGTGCCGAAGAGGGCGCCTACGCAGGGAACGCCGTTGGCACGAGCCCCCTCCACGTCATAGAAGCGGTCACCGACCATGACGGCGTCGTCCGAGGTCGTCCCCAGCGCGACGAGCGTGTCGGCCACGAGCGAGGCCTTGTCGGCACGTGCCGGGTCGGTCTGGCCCACCACCACCTCGAACAGGTCGAGCACACCGTCGTCGGCGAGCATCGCGAGCGCCGTCGGCTCGCGCTTCGACGTGGTCACCGCGAGGCGGCGACCCGACCCCGCCAGCACGGACAGCATGTGCGCGATCCCCGGAAAGAGCGGATGGGTCTCGGGGCCGAGCTCGGCATAGGCCTTGCGATAGCGTCGGCACACCTCGGCGGCGTCCGCCGCGGACATGCCATAGACCTCCGAGAAGGCACCCGGGAACGGTGGGCCCACGATGCGACCGGCATCCCCTATCTCCTCGGACGTGAGGCCCCAGTCAGAGAGGACCTCACGGGCCACGGCCACGATGCCCGAGCGCGTGTCGGCCAGCGTCCCGTCGAAGTCGAACAGGACGCAGCCACGCGAGGCCAGGCCGGACGCGGCATCTGTCAGGACGTTCTTCTCGGTCATCATCAGGCGGTACCTCCGCCTCGCATCATGCCACATGACGGGCCTCCGGGACGAGCTGCGCCGCATAGGCCCCTTTGTACTGGTTTCATATCCGAAACCCACGGCGGCGCCGCCTCGGCTATCATTACCTGAAATGCGTGGCCGACATGACCGCGCGCAGACGAGAGGAACTGCATGTCGCGCGTCTATACCTTCCTGCCCGGTCCAGCCGCCATCCCCGAGAGCGTCCTGTCATCTGCCGGTGCGGAGCTGCTCGACTACCAGGGGTCCGGCATGTCGATCCTCGAGATGAGCCACCGCAGCCCCGAGTTCCAGGCCGTCATCGACGACGCCGAGGCCACGCTCAGGAGGCTCCTGTCCATCCCCGATGGCTACCATGTGCTGTTCCTCCAGGGAGGGGCCACCCTCGAGTTCGCGGGCATCCCGATGAACCTCATGCGCACCCAGCACGCCGGCTACCTCGTGACGGGCAACTTCGCGCGCAAGGCCTGGCAGGAGGCCCAGCGCTACGGCAAGGCCGACGTGCTCGCCTCCAGCGAGGACACCGGCTTCGACCGCATCCCGCCCATGGCCGACGTCAACGTGGACCCTGCGCTCGACTACGTCTACATCTGCCAGAACAACACCATCTTCGGGACCATGTTCAACGAGCTCCCCGCCTGCGGGGACGTGCCGCTCGTGGCCGACGTCTCGAGCTGCTTCCTCTCCATGCCGCTCGACGTGAGCCGCTACGGCCTCATCTATGCGGGTGCCCAGAAGAACGCCGGTCCCGCCGGCACCACCGTCATCATCGTCCGCGACGACCTCGTGAGCGACGGTCCCGCGCTCGACATCTGTCCCAGCTACCTCGACTACCGCACCCAGGCTGCCAAGGACTCCATGCTGAACACGCCCAACACCTGGGGCATCTACCTGTCAGGCAAGGTCTTCCGCTGGGTCGAGGAGCAAGGCGGCCTTGCCGTCATGGAGAGGCGCAACCGCGAGAAGGCGGGGCTGCTCTATGACGCCCTCGACGCCAGCGACCTCTTCCGTCCCACGGCCTCCCCCGAGAGCCGCTCGATCTCGAACGTCTGCTTCCGTACCGGCTCCGACGAGCTCGACGCCGCCTTCGTGGCGGGCGCCGATGCCCGCGGCCTCAAGGGCACCAAGGGCCACCGCCTCACGGGCGGCATGCGCGCGAGCGTCTACAACGCCGTTCCCGTGGAGGGCGTGCGCAAGCTGGTCTCCTACATGCACGAGTTCGAGCAGGCCCACGCAGGTGAGGTCGCCGGGAGCGCCCCGCGATCTTTCTAGCCGGCCTTCTGGTCGGCTATCCCATGCGTAACCCTCCCCCTCACCTCACATCCAAGGAGCATGCCATCCATGCGCAAGATCAAGATCATCGACGACATCACCAAGAACGGCCTCGACACCCTCGGGGCAGGCTATGAGATCGTGGACGACGCCGACGCTGCAGACGCCATCCTCATGCGCTCGACCGACCTGCACGGCTACGAGCTGCCCAGCGGCATCCGTGCCATCGCACGCTGCGGCGCGGGCGTGAACAACATCCCCGTCGAGGAGTATGCCAAGACGGGCGTCGTCGTCTTCAACACCCCGGGAGCCAACGCCAACGCCGTCAAGGAGCTCGTGATCGGGCTCATCATGATGTGCTCGCGCGACGTGCTCGGGGGCATGCGCTGGTGCCGCAGCCATGCAGACGACGAGGACATCCGCGCCGGCGTCGAGGCGCACAAGAAGGCCTTCGTGGGACGCGAGGTGAAGGGCCGTCGCATCGGCATCATCGGCCTCGGCAACGTCGGCTCCAAGGTGGCAAGCGCCGCCGTCGAGCTCGGCATGGAGGTCTACGGCTATGACCCGTTCCTCTCGGTCGAACATGCCTGGCAGCTCTCACGTGACGTCCATCGCGTGAACGACCTCGACGACCTGTGCCGCGACTGCGACTACCTCACCATCCACGTGCCCGCCAAGGAGGACACGCTCCACATGATCGGGGCCCAGCAGCTCGCCCTCGTGAACGACGACGCGGTGCTGCTCAACTACGCCCGTGAGGACGTCATCGACGAGGACGCCGTGGCAGACGCGCTCAAGAGCGGCAAGCTCTCGCGCTTCGCGACCGACTTCGCCACGCCCAAGACCATGCAGATGCCCAACACCATGGTGACGCCGCACGCCGGTGCCGGCACGGGCGAGGCCGAGGAGAACTGCGCGTGCATGGCGATCGAGGAGCTCAAGGACTACCTCGAGAACGGCAACATCACCAACGCCGTCAACTACCCCGCCTGCGACATGGGAGCCTGCCGTGGCGCCAGCCGTGTGGCGTGCCTCCATGCCAACGTCCCGGGCATGCTCGGCAAGATCACCGACGTCGTGGGCCGTGCCAGCGCCAACGTGCAGCGCATGACCAACGAGAACGCCGGCACCAACGCCTACACGATGTTCGACACCGACGAGCACCTCGAGCCCGAGATCATCGAGCAGCTGAAGGCCATCCCCAGCATGTGGCGCGTCCGCGTGATCAAGTAGCTAAGGAGCATCCCATGAAGGTCGAACCGTTCAGCTGCCTGCGCCCCGCACCCGACAAGGCCGCCACCGTGGCGGCTCCCCCCTATGACGTGTTCGACCGCGCCGAGGCCGCCACCTACGTGGCGGCGCACCCCGGCAGCTTCCTGGCCATCGACCGGCCCGAGACGCAGTTCGGCGCCGACCACGACCCCTATGCCGACGACGTCTACGCCAAGGCGGCCTCGCTCATGGACGCGGCTCTGGCCGACGGGACCTACGTTCCCGACCCCGCGCGATGCTACTACCTCTACCGCCTCGAGATGGCAGGGCATGCTCAGACGGGCATCGTGGCATGCTGTGCCGTGGACGACTACCTGGATGGCACCATCAAGCGCCACGAGAACACCGTCGAGGCCAAGGAGACCGACCGCATCCGTCACATCGAGGCCCTCTCGGCCCAGACGGGACCGATCTTCCTGGCGTATCGCGATGACATGGCCCTCGACCTCATCGTGTCGGCCGCGAGCGCCGCAGAGCCCCTCTACGACTTCACCGATGACGAGGGCGTGCGCAACACCGTCTGGCGCATAGCCCGTCCCGAGGCCGTCGAGGCCATCCAGCTCACCTTCGCAGCCCTCCCCTGCTCCTACATCGCCGACGGTCACCATCGCGCCGCGAGCGCCGTGAAGGCGAGCCTTGCCAGGCGCGAGGCCGCCGAGCAGGCAGGCAACCCCGACCTTGGCCATGACCGGCCCTACGACACGTTCCTCTCGGTCCTGTTCCCGGCAAGCCAGCTCGAGGTCCTCGCCTACAACCGTGTGGTCGCCGACCGTGCCGGCCGCACGCCTGCCGAGCTCATCGAGGCCGTGCAGGACACGGGCTTCGAGGTCACGCCCTCGACGGACGCGGTCGAGCCCGCGGACCGCGGCCACTTCGGCCTCCTTACTGACGGCTCGTGGTACGAGCTCTCGCTCGGCGAGGCACTGGCCGCCAAGGTCGAGGATGCGGACCCGGTTGGTCGTCTCGACACGAGCGTGCTGCAGGAAGGCGTGCTCTCCCCCATCCTGGGCATCACGGACCCCCGGCGCGACCCCCGCATCGACTTCGTGGGCGGCATCCGCGGCACCGACGAGCTCGAGCGTCGCGCAGGCACGGACGGCGTGGCCTTCTCGATGCACGCGACCTCGATCGACGAGCTCATGGCCGTGGCAGACGCGGGCCTGCTCATGCCGCCCAAGTCGACCTGGTTCGAGCCCAAGCTCAGGAGCGGCCTGTTCGTGCATCGGCTCTAGGGCAGGGTCGTCCTTCTCGACCGGCATGGCTCAGCCCTTGACGAGGTCGCCTGACACCGCCTGCGCGATCATGGAGAGGTAGGCCGCCTGGCCGTCGGGCGTGAGATGCGTGTGGTCGTCATAGAGGTAGTCAGCCTCGTGCCCCGCACAGGCCGACGCCCAGTCGACGAAGTGCACGTTGTCGTAGGCGTCGGCCGCCGCCGAGAGGTTCGCGTTGGCCGTGTCCTGGAACCCATAGGGCTCGACGATCCCCACCAGGTAGACCTGCTTGTCGGAGCCGACGGCCGCGATGAGGTCCTCGAGCGTGTCGGCACGCGGCGTCGTGTTCGAGAATCCGGCGAACACGACCACGTCCCCCACCACGCCCTGGTCGACGTACTGCTGGTAGACGTCCTTGAGCTGCTCGGGCCGCCGCCCCACCACGCAGTCGGTGAGCCCGTCGGGGAACTCCTGGTAGAACGCATCACCAAGGTCACCCGGGACGGAATCGCCAATGAGGAGCGGCGAGTCGTGGCCAGCCACGCGGTCTGCGTCCGAGGCCCTGAGGACCGTGGACCCATCGGCTGCCGCCGTCGCCGCGGCCTCGGTGGTGGGGGTCGTGAGCGAGCCGCCAGCGTCGATCACGTCGCCTGCGATAGCCTTGAGCAGCATGTTCATATAGACGGGCTGGCCCGTCTCGTTGGGATGGGTCTTGTCGGCCCAGAGGTACTCGTCATGGCCCGTGGCCACGGAGTTCCAGTCCACGAGGTGCACGTTGTCGTGGGTGGCGGCGGCATCGGCAAGGATCTGGTTGATCGTGTCCTGCTCCTCGTCAGGCATGAAGGTGTTCACGAGGTAGACCTCACGGTCCGTGCCGCAGGCGTCGATCATCTGCTGCAGCTCGTCGTCGGTCACGATGTTGTTCGAGAAGCACGAGAGCACGACCACGTGCCCGACGACGCCCTGCGAGAGGTAGTCCTCGAGCACGGCGAGCGCCTGGTCGGGCCGGCGTCCCACGTAGGAGTCGAGGAGCCCGTCGGGGAATGCCTGTTCGAAGGCATCCTGCGCGTCGCCCATGATGGAGTCGGCCACCACGAGCGGGTCGGACTGGCCGCGTATGGTCTCGTCGCTCGAGGCGTGGAGCGTCCCGAGGAGGGTGGTCGAGAGATCGGCCGACTCCACCTCCGAGAGCGCCTGCTGGCTCACCGCTGACGAAGCCGTGGACGTGGTCGCCGTCACGCTGGCTCGCGCGGCGGCACGCTGTTCCGCGTTCATGGCGCTTGCCGCATCGACCCCGGTGCTCTTGATGGCATCGGCAGGTACGAGCGTCTCGTCAGGGACGACGGCACAGCCCACCAGCGCGATGCCGAGCACGATGACGCATGCCGAGAGGACCGCCTTGTGCGACAGGATGGCCGCACGACGGGTCGGGCGGTCGGCCGTGCGCAGGGACCTCAGGAAGGCAGCCGGCCTCCCCTCGGCGAAGGGACGCTCCACGAGGCGCCAGGAGAGCTCGGCCGCCCCGACCGAGAGGGCCACGGCGAGGGCCTTGAGCCACCAGGGCGCCTCGGTGGTACCAGCACCCAGCAGCTGGATGATGGGATAATGCCAGAGGTAGATCCCGAACGAGCGCGACCCGAGCCAGGCGAGCGGCCGTGCGGAGAGGACACGTGCCATCGCCGAGCCCGGCACCTGGAGCGCGGCCAGGAGCACGACGGTGAGCGCCGCCACCAGCAGCATCCCCCCGCGATAGAGCGCATCCGAGGTGCTCGGCACGAGCACCATCATGGCCACCAGGGCCGTGGCCGCAGCCGCCCCGCATGCGCCGACCACCCGCTGCGAGGGGACCCTCACCCGAGGACGGCCGCCCACGGGCCAGGCGAAGGCGAGCCATGCCCCCAGCAGGAAGGCGAAGGCCCTCGTGTCCGTGCCATAGTAGACGCGACTCGAGTCGGCCGCGGGGTCATAGAGCACCGCCATCAGCAGCGCGCTCGCCACCGCGCCCGCGAGGCACGCGCGACGCGCCCAGACGTGGGCCCCACCGTGCCTGAGCACGAGCAGCATCACGAGCGGCCAGACCAGGCAGAGCTGCTCGGAGACCCCCAGGAACCACAGGTGCGTGAGCGGCGAGGGGCCCCCGATCTGCTGGAAGTACGAGACGCCGCGAACGATGTAGCTCCAGTTCGAGGCGAATGCCAACGATGGGATGATGTCGGGCCGCATCTTGGTGAGCAGCACATGGTCGAGCAGGACGCAGAGGGCGCACACGACGACGACCATGACCGCCATCGCCGGCCAGACGCGCCTGAGCCGACGAAGCCAGAAGCGCGCCGGCGCGACCGCACCCGTACGGGCATGCTCCCTCATGAGCGAGCAGCTCACGAGGTATCCCGTGAGGACGAAGAAGATGACGACGCCCATGTGCCCGCTGGGCAGCCAGGTGGTCCCCAGGTGATAGAGGACTATCGAGACGATGGCGACCGCACGGAGCCCCTCGATGGAGGGGTTGCGATGGGAGCGCCGGGGAGAGGCAACGACATCTGAGGCAGGGCGCGAGGCATGCGGAGGGGTGCGCGGGACGGGTGTCCGTCCAGCCGACTGGCCTACTCCCCCAGCGCCTGCAGCAGCCACGGGACCCCTTCCAGCTGATGGAGCCAGAACATAACCTGAACAGACTCTAGCACGGCGTCCTTCTCGAATGGCCCGCAACCTGTATGACATATACCCCATGGGGGTATATGATTGGTCCCACACGAGCATCAGAGAGGGGACCACCATGCCCACCGGCCAGACGGCATCCACGCACAGGGCCACGACGGGTGCCTGCACCTGCCAGCACAAGGCGACGCCGCGCACCGATGACCTCAAGCACGACCTCGCCTGTCGTCTCCACCGCATCTCGGGACAGGTCGCGGGCATCGAGGCCATGATCGAAGACGACCGCTACTGCGCGGACGTGCTCACCCAGCTCGCCGCCGTCGAGAAGGCCGTGAGGTCCGTCTCGGCGACCGTGCTCCAGGACCACCTCGAGACCTGCGTGGTCGAGCAGGTCCAGGCAGGGAACGTCGACGTGGTCGACGAGGTCATGGACCTCATCAGGAGGTTCTCATGAGCAGCGGCACCGACCCGTCCCCGGCCACCCTCGGCTTCGATGTCACAGGAATGACCTGCGCCTCCTGCTCGGCCCATGTCCAGAAGGCGGCCGCAGGCGTCGCAGGCGTCGGTGACGCGACCGTGAACCTGCTCAAGAACTCGATGGAGGTCACGCTGGGGCAGGGCGCGGACCCGGCAGACGTCTCGTCCGCCGTCGAGCGCGCCGTGCATGCGGCAGGCTACGAGGCATCACCCCACCGTGATGCCGAGGTCCCCGCCCAGGGAAGGTCGGCATCGGTCGAGTCGCCCGCAGCGAGGGCCGAGGCTGCCATGCGTCGGCGTCTCATCGCCTCGGTCGCCTTCTGCGTTCCCCTCTTCTACCTCGCCATGGGACCCATGTGGGGCTGGCCCGTCCCGGCACCGCTCGCCGGGCATGCAGGTCTCCTCCCCCGCGCCCTCACCGAGCTCCTGCTCCTGGCACCCATCGTGGTCGAGAACCGCTCGTACTTCTCCGGAGGCTTCAGGGCACTCGTGCATCGTGCCCCCACCATGGACTCGCTCATAGCCCTGGGCGCCACGGCCTCGATCGCCTATGGCATCGCCGCGCTCTACCGCATGGCCGCGGCAGCGACCGCGGGGGACGCCTCCGCACTCGACGCTGCCTCCCAGGACCTCTACCTCGACTCGGCCGGCATGATCCTCACCCTCATCACCCTCGGCAAGTACTTCGAGGCACATGCCAAGGGTCACACGACCGACGCCCTCGCCGGGCTCATGGCCCTCTCACCCAGGACGGCGCGCGTGCGCCATGGGAACGCGGAGCAGGTCGTGCCGGTCGAGCAGGTGCAGGTCGGAGACATGGTGGTCGTGCGCACGGGCGAGCACGTGCCCGTGGACGGACGCGTGAGCGAGGGGGCAGCCACGCTCGACGAGAGTGCCATCACGGGAGAGCCGATCCCTGTCGACAAGGGCGTCGGCGACGAGCTCACCGGTGGCACCATCGTCTCGAGCGGCTGGGCCTGCCTCACGGCCACCCGCGTAGGCGAGGCCACGACCTTGGCCGGGATCATCCGGCTCGTGGACGAGGCCACCTCCACCAAGGCCCCGATCGAGCGCGTGGCAGACCGCGTGAGCGGCATCTTCGTGCCTGTCGTCATCGGCGTGTCGCTCGCGACGCTCGTGGCCTGGCTCGCCGCCGACGCCGGCATCTCCGTCGCCCTCACGCATGCCATTTCGGTGCTCGTCATCTCGTGCCCCTGTGCCCTGGGACTTGCCACGCCCTGTGCCGTCATGGTCGGCACGGGACGTGGGGCCCGCCTGGGCATCCTCGTGAAGTCGGCAGAGGCCCTCGAGACGAGCGCCAAGGTCGACACCGTGCTTCTCGACAAGACGGGTACCTTGACCGAGGGCAGGCCCCGCCTCGTGGACGTGACCTGTGCCCCGGACGTCACCCGCGACGAGGTCCTCGCCTGCGCCGTCTCGCTGGAGGCCAGGAGCGAGCACCCCCTGGCACGTGCCGTCTGCGAGGGAGCGGTAGGCATGGTGCCATCAGGTGACGTGACGGGGTTCTCGCAGGTCGCAGGAGGCGGCGTCATCGGCAGCGTGGACGGTGCCCGCTGCCTCGTCGGCAACAGGCGTCTCATGGTCCAGCACGGCGTGGGCGTGGACGCCCTCGAGGCGTCAGCCGAGAGCAGGGCTGCCTCCGGGGCGACCACGCTCTACGTGGCGGCCGGCGGCAAGGCACTGGGGCTCCTCTCGATCTCTGACGTCATCAAGCCGTCGAGCGCCGCCGCCGTGGCAGAGCTTGCCCGCATGGGCGTCACGACCACGATGCTCACCGGCGATGCCGAGGTCACGGCCGCAGCCGTCGCCCGCACCACCGGCATAGCGTCATTCGAGGCAGGGGTGCTTCCCGCCGACAAGGAGGCCCAGGTGCGCTCGCGTCAGGCAGCGGGGGCCGTGGTCGCCATGGTGGGTGACGGCGTCAACGACGCCCCGGCGCTGGCCCGCGCCGACGTGGGCATCGCGATAGGCGCCGGCACCGACATCGCGATCTCGTCGGCCGACGTCGTGCTCGTGCACTCCGACCTCGCCGATGCCGTGGCCTCGTTGCAGCTGGGTCGCGCGACCATGCGCACCATCCGGCAGAACCTGTTCTGGGCGCTGGCCTACAACACCATCTGCATCCCCGTGGCCGCAGGGGCCCTCTCATGGGCAGGCCTCACGCTCTCGCCCATGCTCGCCGCTGCCGCCATGAGTCTGAGCTCGATCTTCGTCGTCACCAACGCCTTGCGCCTGCGCACCTGGAAGCCGACGATGAGCCATGGCGAGACCACCGGCACCGCCCCGTGTGAGAGGACCCCCGATACGGGTATCAACCAGACCGTGCCACACGACGAGAGGGGAACAAAGATGAAGCGGACGTTCGAGGTACAGGGAATGATGTGCGACCACTGCAAGGCTCATGTCACCGAGGCCCTCGAGGGGCTCGAAGGCGTGTCGTCCGTCTCGGTCGACCTCGAGGGCGGCACGGCCACCATCGAATGCGACCCCGGCCTCGACGTGGCCGCCATCCGCGCTGCCGTGGCCGATGCCGGCTACGAGTGCGTCATCGACGAGGGATAGGCGCGTCCATCGGCCATCCATCCCCGTCGCTCCCCTTGGCCTAGCTGCAGTGACGCCAACGGGTGTCGGTGAGGGCACGGGCGAGCCCCAGGCCCAGCGGCAGGAACGCCACGATGATCACGGCACGGGCGAGCCAGGCCGTCATGTTGGCAGCGTCGAAGATGCCCATGTAGTAGATGGCCTTGTACATGTAGAGGCCAGGTACCATGATCACAATCGACGGCACCGTGAGCGAGATCCTGGGGAAGCCCACCCTGCGACAGACCGCGCTCGCCAGGAGCCCTGCCGTGAGCGCACCTGCGAAGGCAGCGGCCTCGGGAGGCGTCCCCGCCAGGCTCACGAGCTCGAGACGCAGGGTGTTCGCCACCATGCCGATGAGGCCTGCCGTGGCAGCCATGCGCGGGGGGCTGTTGAACATCACCGAGAAGCCGTAGACCCCCACGAACGAGGCCACCAGACGCAGGAGGCAGTAGGCGAGCGGCGTCAGCCCCATCTTCTCGAAGTCGCCAGGGGTGAGTGCCACGAACGAGGCCACGAGCCATGCCACGAGCGTCGCCACGAAGATGACGGCGACCGCATAGACGAGCCGCTCGATACCACTCCTGAGGTCGAGCTTCATGAGGTCGAGCCCGCTCGTGATGAGCGGGAAGCCGGGAATCACGAAGAGCATGGCGCCGATGTAGCCGACCTCGTGGCTGGCGGCGTCCGCCACGCCCACGAGCGGGAGCAGGTTGAGCACCGCGAGATAGGCCAGGCACGCACAGGCGACCGAGCCGCCTATGGCGCAGAACTGGTTGATGTGGCGGTCGAGCATGAGGCGGCGCAGCCAGTTGCCGATGCCGGCGCCCACGAAGGCGCAGAGCATCTCTATGGGGCCACCGCCCAGCAGGAACACGAAGGCGCCGCAGGCGAACGCCGAGGCGAGCCCCGCCGCCCAGGGGGCGTACCTGCCCGGGACCCGCTCGATGCGGTCGAGCTTGTCGTGCCACTCATGCACGGTGAGGTCGGCACCTGACGCCTCGAGGTCGGCCACGGCCCGTTCGAGCAGCCAGATCCTCTCGGTGTTGACACCGCTGCTGGGAAGCGAGAGCACCACGTTGGTGAGCTCGTCGCCATCCCTGACGGAGGCCGAGATGCTCGTGAGGCCCACGTCGGCCACGCAGGTCACACCCAGAACGTCACTCATCCGGTTCATCGCCTCGCGCACGCGCCAGGCACCGGTCCCGGCCGCCAGGAGCATCAGCCCCACGCGGCCCACGAGGTCGGCCTTGTCGGCAAGGGGTGCCGAGCTGGCCGGCTCGTCCCCGGCCGTGGCGGCCTCATGCCATGCGATGCGCCGATGGTGGGCGGCCATGTTCGCCGTCGCGCGCGTGATGTCCG
This sequence comes from Atopobiaceae bacterium, assembly GCA_022483015.1. Taxonomy (NCBI): domain Bacteria; kingdom Bacillati; phylum Actinomycetota; class Coriobacteriia; order Coriobacteriales; family Atopobiaceae; species Atopobiaceae bacterium. The sequence goes on along the minus strand of JAKVOB010000001.1, from coordinate 1,184,401 downwards.
CCTGTCCCGTGCCGTTCCCTGCCGTCGTGACCACTCCCCATCTCGATGTGTCCAAGGAGACAGGATAGCAGCCGAGAGGGACCGACCTACCGACAGCGGGTGTGACCGACCCTACCAGCGCGTGTCGGCGCCCGTCATGAGGCGCATGCCGTTCACGATCACGATGAGGGCCACACCCGTGTCCGCGAAGACCGCCGCACCCATGCCGACCACGCCCATGATGGCGAGCACCATGATGACGGCCTTCACGCCGATGGCGAAGACCACGTTCTCGCGCACCACGTTCATGGTGCGGCGCGCCAGCTCGAAGAAGGACGGAAGCTCGGCGAGGTCGCCCGAGAGCAGCGCCACGTCGGCCACCTCGAGGGCGGTGTCCGAGCTCGCCGCACCCATCGTGATGCCGAGGTCCGCCGCGGCGAGGGCCGGGGCATCGTTCACGCCGTCGCCCACATGTGCCACGACCGACCCTTCCGCCTGCAGCGCACGGATGCGCTCAACCTTGCCGTCAGGCAGCAGCTCGGCCGAGACATGCGTCACGCCGGCGACCTCGCCCATGGCCACGGCGGCCCGTGCGTTGTCGCCGGTGAGCATCTCGAGGGAGGGGATATGGTCGTGGTCGCGCAGCCGCGCGATGGCGGCGGGCGTGCTGGGCCGCAGCGTGTCAGCCACGCCGATGACGCCCAGCACACGGCTCCCGCAAGACACCGCGAGGGCCGAGGCCCCCTTGGAGGTCACCTCGTCGACCGCAGCGACAAGGGAGGCGGGGACCTGGCCCCCGGCCTGACGAACCTCATCGGCCACGAAGGCGGGCTTGCCCACCACGGCGGCCTCCCCTTCCACCATGCCCCGCATGCCGCAGGCGGCGACCTCACATATCGAGGCGACCGAGGCGGCTACGCCGTTCGACGGGGAGGCCGCGACGACCGCTCGCGCCAGCGGGTGGGTGGAGCCTGCCTCGAGTGCGGCCGCGGTCGCGAGCACCTCGTCCCTCTCAGCAGCGTCGAGGCAGATGACGTCGCTCACGGCCGGCGACCCCGTGGTCAGCGTGCCGGTCTTGTCGAAGGTGATGGCCCCCACCTTGCAGGCGATGTCGAAGTAGGCCCCGCCCTTCACGAGCACGCCCATGCGTGCCGCGCGCGTGATGGCCGAGACGAACGAGACCGGCGTGGAGATCACCAGGGCGCAGGGGCAGGCGATGACGAGCATCGTGAGCGCGCGATAGACCCAGTCGCGCCAGGCGACGGTGTCGAAGCCCGTGACAAGGCCGATGGTCAGGGGCACCACGAGGGCGATCACGGCAGCGGCGGCCACCACCGCAGGCGTGTACACGGCGGCGAAGCGGTCCACGAAGGCCTCGTAGGGGGCCTTCTCGGCCTGGGCACCCTGCACCATCGTGACGATCCTCGAGAGGGTGGACTCGTCGGCCTCGGCCGTGGCCTCGACCTCGACGACCCCCGACGTGTTGAGCGTGCCCGCGAAGACTTCGGCACCGACGCCCTTGTCGGCAGGGACCGACTCCCCCGTGATGGCGGCCTCGTCGAAGCTCGAGGCACCATCCACGATGCGGCCGTCGAGCGGTACGCGCTCGCCGGCGAGGATGCGGATGCGCGAGCCCTCCCTGACGTCATCGGCATCGACGTCAGCCACCGTACCGTCCTCGCCGATGAGGTGCGCCATGTCCGGCGCCAATGCCATGAGCTCGGAGATCGACCCACGCGTCTTGCGCATGGACCACCCCTCGAGCCACTCCCCCACCTGGTCGAGGAAGATGACGATGGCCGCCTCCTCATAGCTCCCGAGGGCGAGCGCACCCACCACGGCCACGAACATGAGGACGTTCATGTCGCAGGAACGCCGCCTGAGCGAGGCCACGGCAAGTGGCGCGATATAGATGAGGCCCGCCACGGCCGCGACCAGATAGAGAGGCGTCGAGACGCCGGCGAGTCCCGTGACATGCCCGCACACGAGGCCGGCGGCCACGAAGGCACCCGAGCAGCCGACGAGCAGCTCCTCACGATGCTCGACCGCCCAGGGGCGCTCGGCCTCGAGCGTGTGCTTCTCGGCATCATCGAGCACGAGGTCCTCACCACAGGAACGGACCGTCGAGAGCACATGGCGCTTGCAGTGCGCAAGCTCGGCAGCAGGCCTCTTGGTGACCTCGAGGGTGGCCGTGGCGTAGTTGAGCTCGGCCGCCTCGACACACTCGAGGTTACGCACCGCATTCTGGCAGGTGAGGGCACATGCCGGGCAGTCGAGGCCGGTGACCTCGTAGGTGAAGGTGACAGGGGCCGAAGCGGGGTGGGGTGCCATGGCTCACGCCTCCCTGGGGTCTTGTGCGACCGTGGGGTCCGGATGCTCGACGGCGTGCGCCAGGCCCAGCTGGATGAGAAGTGCCACGTGGTCGTCGTCCAACGAGTAGACCTGACGCTGCCCGTCGCGACGGACGGCCACGAGGCCCCGATCGCGCAGGAGCCTGAGCTGGTGCGAGATGGCCGACTGCGACACGTGGCACACGTCAGTGAGGTCAGCCACGCAGCACGGGCCCTGTGCGAGGGCCGCCAGGATCTGGAAGCGCGTGTAGTCGGAGAGGGCGTCGAAGATCTGTGTCGCGGCGTAGACCACCGAGTCGTCAGCCAGCGCCGAGGCGAGGGCCGAGGCATCGAGCGCAGGGGTGCAGGCGGCGGGAGCGGTGGAGCCACTGGGGGCTGAGCTTCTGGTGGATACGGCGTCAGGGGTCATGTCGTTCCTCTCGATGTGTATATGAGCATCTGTTCATATGTTCACATCTGAGTATAGCGAGAAGGACGGGACGCGCAAGGGTCCGCAAGGGCATGCATGCGCCGATGCGGGATGTCACTGACCGCACTGGCCAGCCTGCCAGGAGAGGAGGGACGCGCCCGGACCCACCCTGTTACACAAGTGGCCGCATTCGGCAGGAATCCGTCACACAACCCCGCCTGTTCGCAGGAATCCTGCCGAGGACGTGGGGTTGTGTAACAAGTCGGAGCCGCGCGTCCTAAGACATGCCCCAAGGGCCTCGTGGCATGTGAGAGTCGTGCCAGCCACGTCCGCGCATCCATAGGCATGCCTCCGCTGCCTCCAGCAATCGTGTGGCAGCAAGGGACGTCACATCTGCGGACTAGGCCGCTCGCCTTCAGCCGTCGCCCGATGGAGAAGCTCCTCCCTCAGCTCGGCCGCCTGGGCGGCACGGACCTCAGGTGGCACCGTCGAGCGATCGCGCAGGCCGATTGCCGAGAACACCAGGTCGGCAACCCTGTCAAACCCCTCCTGCGAATAGAGCTCTGCCGCCGTGAGCGTTATGACATGGACCCCCATGCTCTCGAGCAGGTTGCGACGGCGCGAGTCGGCCGCAAGCTTCTCCGCCCCCACGTGCCATGCAGTCGATTGATACTCGACGGCGACATAGAGCACCGAGCCACCAAGCCTCACAGGCCAGCAGATGTCACAGACGACATATGCGCTATCACCCGGCCGCCTCAGGTGGCCGGGTACGGGGAAGCGCGCGTTCATCACAGGCCTTGGGAGGCCTCTGCCGCCCCAGGACCTCGGCAGTGAGAAGAGCATCTCAGCTTGGGCCTCCTTGGGCGAGGCAGACCCGTCGACAACATGGGCGAGGGCCTGCCGCGCGCGGCGGTTGCCTCTCAGCCCGGGACACGAGTCAAGGAAATCCGCGATTCGGGCACGGGAAGTAAGGGGGTCGCGCTGGACGAGCGTGTCCTTCTCGCCGTCATGGGGCTCGTCAGCCATGCGAGGTCGATAGGTGCCACAGAACTCGTCCATGAGTTCGACGAGAGCTGGCAACGAAAGCACCTCGGCCATCTGAAGGAGGCAGAACTCGGGAGTAGAGAGGAAGACGTCATCATCAAGTTTGCTACCGCTACCCGGTGGGAGCCTCACGGTGCACAGATGCCAGGTGACATCGCCCTCTGAAGAGGGGCGATGTCTCTTGGAGGTGATGAGGTCCCAAGGACGTTCGAGCCTGTTGATGGTATCTCCCATGATGGTCGATACCGTGCCCGCGATGTGCCATGGCCCCTCGGGCACGTCATCGGGGACCTCGACCTCGACCGACGTCGAGAACGAGGCATGCAAGCAGATCTCCGGCCTACGCCAAAGCTCGATGCCCGTCCGATATCCAAAGAAGATGGTCATGGGCACACGCTATCATGCGCCGCGAGAGCGGAGAGGTGCTTCTCGGCAGGAGGTTGGCAATGCAAGGCCATTGGCATCGACACCGAGACGGCACCCTGCCACACGCAACGTACTGAGACCTGTAGGAGGTAGGTCGCGTGCAGTATGACACGCGCGACAGCAGGTGTCTCACGTGACGCACCAGGATGGTTGGCCAGACATATTCGACGCGCCCGGACCCACCCTGTTACACAAGTGGCCGCATTCGGCAGGAATCCGTCACACAACCCCGCCTGTTCGCAGGAATCCTGCCGAGGACGTGGGGTTGTGTAACAAGTCGGAGCCATCGCCGCGGCTCAGGCGAAGAGGCTACCTCAGGCCGCACGCCACAAGGCAGGCAGCAACGCAGGTGGCCTGCCGCACCCACTCCAGCACGCGGCCCCCACAAGCCACCTGTCATCCATCGGTCATGATGGCGTCGTATCATGGGTAGGTAGAAGGCAGCGGCTCCCACACGAGCCAAGGGCCGATGGGAGGAGGAAGCATGGACGACGCCGAGAAGAACGACATGCCCGCAGGCACGGAGCAGCACCCCGCCGCAGACGGCGAGGCTTCCCCCTGCGGCGTCTCCCCGCACCGCCACGCCCTCCACCTGGCCTGCTCGGCCCTCCTGTGCGTGCTCCTCTCGGCGGCACTCCTCCTCGTCGACGCGGCCGTAGGGGCACCGACGTCCGTGGGCCTCTTCCTCATGCTCGTCGGCTGCCCGCTCGCGGTCTGGGCGCTCGCCACGGCATTGGCGAGAAGGATCGGCAAGCCGGTAGGTCCCCACGCCGATACGGGCCTGCCCGTGCCCCCCTCGTCGACGCTCGCCGCCACGCAGGCCGCACGCCACGCCGACGCCGCGGCGCCTGCCGCACCCACGTCGCCCGCAGCGCCCGAACCAGCAGCCGGCGCGCAGACCCAGGGGCTGGCACCCCGGCAGACGCAGCAGCCAGCCGCCCCCGCCACCTCGAGGTTCGACCTCGACGCGCTCTCGTCCCAGCTCCTCGACTCGGCGGACCCCATCGCCGACCTCAAGCTCGTCGTCGGTGACATCCGCACGCGCGAGGCCCATGCCTCCGGCCTCACGGCCCACCCCGAGGTCCCCGAGCTCGCGCCCTGCGGACTCGAGAGCTATCTCGCGCGGACGCTCGAGGAGGCCGGCCTCTTCTCGAAGGACGTCGACCTTCCCGCCATCGACGTGGTGCGTCCCCATCGGAGTGGCCTGTTCTACCTCCGCATCGAGGAGGAGTCGTTTCCCTACCTCGCGAAGGTCCGCGTGGTCTCGATCGAGGCCGCCCTCAACGCGACCCTCTTCGCCGCACTCTGCGTAGATGACCCGGCACACGCCAGCATAGAGGAGTGCTACGAGGTCGCGGCGCGCATCGAGTCGTCGGTCACCGCCCAGCTCCCTCCCGAGGACTCCCCCATCGGCAGGCCGCCCGAGGTCAACCAGCTCGGCGAGTGGAGCGTCCGCCAGGCGCTCGCCGTGGGCGTCGAGTCGTTCCGCCTCCCCTACCGCCTCGCGACGGACTTCCGCCTGAACGTGGCCGAGCGACGCGCGGCGTTCGAGGTCGACGTCACCCCTGCCGAGGCCTTCCCCACCAGCGTCTGGTCAGGCGAGCTCGGCCGCGTCATCCCCACCACCTCCACCATGCGCCGCCAGCTCGCGAGCGACTATGCCCTCCGGGTCGGCATCCTCGTGGCCGCCCATGCCTTCCGCTGCTCCGAGCGCGTCGACACCGTCCATGTGGCCGGAATCCTCGACAACGGGTCGACGCACCGCTGCTACTACTCCGTATGCTTCGACCGGAGGCGTTTCCGTCGTATCGACCTCGGAGACCTCGCAGACCCACAGGCCGCCTACGCCTCGTTCGACGCCACGGTAGACCTGGTCGGAGGCGTGCTCACCCCCATCGTCCAAGGCTTCTCGCTCGACGACGAGCGCTTCTGCCCGGCCCGCCGCTACGAGTCGGTCGACCTGTCGGACCGCCGCCTGACCGGCATGCCGGCTGAGGTACTCCACGCTGACCGCGTCTCTGACCTCGCGATACACGAGGAGGCCCGTCGCGAGCACATGGCGGATGCCATCGCTCGCAACCTTTCCGAGTCCACCGAGAAGAACGTCCGCATGATCCTCGACCTCACACAGGGAGACCCCGACCCTACGGTCGCGTATGCGGCGCGACGCACCGTGACAGGCCTCATCGACGGGACCTTGGACGAGCACGACGCCCTCGACGTCGAGCGCGAGTTCGTGAGCGGCGACGAGCTCTCGCATGCCATCGAGCGCGCGAGCGACCTGCTCGAGGCCCATGATGCCAGCACGGCCTCGCGCCTCCTCGCCGACGCGCTCGACCCGATCGACTCCTTCGGCCTCTACGAGGACGACGGCACCACCACCTGGCGCTACTTCTCGAGCTACGTGTCGCGCGCCCTCTACAACAAGCTCCTCGCGAAGGAGGGAGAGCAGGTCAACCTCGTGCCAGACGCCTACCTCGAGGCGCACCTGCTCCTCTCGAGCGCGTGCATCCTCCAGGAGGATGCACAGGGGGCCCTCGAGCACGCCGAGCGCGCCATGCAGGTGGCACCCCTCGATGCCCGCGGCTACCTCAGGGCGGCCCGTGCACACGAGAACCTCGAGCAATGGGACGAGGCGACCCACGTGCTCATGGACATGCTCAGGCTGGCGCACGACCCCGAGAGCCTCGGGGTGGGCTACTACCGGCTGGCCTTCATGGAGTGGCATGCCGGCAACATCCTTGCCGCAGGCGCCTGCTACCGCAAGAGCCTGGGCTTCTCGTCGAGCTGCAGGGCCATGGCAGCGATGGAGCTGAGGACGCTCGAGGTCTCCACGGGCTCCGGGCCCGCGCAGGTCACGGACGACACGACCGAGACGGACAAGGTCCTCGTGGCCCATGAGATTCCGCTCGCCCCGACACGCGAGGTCAGCGACGCATTGGTGACCTGCGCGGAGGCGGCGACCGATGCCGAGGTCTTCCCGGTGGCGCGCAACTTCGCGACGTTGCTGGGTGCGCTCACCGGCGATGACGTGATGGTCGACATCATGCGCTCGATCGAGACCGAGCCGGACCGCTAGGCAGCGGCCTCAGAAGTCGATGCGCATGAGCCGGGCGATGGCCAGGATGTAGATCTTCAGCGACTGCCGTAGGCGCTCCTCAGAGATTCCCTCGTCGGGACCATGCTCGGAGCCGACCCAGTCGGGCTTCACCTCGTCCTCGTCAGCCGGGCCGAAGCTCGCGGCGTTCCTGAAGTGGCGTGCGTAGGTGCCGCCACCGATGGTGAAGGGCGCGCCCGTGCGGCCCGTGTACTCCTCCCAGCAGGCAAGCAGCGTCTGTATCTCGCGACCGTCAGGGTCGACGTAGAACGGTACCATCTCGCGGTCCACGGCCAGCGTCGAGGCATGCTCGGCGCATACGGCCGTGACCTGCCTGCCGATCGCCTCAGCGGTGGTCGACTTGGGATAGCGCGCGTCGATGGTCTGCACGAGGTGGCCGCCCTCGGTGCGGATGGTGCCGCCGATGCAGGTCAGGGGCTCGAAGACGTCGTCCGTGGCCGCTATGCCCAGGGTGGAGCCGTCCGTCGAGGCGAAGACGAGGTGCTCGAGCTCGAGGAAGTCACGCTCGGCTGGCGAGCACAGGCCGTTGGCCAGGAGATACTCCACGAGCATGCCGATGGCGTTCCTGGTGCCGGCGGGCATCGAGGCATGACCCCCGATACCATGGGCCACGAGCTTTGCCAGCCCCTCACCCGCAGGTTCGATGTCGATGTCAGGTGCCGCGGCAAGCGTCGACGCGTCAGCGCGCACGCGCACGGTGGCGACCCGGGGGATGGCATTGCCCACGGTGCCGCCGTCGAAGTCGACGATGACGCCACCCGTGAGGTCGGCGGACGTGATGGTCGCCGAGAAGCCGCCCTTCTCGCCGCAGCAGACAGGGAAGTCGGCATCGGGCGTGAAGAGGAACTCGGGCTGCGGATAGCGCTCGAGGTAGTAGTCGACGTCGCCCATGCGCGTCTCCTCGTTGTTGCCGATGATGCAGCGTAGCGTGTAGGGCAGCTCCTCACCGGCATCAAGGAAGAACCTGGCTGCATAGAACGACAACACGCAGGGGCCCTTGTCATCCTGCACGCCGCGCCCGATGAGGTAGCCGTCCTTGCGCGTGAGGGTGTAGGGGTCCTGGTGCCAGCCGGTGCCCACAGGGACGATGTCGGTGTGCGCGATGGTCGCGACCTGCTTCTCCGACCTGCCGGGAAGGTCGGCATAGCCCAGACGGCCTTCGCAGTCATGGACGTCCAGGCCCAGGCGTGCGGCGATTCCCTCCGCCGCGACGAGGGCGGCGTTGGGGCCCGCGCCCCAGGGCTTGCCGTCCTCGACGGTCGAGGGATCCTCCACGGAGGGGATGGCGACGAGCGTGGCGACGTCGGCCACGACGTCCGGCCAGACCTTGTCCACATAGGTGTCTATCTGCTGCTTGAGTAGGGCGTCATCAGGCGTCTGGGCCATGGTCTGTCTCCTTGTGCGTACGCTGCGTGTTCGACGCCACCTAGCCTACCGCAGAAGCGAGGCCCACGAAAGGCCAGGGACACTTGGAGCGCCTGTGATGTCAGGAGCTGTTCAGCCGTCGCACGGCACCGATTGGTAAGCTTGGAGGAAAGCGCCGACGAGAGGGGAAACGTCATGGCCCAGACGCAGTCAGGACAGCAAGGCGATGCCTCCGAGCAGGGAATCTGCCCCGAGGCGGCCGAGATCGCGAGCAGTATGGGTCGGACCAACCGACTCGAGCTCCTGGCAGGCGGAGGCCCCTGGACCACCAAGCCCGTCCCACGGTCGGGCGTCCCCGGTGCCATCCTCACCGACGGCCCGAGCGGCCTTCGCTATCAGGCCCCGGGTTCCAAGGGCCTCAACGACTCGATTCCCGCCACCTGCTTCCCCTCCCCTGCCACCTGCGCGGCGACCTGGGACGAGGCCCTCATGACCCGCATCGGCGAGGCCGTGGGCGAGGAGGCGCGTGCCGCGGGCGTCGACGTGGTGCTGGGGCCCGGTGTCAACATCAAGCGCAACCCCTTGGGCGGCAGGAGCTTCGAGTACTACTCGGAGGACCCGCTCCTGGCCGGGCGCATGGGTGCGGCCTGGATACGTGGCCTGCAGTCCACGGGGACGGGCGCCTGCGTCAAGCACTTCGCGGCGAACTCCCAGGAGTACAAGCGGTTCTCGTCCGACAGCGTCCTGGACGAGCGGACGCTCCATGAGCTCTACCTGCGCGCGTTCGAGATCGTGGTGCGCGAGAGCCACCCCGAGTGCCTCATGAGCTCGTATAACCTGGTCAACGGCACCCACTCGAGCGACAACGCCGAGCTGCTCGACCAGACCCTCCGCCACGAGTGGGGATTCGAGGGGCTGGTCATGAGCGACTGGGGCGGAACGCACGACCGCGTCACCGCCCTGAAGGCCGGCCTGGACCTCGCGATGCCGGGACCTGCCCCGCATCATGTGTCCCAGCTCAAGGCAGCCCTGAGGTCGGGGGCCATAGCCTCGTCCGACGTGGAGCGCGCGGCCGGCCGTGTCATCACGTTGGCGCTCCGCCATGCGGAGCACCACGACCCGAGCCAACCCGAGCAGGCGTCCTTCTCGTCAGAGGAACATGACGACCTCGCACGCGAGGCGGCCGAGCAGTCCTGCGTGCTGCTCGCGAACGACGGGACCCTCCCACTTGCCTCGGGATGCCGCGTGGCCCTCTTCGGCGACATGGCCCAGAACCCCCGCTACCAGGGGTCCGGGTCGAGCCACGTCAACGCGACGCATCTCTCGAGCCTGCTCGGCGCAAGCCCCCGATGGGACTTCGCACGGGGATGCCTCGAGGACGGGAGCACCACGGACGAGCTGGTGGACGAGGCGGCCACGCTGGCACGGAAGGCCGAGGTCTGCGTCGTGTGCGTGGGTGTCCCCGCGAGCCTCGAGTCCGAGGGGTTCGACCGCGAGGACCTCAAGCTCCCGGCCGGCCAGGAGCGCATGCTCGCCGCCGTCGCCGCCGAGAACCCCCATACGGTGGTCGTGCTCTTCTCGGGGTCGGCCGTCGAATGCCCCTGGGCCGATGACGTGGCCGCCATCCTCTGGGCGGGACTTCCCGGCCAGGAGGGTGGGGAGGCCCTCTATCGCATCCTCTCGGGATACGTATCACCTTCGGGGCATCTCGCCGAGAGCTGGCCTATGGGCTACGCGGACGTCCCGAGCTCGGAGTGCTTCGGCAAACCGCACCGCACCGCAAGCTATCGCGAGGGCCTCTATGTGGGCTATCGCTACTACGAGACGGCTGACGTGGCCGTACGCTGGCCCTTCGGGCATGGCCTCGCATACACGAGCTTCGTCATGTCCGACCTCGAGGTCACGACGGACCATGTCTCCGTGTCGGTGAGGAACGCCGGCAGCGACATCGGCTCCTGCCTCGTCCAGGTCTATGCCGAGCCGCCGACAGGCGGCCCCTATCGACCGGCGCGCGTGCTCGTGGGCTGGTCGAAGGTACCACTTGCCCCCTACGAGCTCGCGCGCGTCACGATTCCGCTCGACAGCGAGGCCTTCTCGATCTGGACCGAGGAGGGATGGCGCATCCCCGGCGGCACCTACCACATCTGCGTGGGCCACTCCGCGCACGACACCGACCTCACCGCCACGCTCGAGGTGGCGGGAGATGCCGTCACGGCCGAGGAATGGCAGGTGGAGGGTCCCGGCACCTGGTACGCCAAGCCCGAGGGGCTTCCCAGCCAGGAGGCCTTCGAGGCCCTCATGGGACGCTCCGTCCCCGAGGCTGCCGCGCCCGCCCCAGGGACGTACTCCATGGAGTCGACCCTCGTCGAGCTCGAGGGCACCTCGGCGCTCGCCAGCCACATCGCAGGACTCGTACGCCGCGTGGCGAAGGGACAGGCAGGAGATACGCACGCCGATGCCGCCACGGTAAGGATGATGGAGGACAGCGCGCTGGACGCGAGCCTCTCGTCGCTCATCAACAACTCGCGTGGGATCTTCCCCGAGGCCTTGGCGCGGCGTCTGGTGCAGAAGGCCAACGAGAGCTAAGGCATGCAAGCGCAAGACAAGGGGAGGCCCCGGCGAGGGCCTCCCCTTGTCTTGCCACATCCAAGATGGGTCTGGAGGGCGGGCCGATCAGCTCAGGAAGTCCTCGAGGATCTGCTCCTCGGCCTGGGCCTCGGTGAGCCCCAGGGTCTCGAGCTTCACGATGGCGTCACCGGCGATCTTGCCGATGGCGGCCTCGTGCACGAGCTGGGCCTCGGTGGAACGGGCATCGATGGCAGGGACGCTCTTGACCTGAGCATGGTCCATGATGATGGCATCGCACTGGACATGCCCACGGCAGGAAGCCTTGCCCGTGACGACCGGTTGGAAGAGCTGCGAGCTCTCGTCCTTGGCAACCGAGCGCGACACGACACGCACGCTGGAGTTGTCGCCGTTCATCACGAAGTCGAGGTCGCTCTCGGCCGTCTGGTGACCATGGGTCATGAGCTTCTCGACCACGAGCAGGCGGCAGTCGTCGGCGAGCTCGCCCCTGGTGGTACGGACCGTTGAGGAGACGCCCTCGATCTGGTCCATCTCCATCTCGATCGAGGAGCCCTCCTTCATGTGGACCTCGGTCGTGGGGTTGAGGATCCGCTCGCCCGTGCCCTCGCCCTCCCCGTAGTGCTTCTCGACATAGACCACGTGGGAGTTAGGCTCGAGGTAGAACGTGTGGATGCCGTCGTGCTCGCTCGCGCAGTCGCCATCGTTGTGGATGCCGCAGCCGGCCACGATGTAGACGTCGGCACCCTCGCCGATGTAGAAGTCGTTGTAGACCACGTCGTTCTCGCCGGTCTCGGTGAGGACCACCGGGATGTGCACCTGCTCGCCCTTGGTATGCGGGGCGACGATGATGTCGATGCCGGGCTTGTCCTTCTTGGACTCGATGCGGATGTTGTCGGAGTTGGTGCGCGCCGCGAGGCAGCCGTTCGCGCGGATGTTGACCGCGCCGGGAGTCTCGCCGTGCATGTCGGCGATGACACCGAGCATCTCCTTGCTGATGGCGTCGAGGTCAGCCTGCTTGACGACCGTGTCCCTCTCGCCGGCAGCGGCTGACTCGGGTGCAGGGGCTATGAGCGTGGGCGTGGAATCCATGGTTACTCCTTGCTGGCGTCTGCGGACGCCGCGGCAGCGGCAGCCCTGGCAGCCGCATCGAAGTTGACGTTCTTCTCACGCGTGAAGGCGCATCCCGGCATCGCGTTGGCATCGAAGCCGAGCGTGGGCAGGATCTGGTCGCGTGGACCCTGGCGAAGCACCCGGCCGTCCTCGATGACCATGATCTCGTCGGCGAGCTGCATGATGCGCTCCTGGTGCGAGATGATCACGATGGTATGGTCGGGCTGCGACTCGTGGAGCTCACGGAACGTCTCGCAGAGGCGCTCGAAGCTCCAGAGGTCGATGCCGGCCTCGGGCTCGTCGAAGATGGCGAGCTTGGGGTTCCTGGCCAGGACCGTGGCGATCTCGATGCGCTTGAGCTCGCCGCCCGAGAGCGACTTGTCGACGTCACGGTTGAGGTAGTCGGCGGAGCACAGCCCGACGCTCATGAGGTACCTGTTGCACGAGGCAGCCGTGAGCTTCTCGCCAGAGGCGAGGCGGATGAGCTTGCCGACCTTCATGCCGGTGAACTTGGCCGGCTGCTGGAAGCCGTAGCCGATGCCGAGGCGTGCGCGCTCGTCCACAGGCAGGTGCGTGATGTCGGTGCCGTCGAAGGTGATGGTGCCCGAGGTCGGCTGCTCGATGCCCATGACGAGCTTAGCGGTGGTGGACTTGCCGCCCCCGTTGGGCCCGGTCACCACCACGAGCCTGCCCGTGTCGATGGTGCTGGTAAGACCACGGATGATCTGGTGGTCATGGTCGTCATAGGAGCCCTCGCCGGGCTTGACCGTATACGTGAGGTCTGTGATCTGGAGCATGTGATCCCCTAACGTGGGCGCGGACGGGTCCGCGCGAGAAGCCGATCGATCGGATGCCTGGCGTGCCGTGGGGCGCGCCGTTAGCACTATACCCTCATAGGGCCGTTTAATGCTACCAGAGTAGGGCTATTTTGGTGAGGTCACAGGGGCTTCACCTTGCCGAAGGACGACGGGGACAGGGCCCCTCATCCCCACGGCCTCAGACGAGGGCGCACGGAGCGACCAAGGGGGCACGAAGGGGGTAGACTCGACCATGTGACCGCACCCCGACCCTTGGAGGCCCATGACACCTTCGCGCGCATCCGCACATCGCCGACCCGAGCTCTGGCCGCCCTCCTTCGATGGCGCCATCTTCGACTTCGACGGGACCCTTGCCTACTCGGGCGACATCTGGAACCAGGTGGACCACGACTTCATGGCCAGGCGCCGGCTCACCTACACGCCCGACGTCACCGTCGAGCTCGCGACGCTGGGCTTTGCCGATGGTGCGCGCTTCATCATCGACCGCTTCGGGCTCGACGAGACGGTCGATGACATCTGCTCCGAGTGGAACGACATGGCATCGGGCCTCTACGCCGAGAAGGTCGAGCTCAGGGCCGGGGCAGAGCGCTACCTGAGGGCCCTGCACAAGCTCGGCATCCCCTGTGCGCTCGCCACCACCAACTCGGCCGACGTCCTCGACTCGCTCATGCCGCGCGTGGACATCGACGGCCTGTTCGACGCGCGCGTGCACGGGGCCGAGGTCAAGCGATCAAAGCACCACCCCGACATCTACCTCGAGGCGGCACGGCGCATATGTGTCGCCCCCCAGCGCTGCATCGTCTTCGAGGACATCGCGCCCGGCATAGCCTCGGCCCAGAGCGTCGGCATGTATGCCGTGGCCGTGCGGTCGAACGATCCCACCCAGGACGAGGCCGAGCTCATCGACCTAGCCGATGCCTGGCTCGAGGACTGGCGCGACCTGTTCTAGGAAACGCGACCCAGAACGGTCAGCGGCCACCGGTGGCATCCCTGCCGCCCGTGTGCACTACCATGGATGGAAACCTGGCACCTCGCCCGTCCATCGGAGGCCTCCTCATGTGGGTCCTGTTCGCGTTCGGTAGCGCCCTGTTCGCCGGCATCACGGCGATCCTCGCCAAGCTCGGCATCAAGCACACGGACTCCACCGTGGCCACTGCCATCCGGACCATCGTGGTGCTCGTCTTCTCGTGGCTCATGGTGGCCATCGTGGGCTCCGCCGGCACCATCGGCCAGATCACACCGCATACCTGGCTCTTCCTCATCCTGTCGGGGCTTGCGACCGGCGCCTCGTGGCTCTGCTACTTCCATGCCCTCCAGATCGGCGACGTGAACAAGGTCGTGCCCGTCGACAAGGCCTCGACCGTCCTCACCATCATCCTGGCCTTCATCTTCCTCGGCGAGCCCATCACCCCCGTGAAGGGCGTCGCGGTGGTGGCCATCGGCATCGGCACCTACCTCATGATCCAACGCAAGCCCGACGCCGCGGGTGCCGCCGGGCCCGTCGAGAGGGCCCATGGCAGCTCGTGGCTCCTCTTCGCCGCGGGGTCAGCCGTCTTCGCGGCCCTGACCGCCATTCTCGGCAAGGTGGGCATCGAGGGCGTCGAATCGAACCTGGGCACGGCCATCCGCACCTGCGTGGTACTGGTGATGAGCTGGGTCATGGTCTTCGCCACCGGCAAGCAGGGGCAGGTCAGGACCGTCGAGAGGAACGAGCTGGGCTTCATCTGCCTCTCGGGGCTTGCGACCGGTGCCTCGTGGCTGTGCTACTACAAGGCGCTGCAGGACGGCCTGGCAAGCGTGGTCGTGCCCATCGACAAGCTCTCGATCCTCGTCACGATCGCCTTCTCGTACGTCGTCTTCCATGAGCGGCTCAGCCGCAAGGCCGCGGTGGGGCTCGCCCTCATCGTGGGCGGCACGCTTGCGATGCTCGTGGCATAACGAGCCATGCACGAACCAGCATGATGGGCATCGGCCATTGCCATCAGCGGGACATCATCGCAACGTACGCAAGAGGAGGGGCACCCGCGGGTGCCCCTCCTCTGTCTGAGCCTATGTAAGTAAAGACTACTTACGAAAGCTTGCGGACGTTGGAAGCCTGAAGCTTGCCGTTCTGACCGGTGGTGATGTCAAACTCGACAGCCTGGCCCTCGTCCAGCGTCTTGAAGCCCTCCGTCTGGATCTCAGAGTAATGGACGAACAGATCGTCGCCATCCTCGCGAGAGATGAAGCCGTAGCCCTTGTCCGGATTGAACCACTTGACGGTACCCTTAGCCATGACGTGCCCTTCGTTCGTTTGTCCCTCGGGACAAGACCTATGCGCTTGCGCGCGAGATGTATGGCCTTACGGCCATGTTCCATAGTGTACCCCACGTTCGGCCGAAGAGCCCCCAGACATGCCTTCCCGCGACCGAATGGCCACGACCTATGCAAGCAAGGACTCCATCTGCTCGGTGACCTCATGTTGCAGGTCGGCGATGACCTCACCCGTCCTTCCAGCACCGGCATGCACCAACTCGCCCACACGCACCTCGAGCCCAGGCCGTCCGCCCATGATGCGGCAGAGGCCATGGTGGACCGGCGTCTGCGCGATGACGACCGGCAGGACCGCCGCGTTGCACATCTGTGCGAGGCGGAAGGCCCCCTCGCGGAAGGTCGCGAGGCCGCACCTCCATTGCTCGCGCACACCCTCGGGATAGACCGCCACCGTCCCACCAGCAAGAATCGTCTCGCGCAGGCGGTCGAACATGCGACGCGACCCCGCAAGGCCGTGCTCGGTGTCCACGAAGACGCAGCCCAAGGCCCGCGTGAGGAGGCCGATGAGGCCACGAGCGTTACCAGCCTCCGAGAGGAACGTCAGCTGAGCCGGCGCGCAGGCACAGGAGAGCATGGCACAGTCGAGCACGGCCACATGGTTGCAGACCACGACCGCACCCGAGACGTCCGGCATGCCACCTTGGGGCAGGCGTATGCGCATGCCATACCAGAGACGGCACCATGGCCGTAGCACCGCCACGGCACACCGGTAGAGACGTGATCGGGCCGACGGATGGGATGTGGGCGCATCGACCTCAGCGCAGGCCATCTTCGGTGCCGCCTCCGCTGACGGCCGGGACACGCGCCCTTCCGACCTCGGACTGCCTGCCGTAGCCCACCAGGTCGTCATCGATCGCCTCTCGCTCCATGTCGACGAAGCGCCCGACGCAGGCCGAGATGCGATAGCGGTCTCCCTCGGCCACGTACTCGACCGATGCCTGGGCACGAGCCTCCGGGTGCTCGAGCCACCAGTCGATGCGATCCGCGAGCGCCTGCTCGTCACCCACGGGATAGAGGCTCTCGGGCATGAGCGCGAACTGGCTCGTGGCGGACCGGGGCGAGGTCGCGATCACCGGGACCACGCCGCACGAGAAGGCCTCCATGCACGAGATGGCCTCGATGTCCGCCTTGGCGGAGTGGACGTAGAGGTCGCACGAGCGGATGAGCTCGATGAGGTCATCCGGCTCGTGGAAGGCGATGTCGATCCCATTGGGAAGCTTGGCCCCCAAGCGCCTGAGATGGGGGCGCAGGGCGCCGGAGCCCGCCACATGGAGCATGATGCGGTCGGCATGACGCGAGAGGGCGACGGCACGTACGAGCGTAGCCTGGTCCTTCTCGGGGGCGAGACGCCCCACGGTGAGGATGTGGAAGTACCCGTCCTCGAAGGGATGGGTGGCCGGCGCCGGATGGTATTCCTTGGGAACCCCGTTCGAGATCACATGGAGCTCGTTGGTATAGCCATGGTCACGAAGCTGTGCGGCGATCATGGCCGAGGGGCAGTGCACGTGGCGGACACCGTCATAGAGCCAGCGACGAAAGAGCCTGTAGATGAGGCTGCAGACGGCACTTGAGCCGCCAAGCCACGCGTTGTAGGTGACGTTCTCGGGCTGGAGGTGGAAGGCTGCCGAGACCGGGATGCCGTGGGCGCGGGCATAGGAGACGGCCGCCCCGCCCAACTTGAACGGCAGGAACACATGGATGATGTCCACCCCTGCGAAGGCGCGGTCGAACACTTCGTTGTCGGGTCTTGCGAAGAGGAAGGACTGGCGGGCCGAGACAGCACTCACCACGGGGATGTGACGCTCCTCGAGTGGATACCCATACGGGCCCGTAGCCCCATGGGCGACGATGCGGACCTCGTGGCCCTGCGCCCGAAGCGCCTGCGCATAGCGCCGGGCCGTGATGGCGGTGCCGTTGGTGGACGTCCCCACATCATCCATGACGAACGCGATGACCATCCCGAATGTGTCCTTCCTGCCGCCCCATCCCGATGCCATCAACCTTTGCATACCAAGGTGCACAAGGCAACACCACGCCTGCAGGCAGGCTCGACCGGGAACGCTGACCGCCCCGTCGCCACCAGATGTCGATACTCGCATCCCGGCACCTTTGCCACCCCAGAAAGGTGCCGAGATGCGAGTATCGATGGGAGCAGGTTGGAATCGACGCATAAAGGAAGGGGCGCCCGCAGGCGTCCCTTCCGTGTTCGAGCCTATGTAAGTAGGACTACTTACTGAGCCTTGCGAACGTTGGAAGCCTGGAGCTTGCCGTTCTGACCGGTGGTGATGTCAAACTCGACAGCCTGGCCCTCGTCCAGCGTCTTGAAGCCGTCCATCTGAATCTCGGAGTAATGGACGAACAGGTCGTCGCCATCCTCGCGAGAGATGAAGCCGTAGCCCTTGTCCGGATTGAACCACTTAACAGTACCCTGAGCCATGACGTGCCTTTCTTTCGTTTGTCCCTCAGGACAAAACCAGTGCGCTTGCGCGCGGAACATGTGACCAACTGGCCACGTGGCCTAGTGTACCCCACGTTCGGCCGAATGGCCCCAAAAAATGGACGGGCGGTCAAAGCGGCACAGGACACGGACACATGTGCACAAGATATGGGGTGCCATACCATCTGGCACCCCATATCAGGAATCTGACCCATACCGTTTGCCGATGAGAGGATCAGAACAGGCCGCAGATCCTACCGTCATCGGTGACGTCGATGTTCTCGGCAGCAGGGTGCTTGGGCAGACCTGGCATCGTCATGATGGCACCCGTGATCGCGACCACGAAGCCGGCACCCGCCGCCACGTGGATGTCGCGGACCGTGATGCGGAACCCCTCGGGCGCGCCGAGCTTGTGCTGGTCGTCCGTGAACGAGTACTGGGTCTTGGCGATGCAGACAGGGAGCTCGCCGAAGCCGTCAGCCTTGAGCGTGGCCAGCTGCTTGGCGGCCGCAGGCGTGAAGTCGACACCGTCCGCATGGTAGATGCGCTTGGCGACGGTCTCTATGGCGACGTCGATGGGGGTTCCCGTGGCATACGAGAAGTCGAAGTGGTTGGGCTCGTCCATGAGACGGAGCACCTCACGGGCGAGGTCCTCGCCACCTTCCCCGCCCTTGGCCCAGACCTCGGAGAGGCAGACGTTGACGCCAAGCTTGGCGCACTGGTTCTCGACAAGCTTGAGCTCGGCCTCGGTGTCCGTGGGGAAGCGATTGAGCGCGACCACGCAGGGCAGGCCGTAGACGTCACGCATGTTGGAGACGTGACGGAGCAGGTTGGGCATGCCGGCACGGAGGGCGTCGAGGTTCTCCTCGCCGAGGTCCGCCTTCGCCACGCCGCCGTTGTACTTGAGCGCACGCACCGTGGCCACGACGACCACGGCGTCAGGACGCAGGCCCGCCATACGGCACTTGATGTCGAGGAACTTCTCGGCACCGAGGTCGGCGCCGAAGCCGGCCTCCGTGACGCAGACGTCGCCGTAGTGCATGGCCATGCGGGTGGCCATGACGGAGTTGCAGCCGTGCGCGATGTTGGCGAAGGGACCGCCGTGGACGAAGGCAGGGGTGTGCTCGAGGGTCTGGACGAGGTTGGGCTTCAGGGCGTCCTTGAGGAGGGCGGCCATGGCACCCTGGGCCTTGAGCTGCGAGGCCACCACGGGCTTCTTGTCGTACGTATAGCCCACGACGATGCGGCCCAGACGCTCCTTGAGGTCTGCGATCGAGTTGGCAAGGCAGAGCACCGCCATGACCTCGGAGGCCACGGTGATGTCATAGGAGTCCTCGCGCGGGGTGCCGTCAGCCACGCCGCCCAGCCCGTCGACGACGTGCCTGAGCTGGCGGTCGTTCATGTCGACGCAGCGGTGCCAGGTGATGCGACGGGGGTCGATGTTGAGCTCGTTACCTTGCTTGATGTGATTGTCGATGAGGGCAGCGAGCAGGTTGTTGGCGGCACCGATGGCATGGAAGTCACCGGTGAAGTGGAGGTTGATGTCCTCCATGGGGACAACCTGGGCATAGCCGCCACCGGCAGCGCCGCCCTTGATGCCGAAGACGGGTCCCAGGCTAGGCTCGCGCAGGGCGCAGACGGAGCTGGTGCCCAGACGGCGCATGGCATCGGCCAGCCCGATGGTCGTGGTGGTCTTGCCCTCGCCCGCAGGCGTGGGGTTGATGGCCGTCACGAGCACCAGCTTGGCTGCATGGGCATCGCCCGGCCGCAGCACGGAGATGTCTACCTTGGCCTTGTCGTGGCCGTAGGGGATGAGGTCCTCGGGCTCGATGCCGAGCTCGGAGGCCACCTCCTCGATAGGCTTGGGGCTTGCGGCCTGTGCGATCTCGATATCAGATAGCATCCCTACTCCTGTCCCTGTTCGTCCTGGATGTCCTGTTCCATCCCCTGAAACTCCTTGGGTACCTGCCCCCTGGGGCAGCCGAAGGCGTCTGCGATGGCATTTGACTGCGCGCGTCTCACGGCGGCGACGTCGGACTCGCCGTCCTTGGCATAGGCATCCCCGATGCGACGGAGCGCATATGAGACATAGCCAGCCGTGGAGTCGCCGATGCCCGACAGCTGCATCATCGTGACGAGCGAGCCAGGGGACAGCGAGAAGGCCGTCTCCCTGTCGAGGTCGAGGAGCTCCGCGACGCTCGACTCGGCCACCTCAAGCGACGGCTTGTCGCCATGCATGAGGGCACCCTTCAGGGCTGCGGTGATCGCAGCGACGAAGTTCTGGATGAGGTCGACGATGTAGTCGTGTTGCAGCATGGCACCATCCTAGTCCGTTGTGACGGGCTTTGCATCGAGGGTTCTAGGGACACATCCTCACGACGTGGCGGGAGGCTCGAGACCGAGATGCTCGAAGGCCGTAGGTGTGGCCTGCCGGCCTTGGGGCGTGCGGATGATGAGACCACGCTGGATCAGGTAGGGCTCGTAGACGTCCTCGAGGGTGGACGGGTCCTCGCCCACCGCGCTCGCGATGGTGGTGAGGCCCACGGGGCGCCCCCGGAAGGTCGTGGTGAGGGCACGGAGGACCTTGACGTCCATCCAGTCGAGACCCATCTCGTCGATCTCGAAGAACGAGAGTGCCTGGCGGGCGACGTCCACGTCTATGCTGCCCCCGGCACGGACCTGGGCGTAGTCGCGAACGCGCTTGAGCAGGCGGTTGGCAAGGCGCGGCGTACCGCGGCTCCGGCTCGCGATCTCAGCCGCGCCCTGGTCATCGATGCCGACCCCGAGGATGCCGGCAGAGCGCCGCACGATCTGGGCGAGCTCGGCCTCGGTGTAGTAGTCGAGGCGGAACGAGATCCCGAAGCGATCGCGCAGGGGTCCGGTGAGCAGGCCTGTGCGCGTGGTGGCACCCACGAGGGTGAAGCGAGGGACGTCGAGCCTGATGGACCTGGCGGCAGGCCCCTTGCCGATGACGATGTCGAGGGCGAAGTCCTCCATGGCCGGATAGAGGACCTCCTCGACCGCATGGTTGAGACGATGGATCTCATCGATGAAGAGGACGTCGCCGGGCTCGAGGTTGGTGAGGATGGCCGCGAGGTCACCGGTACGCTCGATGGCAGGGCCGCTCGTGGTATGGATCTTCGCGCCCATCTCGTTGGCAAGGACGGAGGCGAGCGTGGTCTTGCCCAGGCCCGGGGGACCCGAGAAGATCACATGGTCGAGGGGCTCGTTGCGGGAGCGTGCAGCATCGATGAGCACGCGGAGGTTCTCGCAGACGCGAGCCTGGCCGCAGTACTCGTCGAGGGTCTGCGGACGGAGGGTACGGTCGACCTCGAGGTCGTCCTCGGTGAGCTCGGCAGTGACGCTGCGCGGGGAGGGATGGTCCCCCGCGGCAGACGGGAACAGGTCAGAGGTGTCTGCCTCCCACATCAGGCGCCACCTCCCAGACGGTGCAGCGCGAAGGCCAGCATGCCCGAGACCCCAGTGGCGCCAGCCTCCTCGTGGCCGTCGAGGGCGAGGTCGGCCTCCTGCTGGGTGAAGCCCATGGACAGGAGTGCTGCCGTCACGTCGGCCACGGGGTCGGCCGAGACGGACGAGGCCGCCGAGGCACGCGTGGGCACCGGCGCGCCCACGAGCGCAGCGAGGTCGGCGTCCTGTGCGAAGACGCCCTCGAGCTCGAGGATGAGACGGTCTGCCTTCTTGCGGCCCACGCCGGGCACGCTGGACATGAGGGAGGCGTCCTTGGCATCGACCACGTTAGCGAGTGCCGCAGGCGAGAATGTCGAGAGCACGGAGAGGGCAAGCTTGGGGCCGACACCGGCGATGGCGCAGAGCCTGTCGAAGAGGGCCCGCTCCTCCCGGGACGAGAAGCCGTAGAGCGAGATGCCGTCCTCGCGCACGAGCATGCGCACGAGCAGGGTGACGCCGGCCTCCCCGACGGCAGGCAGCTCGGCGGCAGTGGTGGCCGAGATGCCGAGCTCGTAGCCTACGCCAGCCACGTCGAGGACGACATGGGTGGGAGCTGCCTCGATGAGGGTTCCGGTGAGCTGGACGATCATGCGCTGGTCCTTACGGTCGAAGGCGAGAGGTGGCCCTCGCACGCAGGCTCACAGAGGGCCTTGGTGCGGGAGAGATGGGCATGGCAGACCGCCGCGGCGAGTGCATCCGCGCAGTGGTCGGGCTTGGGGTCGTGGTCGAGGCCGAGCACCTGACGGACCATGAAGGTGACCTGACGCTTGTCGGCCGTGCCGGTACCGACCACCGCCTGCTTGATCTGCATGGGGGTGTACTCCCCCACCTCGCAGCCGCAGACCGAGCACGCAACGAGGGCAGCCCCGCGTGCATGGGCCGTCGCGATGGCGGACTTCGTGTTCTGACCGAAGTAGATGCCCTCGACCGAGACGTCCGTGGGATGGTAGCGCTCGATCACGGCAGAGAGCTCGGTGAAGATATGTCCGAGGCGCACGTTGAGCGGAGAGCCCGCCGAGGTCTCTATGCAGCCATAGGCCCGCGCACGGCATACCGGGCCGCGGGTCTCGACGACGCCCCATCCGGTGTTGGCCAGCCCTGGGTCTATGCCGATGATGACCACATGCGCCTCCTGACCAGAGCCCGGCTCACGAACATGCGTTCTATGATACCACAGCCGTGCAGCATCTCAGTTGTCGGAGAACATGCCCGTCCCGAAGATGTCATCCGAGGAGGCGTCGAGCCCACCGCCCTCGGCGATGTCACGCAGGAACCCCATGGCATCACGCTCCTGGTCCTGGAGGTCCGCCTCGTCGGCGATGGCGGGCTCGTCGGACCCGAGGAGGGCCTGGAGCATCGCCTCGATGGAGGAGCCATGGGGCGAGGCGGCGTCACCATCCTTGGGAAGCGGGTGGTCGTCATCGCTCCAGGCAAGCCCCACCGGCCAGCGCCTGACGTCGAACGCGCACTCTGAGACGGCAGGAAAGACAGGCAGCGTCCTGCGGGCGAGCTCGGAGGTGCGGATGCGCTCGAGGACCGCAGGCGCGAGCTCGAGCCGAGAGGCGTCACCGCCGAGCTCGGCCAGGCAGAGGTTCTGCTCCACATGCAGGTAGCAGATGGCCTCGATGCGCGCGAGACGTTGCTCGGCAGGGAGTTCCCCTTCCGGGAGGAGTCCCTCGGGTACCTCGATGCGTGTGAGGACCGAGGGCGGGAAGACCGGCGAGACGGTCTGACGGATGCGGGCCATGTCGGCGACGTCGGAGCGATAGACGTCAGCGATCGGGGCGAAGGAGGCCGCAGTCGGCAGGTGCAGGGGGCCGAGCGCGACGGACGTCTTGTCGACGTCGGCCATGACCAGGCCACCCGTCGACCGCGCGAGGTCGGCGAGGCGCGCGAAGGCGACGTCGCGCCGGAGGTCCGCCCCCGCCGAGCCTGCCGGGACCCCAGCAAGCGTCGAGGCGACGTCCGAGAGG
This sequence comes from Atopobiaceae bacterium, assembly GCA_022483015.1. NCBI lineage: Bacteria > Bacillati > Actinomycetota > Coriobacteriia > Coriobacteriales > Atopobiaceae > Atopobiaceae bacterium. The sequence goes on along the minus strand of JAKVOB010000001.1, from coordinate 1,161,001 downwards.
ACCTCGCCATCGACCTCGTGCGTGCCAAGACGGAGGTTCGAGGCGAGGGTGCGGGCGTCGGCGAGCGCCTCCGAGCCGGCGAGCGGCGCCAGCAGGCCATGGACGTGGCACGGGCCCAGGGCGTCGACAGCCAGGGTCGCGCACACCGAGGAGGCAAGGGTGCCGTCGAGCAGGAGGCAGACGTCCGCATGGCCCGACTTGGTGACGAAGTCACCCAAGGCAAGGGAGAGCGCGTGCCAGAGCACGAGGCGGGCATCGGTGTGCGGTGGGGCGACGACAGCTGCGAGCGGGCCTTCGGACGCAAGGTCGAGCTCGGCCACCGAGAAGGACTCCTCGCAGGTAGGCGCCACATACGCGAGCTCGCCCCAGGGGGCCATCACGAAGCTCGCACCCACGTAGACCAGGTCGTCGAAACCGCCCACAGGGTTCACGACGACGAGCCAGGAACCTGAACGGGACGCATCCTGGAGGTAGCAGCCGTCATGGACCGACTCGGCCGCCGAGGTGCGCTCATCAGCGGCGACGAAGGGGTCCGAGGGCAGGTAGACCACGACGTCGACATGGTCTGGCGACTGGGGGATGGCGGAGAGCTGGGTGTAGTCGAAGGCGACGCCCACACGTGCGTCCCCCAGCTCGAAGGTGACGGGCATCTCGGCGGCATGCGCCAGGTCGTCGTCATCGAAGTCCCTCTCGCGTGCGAGCATGCCTGCGTAGGTCGCGGAGCGGAGTGGCATGGCCTGACCGTTGACCATGAGCGCGACCTCGTGGAATGAGGCGACGCTGTTGGTGTAGGCGAAGGGGACGAGTGCCGGGAGCTGCATGCGCTGGGCAAGGTCCATGAGCGTGTGGGCGAGGTCGTCCCTGAAGGCGTCGGAGTCGAGCAGGCCCTCCGCCGACGCTCCCCGTGAGGACGGTCGAGGGGAACACGATCAGGTCGGCACCCTTGGCACGGGCCGCATCGGCCTGGGCGACCATGCGCGAGCTCACGGACCCGAGGTCACCGGTCGTGACGTTCATCTGCGAGATGGCTATCTTCATGGAGCGCTCCCCTTGGTCGAGCTGACGTCTGCATATCGTATGCGATTCCTACCCTAACGCGAAGGGTGGGCGACGGTCGCCAAGGACCCGTCGCCCACCCTCTGTCCGCACATGGGTCGCCCGATGGCAGATGCCATCCACGAGCCTTCCTAGAACTCGGCCTTCCAGAGGCCGTGGAGGTTGCAGTATGCGTAGACCGTACCCGACTTGTGGGTCTCGCCAGCAAAGATGGCGCTGGGCTCGTCGCCCGCAGCGAGGGTCGCGAAGTCGACGCGGCCGTCCGAGACGACGGCGATCCACTCGATGTGATGCTCCTCGGTCATGGGGTGGGCAACGGAGCCCACGCTGACCTTGAGGGCATGGCCGTCAGCGATGCGCTCGACCACCGGCACGTGCTTCTCGGTGGCGGCGTCGGTCGAGTTGGCCTCCAGAAGCTGCATCTTCTCGCCGCAGCACAGCGGATTGACACCGCCGTCGTGCAACGTGTAGAGGAGGTTCCCGCAATGGTTGCAGCGCCAGAACTTGATGTCGGACATATCTGCTCCTTCTGTCGGCACGCCTGAGGCGTGCATCCTCGTGTTGCTATGTATCCACAACGTCGCCCCGCGATGCACGCTCCACGGAGTCCGCATGTGTTACTTGTATTGTAACATATTCGACGAGAAGGGCGACAGAAGGTCGCCAGGATGGCAGCCCCCTACGCGATGACAGCCTTGCCCTCGTTGCCGATAAGGTCAGTGACCTCGGCGAAGAGCACCACGTTGTGGGCGTCCACGGTGGTGGGGATCTCCATGCGCATGGTGCCGCCGCTCCCGGACTCGACGCGCAGCTCCACGTGGTCCAGGCCAGGATACTGCTTGAACACGCTCTGCAGACGTTCCATGAACGAGCGCGACAGGTCGTGGCTCGGAATCATAACCTCGAGCACCTTGGGCCGATTGGTCCTCTCGTCAAGCTGGAGCGGCTCCACCTTCTGTGCCATGAACTGGTCACCGCGGTCGCCGCGGTCGATGCGCCCCAGGATGCGCACGAAGACGTCTCCCGTGGCGTTGCCCTGCTCGTCGACCTCGCCCGTGAGCGCCGAAGCGGACTGGCGATACGTCTTGGGGAAGACCACGACCGTGATCTCGCCCTCCATGTCCTCGAGGGTGAGCACCGCCATGGCGTCGCCCTTCTTGGTGGTCTTCTTGGCAAGGCCCGAGACCATGCCCGCGATCCAGCAGGAGGACGACTCGTCGTGGCGCGCCGTACCGTCGGCCATGCGGCCGGCGAGGAGCTCCGTGATCGAGCAGTCGCGCGCCTTCGAGAGCGCGTACTCGTAGGGTCGCAGGGGGTGGTCGGACACGTAGATACCCAGCACGTCCTTCTCTTGGGCGAGCTTGACGTGACGGTCCCACTCCTGGCCGTTCGGGGCGGGGACCTCGGCGTCGAAGCCGGACCCGTCCACGTCCCCGAACATGTCGAAGAGCGAGCTCTGCCCGGCGGCACGGTCCTTCTGGCGCTTGGTGGCGGAGTCGATGATGTTCTCGGGGTTGTTCTTGTCGACGAACCCGGTGAGCTGCATGCGGGTGTAGCCGGTGGAGTCGAAGGCGCCGGCCTTGATGAGGGCCTCGACCACGCGGCGGTTGGCCTGGGTGGCGTCGACCCGGTCCACGAAGTCATGCAGGGTCTTGAAGGGGCCGCCCGCCGCGCGCTCGGCCAGGATGCACTCGGCCGCGCCCTCGCCCACGCCACGGATGCCGGCCAGGCCGAAGCGCACGCCCTCGGGGACGGCCGTGAACTCGGTGCCGGACTCGTTGATGTCAGGAGGCAGGATGGCGATGCCCTCGTGACGGCACGCGGAGACGTAGTGGACGATCTTCTCGGTCTTGCCGGTGTAGCTCGTGAGGACGGCCGCCATGTACTCGTGCGGATAGTGGGCCTTGAGCCACGCCGTCTGCATGACGAGGATGGCATAGCCCGCGGAGTGCGACTTGTTGAAAGCGTAGGAGGCGAACTTCAGGACGTCCGACCAGATCTTCTCGGCGATGGCACGGCTGTAGCCGTTGCGCACGGCGCCGTTCATCCAGTGGTCCTCCATCGTCTCGTCGGTACCGTCGTCCCAGTGCTGGACGACCTCCTGCATGAGCTTGATCTTCTTCTTGGCCACGGCCTTTCTGACCTTGTCGGACTCGCCGGCCGAGAAGCCGCTCATCTTCATGGAGATCTGCATGACCTGTTCCTGGTAGACGATGGTGCCGTAGGTCTCCTCCAGGATGGGGGCCAGGCGGTCGTCGTAGTAGACGACCTCCTTCTTGCCGTTCATGCGGTCGATGTAGTCGGCGACCATGCCGGCACCCAGGGGGCCAGGGCGGTAGAGGGCGATGAGGGCGACCATGTGCTTGTACTCGGTAGGCTTCATCTGCTTGATCGTGGCCGTCATGCCGGCGGACTCGACCTGGAAGACGCCGGCCGTCCGCCCTTCGCCCATGAGCTTGTAGATGGCCGGGTCGTCGAAGGGGACGGCGTTGACGTCGACGTCGGTACCCGTGTTGTCATGGATGTTCTTGAGGGCCTTCGAGATGACCGTGAGGGTACGCAGGCCCAGGAAGTCCATCTTGAGCAGGCCCATGTCGGCCACGGTATGGCCCTCGTACTGCGTGATCTCGACGCCGCCCTTGGTGTCGAGCTTGGTGGGCACGTGCTCGCGCACCGGGCCGGGGGCGATGAGGACGGCGCAGGCATGGACGCCCTCGCCGCGGGTGAGGCCCTCGATCGAGAGGGCCGCGTCGATGATGCGATGGTCGTCGGGGTCCTTGGCATAGGCCTCGGCGAAGTCGGGGCTGTACTGGTCCTCGTGGCCCTCCGTCTTGGTGAGGGCGAACCTGAGCTTGGCCGACGGGTCGCCCGAGATCATCTTGGAGAGGCGCTGGCCCTTGAACACGGGGAAGTCGAGCACGCGGTTGGCATCGTTGATGGCCTGCTTGGCCTTGATCGTGGAGTAGGTGATGACGTGCGTGACGTGGTCGGCACCATAGCGCTGGCGCACGTACTCGACGACCTCGAGCCTTCGCTCGTCGTCGAAGTCCATGTCGATATCGGGCATCTCGGTACGCTGGGGCGAGAGGAACCTCTCGAACATGAGGCCGTTCTCGAGGGGGTCGAAGCTCGTGATGTCCATGGCGTAGGCGACGATGGCACCGGCGGCGCTGCCGCGGCCAGGCCCCACGCCGATGCCGTTCTCCTTGGCCCAGCGCACGTAGTCCTGGACGATGAGGAAGTAGGCGGCGAAGCCCTTGTCGCAGATGATCTTATACTCGTACTCGAAGCGTTCCTCGACGTTTATGCCCGCGACCTCGACGTTCTTCCAGTCGGGACCGTAGCGTCGGGCCAGGCCGTCGATGCACTCACGCCTGAACTGGCTCTCGTTGGTCTCGCCGGGGTCCAGCGGGTAGGCAGGCAGGAGGATCTTGCCCCACTCGAGCTCGACGTCGCACTTGTCGGCGATCTCGACCGTGGTGTCACATGCCTCGGGAATCCATGAGAAGAGCTCGCGCATCTCCTCCTCGGTCTTCATGTAGTACTCGGTGCCCTCCATGCGCATGCGGTTCTCGTCGTCGAGGTGCTTGCCCATGCCGATGCACATCATGAGGTCCTGGGTGGCGGCGTCCTCGCGCACGAGGTAGTGGAAGTCGTTGGTCGCGATGACCTTCACGCCCACGGTGCTCGCGACCTGGACGAGCCGCTCGTCGAGGGCGCGGTCGGTCACGCTGCCGTTGTTGAAGACGTTGCCATGGTCCTGAATCTCGATGTAGAAGTCGCCGGGGGCGAAGGTCTCCTTGAAGGTGCGGGCCCACTTGAGCGCCTCGTCGGGCTGGTCTGCGAGCAGGCGCTTGGGGATGATGCCGGCCACGCAGGCGGAGCTGCAGATGAGGCCCTCGGCGTGCTCCTGGAGCATCTCGAGGGTGACACGGGGCTTGTAGTAGTAGCCGCGCGTGGCGGCGTCGGAGACGACCTGCATGAGGTTGACGTAGCCAACCATGTTCTTGGCGATGAGGATCATGTGGTAGAGGTCGGGCTTGCGGTCACGCGAGAGGGACGAGTCGGGCGTGAAGTAGACCTCGCAGCCGATGATCGGCTTGACGAGCGGGGTCGGCTTGGTGGTGGCGAGGTCCGCCCCCGCCTCATGGGCGGCGACGTCTCTGGCCCACTGGTCGTGGACGTGGTCATGGACACCGGCGTCCGCGGCGTCGGCGGGAGGCTCCTCGAGCTCACGGCCCTTCTCGAAGCACTCCTTGTCGTGCGACCACTGCTTGAAGTCGGCCAGCGCGTGGTTGTACTTGTCGCACTCGAGCGCGAGGTCGGGCACGCCGTACATGTAGCCATGGTCGGTGATGGCGACGGCAGGCATCCCCAGGTCGACGGCACGCTTGACCATGGCGGGGATGCGGGTGGCACCGTCGAGCATGGAGTAGTCGGTATGGTTGTGGAGGTGCACGAATGCCATGGGGAAGCCTTTCAGGTGATGCCGGGCGAGGTCACGCGCGGCACGTTTCTCTCCCCTCTAAGATAGCCCATGGGAGGGATCCCGGACGCGCTCGCGGACGCTCACCACAGGACCCATGTTCGTGCAGGTCGGACCCATGATCCCCGCTGGGTTCCCAGGTCAGGAGGCATGGGTCCCTGACGCATGACCCCCAAGCATGGCCACGGAGCAGCCGAGCATCGCACACGCGCAGACGAGAAGCACCACGAGGGCCGCCGAGCATCCCGAGACCGTGGCGGATGCGACGTCACCCACGCTCGCAGCCTGGGCCGACGAGACCATCCCCGTCACGATCGCCGTCCCCATGGCACCAGCCAGCTGCTGCGACGTGTTGACGACGGCGTTGCCGTCGGCCTTGAGGGCGGCGGGGAGCGTCGCGAGGCTGCTCGTCATCGTGTTGCCCACCGTGAGGCCCTGACCCAGGGTGAAGACGACATAGAACCCGATGAAGGTGGGCGTCGAGAGGACCTGCGAGAAGCACAGCATGAGCCCCACGGCCAGGACCACGAGGCAGTTCCCCAGAAGGATCGGCCGCCTCGCCCCGAAGGTGTCGAGGATGCGGCCGCTCACCGGTGCCAGCAGGGCACCCAGCAGGCACCCGGGGAGCATGAGGCTCCCCGCCACGGCAGCCCCCTCGCCGCAGACGAGCTGGGAGTAGTTGGGGATGAGGTATCCCAACGCCAGCACCACGAGCTGGAGCAGCATGAGGGCCGCGATGCCGAGGGAGAAGCCGCGGCTCCTGAAGACCCGCAGGTCGAGGATGGCCCCCTCGGCGCTACGCGCGTGACGCACGGACCCGAGCGCGGACAGGACGGCCAGCACCGCCGCGACCAGCACCACCGGGCTCGTGATGCCCTGGCTCGTCCCCAGCGAGATCGCCACGATGAACGACGAGAAGAGAAGCGCGAGGAGTCCCTCTCCCCTGGCATCGAAGCGCACCGAGGCATCGAGCCTGCCGGCCTGACGAAGCGTGGCAAGTCCTAGGACGAGCGCGACGGCCAGCAGCGGCATGAGGCAGACGAAGACCATGCGCCACCCCCAGAGCTCGATCACGAGGCCACCCACCGAGGGCCCCACGGCAGGTGCCAAGGCGGTCACGAGCGAGCCCACGCCCATCATGAGACCCATGCGCTCGTGGGGGGTCTGCTCGATGATGACGTTGAACATGAGCGGAAGGGCCACGCCGGTGCCCAGCCCCTGCACGAGCCGGCCGACGAGAAGGACGGGGAAGCTCGGGGCGGCCGCACACACCAGGAGGCCCACGAGGAAGGTCAGGGCAGCCGCGACGAAGAGGCGACGCGTGGGGAAGCGGCGACCCAGGAAGGCCGACGTGGGGATGACGGCGGCGAGCACCACGAGGTAGCCCGTCGTCATCCACTGGACGGTGGCGGTGTCGATCGAGAACTCCGCCATGAGCGCGGGGAAGGCCACGTTCATGGCCGTCTCGACCACCACGCCGGCAAACGACATGATGCCGCACGCCACCACCGAGAGGACGAGGCGTCGGTCGAGCACCCGAGGCACGGGCACCGCCCCCGCGCCCGACGGTCGTCCCGTATCGAAGTCGTTACCCTGTGACATGCCGTCTCCCCAGACCTTGTACCTCTTTCAGCCGGGGCCATGGTAGGGCATGAAACTGAAGCGAAGGCGCGCGGCATCGGTACAGGAGGAGGGACCCTCCAGCACCGCGCGGAAGCGACCTCCTACAGCGCGGCATCACAGCCATCGGGCCACTCGTAGCGCACCACCACGGGGCCACCGTCGGCGGCCACGAGCTCGACGCAGACGAAGGCGCACGAGACGCGGGCATAGCCCTGTCCCTTGAGCACATGGGCATAGTAGCGCGCCTGCATCTGATGGGCCTGCGTGAGTTCGGCGGGTGTGAGCCCGGCGTCCCCCGTCTTGTAGTCCACCACGAGGGCGGCCTCATGGGCGTCGTCGGTGCCGAGCGCGTCGATGGCCCCCTCGAGCAGGCCCCCCTGATCCGAGACGACGGGCACGCAGAACGGGACCTCGGCGCCCACGTGGGCGCAGGCGAGGAGCTCGGTGCGCATCGACGACGCCTGCCAGCGCGCGAGCGCCTCCTCGAGGCGCGGGCGTTGGGTGCGCAGCACCCCATCGGCACGGCAGAGCACGTCGAGGCGCTCGGCCGAGGGGGCCCGCCCCGTCTCGATGAGGAGACGTGCCGCCTCGTGGAAGGCGGTGCCTAGGTTCGTGGCGCGCTCGACCTCGGCAGGGGTCGTATCGGGATGGGACTGGTCGGCCTCGTCGAAGGGCGAGACGGTCGCGGTCGCGTATGACTGCGCATCGACGGCTGCAGCCCCCTCTTGGGCATGAGCGCCGGAATAGCTGAGGACGCCGTCACGCGCGGACCATGTGCCCACGGACGGGAGGTCGTCCCTCTCGGGCGAGAAGAGCGTGAACGGCTGCGCGGCCGCGGCCGAGCCCCCTGCCGCACCTGCCGTGACCAGGGAGGGAACGTCTGCCGGCAGGTCACCGTCGAAGGCAGGCATCGAGCCGGCCGACGTCACGTGAACGCAGGACGGGTCGTCCGCGAGGGTGAGGTCCACCCGACGCACCACGCCATCGGCGCTGCCCCCGAAGGCAAGCCCCGAGGACCCCGGGTCGGGCAGCGTGCCGCCGAGGAGGGCCCGCACCACGGACGACGCGAGCGCACGGTCGGGAAGCGAGCCCTGGGCGGACAGGGGACAGTCGACGGAGAGCACGACGGCCTCGCGTGCGCGGGTGAGCGCCACATAGAGCAGGCGCGCCTTCTCGGCATCCTCGCCCGAGCGCTCGTGTGCCTCGAGGAAGGAGCGCCAGTCGAGGAACGTGTGGCACTCGGAGGCCTCGGCGGGGACCTCGACGTCCTTGGGAAGCGACATCCCGTCCGGCTTGAGCGACAGCACGGTCGCATCAGCGAGGTCAGAAGCCACGAGGTCGGGAGCGTCCTGTTGGCGTGCCTGGGTGCACTCTGCCACGGCCACCACGGGGAACTCGAGCCCCTTGGACCCGTGGACCGTCATGATGGACACGGCGCTCGAGGCCCCACCACGAAGCGATGCGGGGCCCACCTTCGCCACCTCGAGCCACCGGTCGAACTCCTCGGCAGCACGCGAGGCACCCAGACCGGCATCCTCGGTGAGGTCACGGACGTAGCGTACGGCCGCCAGGACGTTCGCCGCCGTGGCACGACCCTCGACACCACCGGCCTCGAGCCTGGCCAGCCACCCGCTCTCGCGGATGGCTGCGAGCATCACGTCCGCGACGGGTTCTGCCCCCAGGCGCCCCCAGGCGCGTGGCAGCACGTCACGCGCGACCGCAAGACGCGGCGAGGGAGGGAGCCCCTCGAGGAAGGAGCCCCCCGCAAGCCCACGGTCGATGGTGCGCTTGGTGGGGGCGTCCAGGGCCTCCTGGACCGTGGTCCCCAGGGTGCAGAAGTCGTTCGCGTCAAGGCGGAACATGTCGCTCGAGAGCAGGGGGAACAGACCGCTTCTGGTGTCCTTGGGATTGGCCAGGGCATGGAGCAGGGCCGCCACGGTCTGTACCTCGGGCGTGGCCGAGAAGGTCGATCCACCCGTCATCACGCAGTCGAGGCCGCGCGCGCGCAGGGCGTCGATGAAGACCTGGGCGTTCTTGAGACGCCCCAGGAGCAGCGCCATGTCGCCTGGCCGGATCGCGTCGGACCCATCGGTGGCGTCGGTGACGAGCGAGGCCAGGCGGTCTGCCACCTGAGCCGCCTCGACGGCCACCCGCAGGTCGGTCGAGGGTGCCGAGCTGCTCCTCCCCACCCGCACCTTGGTGGTGGACGTGAGCTCCACGAAGGCCCGGGGGCCAGCCATCCTGAGCGCATGCCTACGCTCGGGCGCCGCCGCGAGGTCCATGAAGTCAGGGAGCAGCGGGGCGCCGCCGGCAGGCCCCGCGCCACCGCACGTGGCGGCCACGAAGCGAAGCACGTCATCGTGGCTGCGGAAGTTCACGGTGAGGTGGGCCACGTCGTCGCCGGCCTCGGCCTGCCTGCGCCTGAAGACCTCGACGTCCGCGCCACGGAAGCGGTAGATCGACTGCTGGGCGTCGCCCACGGTGGCGAGGCGCGCGCCACCGCCCGAGAGGAGCTTCACCAGCTCGACCTGCTGGGCCGAGGTGTCCTGGAACTCGTCGACCATGACCAGGCGGAAGCGCTCCGCATAGGACTCCGCGATGGCGGGATGGTCCCGGAGGGCCGCCAGGCCCAGCCTCAGGAGGTCGTCGTTGTCGAGCATGGCGGCATCGTGCTTGCGGGCGTCGTACACGGAGCCCACGCGACGTGCCAGCTCGACCAGGTCACCCGACAGCTCGCTGGCCTCGGCGAGGGCCAGGCCCGCCCTCACGTCATCGAGCACCGAGCGGCAGTCCTTGGCCCCTTGCTTCCGGAAGAAGGTGCCGCTCGGACGTGCGACCTCCCCCTCGAGAAGGGCCATGGCCGCAGCCGGGGTACGTCCCGAGGGAGGGCTCGTCAGGAATCCTGCGAGGGCATCGCGCGAGGCATGGCATGCCGCCAGGGCCTCGGTGTTCTTCGACGAGGGAGCGGCCTCGCCGAGGAACGTCTCATAGGCGACGAGCAGGCGGCTCATCTCGTGCGTGACATCGGGGACCTCGCCGGCGAAGCGCAGCGAGCCCAGGCCACCGGGCGCGGTGCATGCCTTGTCGACGAGTGTCGAGACCATGCCGAAGACGGTCGATGCCGAGTCCCCCCCGCCCATGGAACGTCCCCGGGCAGGATAGGCCGCAAAGAGCGCCGAGAAGGCCGGGTCGTCGCGGACCTCGGAGAAGACCTGCTCGACCGCCTGCTCGCGCATGACGCGCGCGTCCTGCTCGCCTGCCACGACGAAGTCCGGGTCGAGTCCCAGCTCGAGGGCGTGGCGATGGAGGATGCGCGAGCACATGCCATGGATGGTGCCGATCCAGGCGGAGTCGACCGCAAGCGCCGCCTCCACCAGGCCGTCGGCGCGGAGGCGCGAGCGGACGCGCTCGCGGATCTCGGATGCGGCCGCGGCGGTGAACGTGATGACGAGCACCTGGTCGAGGCTGTCCACGAAGGGTGCGCCGGCCTTGCCCGAGCCCTCCTCGAGGGCCCAGGCGATGCGTCGCGTGAGCGTGGCGGTCTTGCCGGAGCCGGCACCGGCCGCCACGAACAGCGGGCGGTCGAGCGTCATGACGATGGGTCCTTGCTCTGGGGTGAGACCAGTGAGGTCAGACATCTAGCCCATCCTCCTCTCGCAGTGGGTGACGGGACACCAGTCGCACGCGCGCCGGTCGATGGGATCGGCCTCGACGTGACCTTGGAGCATGCGCGACACCGCCTCCGCGATGGCGTCCTCGGAGCGGTCGAGCAGCTCGTCGAAGCCGGTGAGCCCCGCGCCCTCGGCCCGCATGCGCGCAAGACGGCGTTCGCTCGCGGAGGCCCCGAACACCCGCTCCGCCATGGCTGGCGAGACCGCGCCGGCCAAGGCGTGGTTGCCCTTGGTCCCCAGGTAGACGGAACCGACCACCGTGAGACCTGGAAGGCAGGCCCGTGCGGCGGAGGCATAGATGAGGGTCTGGACACGACGAGGGAGCACGAAGGCATCAGGGGCCCCTGACGAGGGCCAGAGCGGGTACTCCCCCATGAGGGCTGCCGGCGCCTTGTGCTTGTAGTCGATCACGAGGGCATGGCCCGCCTCGTCCACGTCCACGCGGTCGATGCTCCCCACGAAGTCCGCGCCCGCATAGGTCACGGGCACGCCGGAGCGGCCACCGAAGCGGAGCTCGAAGAACCGGGGCTCGAACCCCTCGAAGAGGCCCCCCTCGAAGGAGAGCTCGGAGTGGAGGTCGTGGCGGAGCTGGTCGAGCAGGTAGCCCTCGGTCTGCGTGTGAGGAACGAGGGCCTGGTCCTGCGGACGGTGAGCCTTGTGATACTGATGCGCGCGGTGCTCGTCGAACTCGGCGTCGAGCAGCTCGGTGGCATGCGCCAGACTCGATGCCTCCACGCGCGACCCTGGCACACGGAGGCATGGGTCGGACGGGACGTCCACAGGCATGCCGTCCTCCCCCACGAGCCCTGCGGCATGCGTGGCATCGGCCAGCATGCGGGTCCGGGTGACCTCGAGCACGCGATGCGCGAAGGTGCCCATCTCCATGCCGCCGAAGCCGGCATCGACGTCCTCGAGGCCCAGGCGCCTGAGCGAGAACCACTTGTAGGGACACTCCAGGTAGACCTCGACCTGCGAGGCGGACAGCGAGGGCCGGCCATCAGGGAGCGAGGCCTCGCCGTTGCGGGGGACCACCACGAACGACGCCGCCGCGCCGGTGAGCTCACCCGCCTCCGCCGGCTCGTCGACGGCCTGCGCCTGCGGGGACGCCCCGGCAGGAGAGAGGTTCTCGCAGATGGCGTCCTCGCCATGCGAGACGCACGCGAGCGGCCGGGCGTCATCGTCGTCGGCGACCCCATAGGCCCCGAGGAGCTCGGACAGCATGACGGCCGGATAGGTGGGCTTCGAGGCAGCGTCGTAGAGGGGGCGCTCGAGGAGCAGGCGCGTGCGGGGGACGCGGAGCTGGCGCATGAACAGGAGGCGTGCCCGCTCGAGCGGGTCCGTGCCGACGTCGAGCCCGAGGTCACCCAGAAGCAGCGAGAGGGCATCGTCCGAGGCTGCGAGCGGTGCCAGCTCGGTGGTGAGCCCCATGATGGCCACGGCGTCCGCCGAGGCCGCAGGCAGGGCGGAGGCGGCCTGGGGTGACAGGAGCTCGACGGCGCAGGTGGACCCAGGCACGTCGAGGGTCGGACGCATGGTGACGGTCGCGTCGGCAAGGACGCACGTCACCGCGGAGACGACCTCGACCAAGGGCGCGTGGGTGGGCGATATGCCCGCGGCGCGAAGTGACTCGGCGGCATCGGCCAAGGCGGCGAGCGCGCCGGTGACCTCCGCGCCCGGGACCGCCGACGGGACCGCCGGGGACACGGCACACGGCCCCTCGCAACCATCGGCGTCCTCGCCCTGGGGAGGCTCCAGACCACGCATGAGGTCATGCGCCGCCGTGCCCACGCGCCCCTTGAGCAGGTCCTGCGTGGCCTGGGCACAGGCCGCCGAGGTCCGACTGGGCTTCGAGAGCGTGGAGAGCACCATCTTGGGCGTGAGCAGACGGTCGCCACGCCAGGTGGCATCGAGACGCCATGCGGCGCCCGCGCCCACACCGCTCACGGGCGAGAGGAGGAAGTCGGTGAGGTCGCGAGGGGGCCACCAGTCCATGGGTCCCAGGGAGAGCGAGGAGGCGTCATCGGAGAGCACGGGCCACGTGGCCGCGAGCTCGGAGAGATGGGCCACCGTCCTGAGCCAGCCGAGCAGGGCCCCGCCAGCCGAGGTACCAGCGAAGGGGCGCGCGAGCGTCGCGCGGACGGAGAGGCCTCGGGCAGCGAGCTTGGGCGCGAGCTCGCGCCAGGCGGAGGCGACGTCCGGGGTGACGACGACCACGCGAGACGCCCCGGCCTGCGCCAGCCCGTCGACCCGCTGACAGACGAGCTCGGCCTCGGCCGATGGTCCCGATGGCTCGAGGAGGCTCGCCGCACCCGTGGGCTCGACCGGAGGGACGTCCCTCTCGCCGATGCGGAAGATGGTGTCACACAGGGAGGCAAGCTCGGGGGCGCGACCGTCGGACGAAGTCCCCGCCACGCCGATGGCACCGGCATCCTCGCAGTCGGACGAGTCCGCCTCGATGCCGGCATCGACCGCAGCCGCGACGAGGTCATGCGCGAGGCGCTCGACAGCCGCATAGGCAGGGCCGTGGGCAGCAGGCAGGAGGACCTCGACCGAGGACTCCCGGGACAGCGAGACCACGAACGAGCGGACCTCGGGCCCCATGGCATCGAAGCCGACCGAGAGCACCTGCCCCGTGCCGGCACCACCGCACGCGGCGGCCACGAGGGCCGGTGCCCCGAGCAGGGCCATGCATGGCTCCGTCAGGTGATGGTCACGCAGGAGGCCGAGGTAGGCATCCACGACCGCGAGGAGGGCCCGCTCGGCATCGGCGAGGTCCCGCGCAGCCAGGGCCTCGGCATCGAGTCCACCGTCCGGTCGCAGGGGCAGGTCAGGCAGATGATGGGCCACGACCTGGCAGACGAGGTCGAGCGTGCCAGGACCGTGGTCGAGGCCTCCCTCGCCGAAGGCGGGAGCATCGAGCAGGGCACGCCGTACGAGCAGCCTCCGCACGCCCCGCTCCACCAGCTCGGTCCCGTCTCCATAGAGATGCCAGGCATCGCGCACCCAGACCGAGGGGGTGCACACCCTGGCACCCAGGGCCGAGGAGGTGGACGCGAGGGAGCGACGGACCTGGTCCGCGCGGGCCTGGTCAGGGACGAGCACCATGACCTCCTGGGAGGCCTCGGATGCATGTGCGAGCAGCGTGAGCGCCTGCCGCGGGAGCAGGGCGTCATCGGGGGTCCTGAGGATGTGCAGTGCCATGGGAAACCTTCCTGGTCACGCGACGAGGGAGCGCGGCCCCATCGCAGGGAGGCCACGAGGCGTCCCCGTCTGCATCCATCGTAGCGCGCTCATGGGACATGAACGACCACCGCAGGGACATGGTCAGTCGGACCACGTCATGCCTCATGGGATGCCAAGGGACCTTGGGAGGGGGCTATCCCTCCATGCGGTCGAGGACCATGCGGTACCCGCCCCGCTTGCCGTTGAGGCACTTCGAGACGCGGCTCACCGTGGTCGAGCTCGCACCCGTGACCCGGCTCACCTCGTGATACGACTCCCCTGCCGCGAGGAGCCGGGCCACATCGAGGCGTTGGGCCAGGTCGGAGATCTCCTTGGGGGTGCAGAGGTCGAGGAGGAGCGCCTGGGCGTCGTCTGTGGTGGCCGGCAGGCAGAGCGCCCGCTCGAGCTGGCGTACCTCAGGTGTGGCCATGAGCTCGTCGATCTGCATGGGACCCTCCTCGGAGGCGATGGTAGGACGCGGTCGTCCGCGCGTCACTACTTTAGCGCATTAAAGTGCCTCCCACGAGAGGCGCACCCTGCCGAGGGCCCATCGGACATGCGGCGCCCCACGTCGCATGTCCCCGTCAGCTCGCGACGAGCGGCTATACTGGTTCCCACATCCGGAGGGACGACACGTCGAGAGGGGCACCCATGCGGTTCATGCTTCGCTGGCTCGTCACCGCCCTTGCGGTGGCCGCCGCCATCTGGCTCGTGCCAGGGATCCAACCCGTGGGCATGGCCTCCGTGAGTGGCTACACCGTGGAGGCCTCCTACATGGGGCCCATCCTCACGGCCCTGCTGCTTGCCCTCGTCAACATGTGCGTGAAGCCGCTCATGCAGCTCGTGAGCCTCCCCATCACCTGCCTCACGCTGGGGATATTCTCACTCGTCATCAATGCCATGATGCTCGAGCTGGCAAGCTGGCTCGCCCGCAACCTCTTTGCCGTGGGCATCACGATCGACTCGTTCTCCTCGGCCATCCTGGGGGCGCTCGTCATCTCGATCGTGACGGCGCTGCTCGGCGGCATCACCAAGGACTGACCTCGCGTGGGACCTACTTGGCCTCCGCCTGCGGGGCGTCCCCTGCGTCGAGCCACTTCTTGCGGCTGAAGAAGTTCCAGACCATCACCACGGCCGTCGCGAACAGCTTGGTCACGGTGACGTCGAAGGGCGTGACGCCCAGGATGCCCTGACCAGCCCACATGCAGAGCTCGTTGATGATGAGGCCGATCACGGAGAGCACCACGAAGATGATGAACTCCTTGGTCTTCGAGAGGTCCTCGCGATGCGTGAACACGAAGCGCATCGAGGCCACGTAGTTGAAGACGACCGAGATGGTGAACGAGATGGCGGCGGCGACGACCGAATCCATACCGAAGCCGACGTTAAGCAGCATGAGCACGCCATAGTCGATTGCGAAGGCGATCACGCCGACGACGCCGAACTTGAGGAACTGCTCGATGAGCTTCTTCATGGATGTCCTTCTCGAGGGAGGTGTCCCGGCAGGCCGAGACGCCATCTGCCGACCAACGGGCACCACGATACTCCAATGGGAGGACCAACTCACACCGTTCATAACAACGGCGCAGGTACGGGTCGGCCAATAGGCTACGATGCCCTTGATGCGGCGACAGGCGCGCATGACGAGGCGACAGATCACTTCCCGGAGGTGCATCTCATGGCAGGCCGGCAGCCCACCGATGGTCGGGACTCACGAGGCAACGTCCAAGGGAGGCCGCCCCAGGGCTATCGTGGTCCCACGCAGCTCACCGGCCGCCCCTCGCAGCCACGCAGCGGTGCAGGCCACCCCTCTCGGCCCAGGCAGGCCCCTCACGAGGGGCAGCGCCCGCGCCAAGGTCGCAGCCAGGTCGGCGGAAGGAGCCTCAACGGCGCCGCCAGCAGGCCTACCGGGTATTCGCTGCATTCCCGCAACATCAACTTCTCGGACCGGCGCATGGGAGGCCGTGGAGGGCGCGGCCGCGACGGCCTCGACGGAAGGCGCGTCGCGCTCGTCGTCATCGCGATCGCGCTCCTCGTCATCATCGTCCTCGTCATCTCGAGCTGCGTGAGAGGCTGCTCGCAGGCGGCCACCGACTCGGCAGAGCAGGCGGCGACCACCGAGGTGAACGCGCAGGACTCGCGCGTGGCGGCAGGCGTCGACGAGACCACGACCGCAGAGCTCACGACCGCGCTCGACCGAGGCGACCAGCTCTCCTGGATCGCCGCGAACGCCGGCCTCTATCCCACGTCCATGATCGACCTGGCCGTGGACGAGCCCGCAGCGGTGTCCTTCGTCCGCGACTGGCCCGACTCCGACAAGACCGCCTCCGCCTACACCGATGCCGTGACCAAGGGCACCGTCCCGCAGCTCATGATGTTCGACACCCGGTGGGGCAACCTCGACTACGCCGGGTCTCCCTTGGGCGTGAAGGGGTCAGGCCCCACCTGCGTGGCGATGGGCTACATGGGTCTCACGGGCGCGAACGACAAGACGCCGGGCGACGTCTCGGTGCGCGTGACCGATGCGGGCATGGCCACCGGGGACGGCGGCATGGATGGCTCGTTCATCGCCCAGAAGGCCGGGGACCTCGGCCTGACCGGCGTCGCGGTCTCCGTCGACGCGACGAGCATCTCTACGGCCCTGAAGGCCGGGCAGGTCGTGATCTGCGAGGTCAAGGCCGACACGCTCACGACGGTCGACCACTTCGTGGTCCTCGCCAAGGAGAATGACAACACCACGCTCACCGTGTATGACCCCACCTCGACGGAGGTCTCGTCGCACGAGTGGAGCTATTCCACCATCGTGAGCTCCGCGAGCGGCGCATGGGGCCTCTCGGCATCCACGACCGCAGCGACCACGGCAGCCACGGAATAGGCGCGATTCGGTCGGAGGGCCTCGACTGCCAAGGGGCGACGATAGGAACAGCAGGTCGAAGCCAAGGCCCGCAGCGGCACAAGGCACTCTTTGACCTTAGGCCGCCAGGGACATCTCGGAAGAGGTCGGCCCCGCATCAAGTCCGTCGCGAGTTCCGCAGCCGCGCCCTTTGCGGCGAGGAGTGCTCGAGCAGGGACTTGATACGGGGCCGACCGAAGGCGTGTCCGAGCTCCTAGCTGAGGAGCTCCTTTGCCGCTGCGGCGAGCTTGTCCTGGAGGGCCAGGGCTGCCTCACGCGTGGCCTCCTTGGTGAACAGGTAAGCCTTGATCTTGGGCTCGGTGCCCGACGGACGGATGATGACCTTGCAGCCCTCGGCCAGGCGGAACTCCAGCACGTTGGCTGCGGGAAGCGTCTGCGGCGCATCCTTCTGGAGACCGGAGACCACGGGCATGGGGGCGCAGGTGTCGTAGTCGGTGAAGCCCTCGACGGCCAGGCCGGCGATGCTCGCGGGCTGGTTCTCGCGAAGGCCGCCCATGATACCCGCCATCTTGCCCGCGCCGGACTCACCGGGGAAGCTCACGTTCACGATGCCGTTGATGTAATAGCCGTACCTCTGGTACAGGGCGTCCATCGCCTCGTAGAGGTCCATGCCACGCTCGGCATAATAGGCTGCCATCTCGACGGCGAGCATGGAGGCCACGATGGCGTCCTTGTCGCGCGCATGGGTGCCCACGAGGTAGCCATAGCTCTCCTCGAAGCCCATGAGGTAGCGGTCCTCCTCGCCGGCATCCTTCAGCAAATCGATCTGGCCGCCGATGTACTTGAATCCCGTGAGGACGCGGCGCATCTCGAAGCCGTAGTCCTCTGCCAGCGCGTCAGGCATGGCCGAGGAGACGATCGTGGAGACGGCGACCTTGGCATGGACGTCCTCGCCGGCCTCCTTCCTCATCGTGGCAAGCCAGTCGAGGAGGAGGACTCCCATCTCGTTGCCGGTGAGCAGCTTGTACTCGCCCTTGTGCGGGATGGCCGTGCCCATGCGGTCGGCGTCGGGGTCGGTGGCGATGAGCAGGTCGGGCTTGACCTTGTCGCACAGCTTGAGACCCAGGTCGAGCGCCTCGACGAACTCGGGGTTGGGATAGGTGCAGGTGGGGAAGTTCCCGTCAGGCTCGGCCTGCTCGGGCACCACGGTGACGTTCTTGACACCGATGCGGGCCAGGATCTTGCTCACACACTCCATGCCCGTGCCGTTGAGCGGCGTGTAGACCACGCTGAAGTCCTCGGAGGCCTTGAAGCCCGGGACGGACTGCTTCGCCACGGCGTCGATGAAGGCGTCGATGACCTCGTCGGGCGTCCACTCCACGAGGCCCTTCTCGATCGCCTCGTCGAAGTCCATGCGCTTCACGCCATGGAAGATGTCGACGTCGGCGATCGATGCCGAGATCTCGTCGGCCGCCTCCGTGGCAATCTGGCAGCCGTTGTCGTCATAGGCCTTGTAACCGTTGTACTTGGCCGGGTTGTGGCTGGCCGTGAGCGCGATGCCGGCTGAGGTGTGGAGGTGGCGCACCGCGAACGAGAGCGTGGGGACCGGCTCGATGCGCGGGTAGACGTAGACGTGGATCCCGTTTGCCGCGAGCACGCTGGCGGCGGCCTTCTGGAAGTCCTCGCCCTTGTTGCGCGAGTCGCGCGCGATGGCGACGGAGGGGTTCGTGTAATGGGCGTTGAGGTAGTTGGCGAGGCCCTGCGTGGCCTGGGCTACCACATAGACGTTCATGCGGTTGGTGCCCACGCCGATGACGCCGCGAAGGCCGGCCGTGCCGAACTCGAGGCTCCGGTAGAAGGCATCCGAGAGGGCCTCCTCGTCACCGGCCGAGACGAGCCCGTCGAGCTCGGCCGCCAGGTCGGGCTCCGTGACGCTCTCCTGCCAGGTACGTACGCTGTCCTCGATGCTCTTGTCCATGGGAATCCCCTCTGTTGGCATGAGATAGGTCGGCCCGACGTGCGGCCCTCACGTCACATGGTACCCACCGAGGGCGTCGGCGTGCGGCACGCATCTGCAAGCGGAAGGGACTTCCGGAAGAGGACGACGCGCGCGGCCATGGGGGTCAGGCAAGGCCGCGCGCGACCGCTCCTCCTTACGCGAAGGGGTTCTCGGAAGGGTACGGAAGGGACTTGGGCTGGTTGTACGAGATGTCGTCCACGCCCAGGTAGGTGAAGATGTCGAACAGCGCCTTGCCGCAATGCCTGAAGGCCACGGCACCGTGGTGCGGGAAGTGCTTCTGGAGAAGGACATGGCGATAGAAGCGGCCCATCTCGGGGATGTCGAAGATGGCGCGACCTCCGAAGGAGTGCGTGGCCGCGGGCAGGATGTCGCCCTCGGCGACGTAGGAGCGCAGCTGGCCCTCCGAGTCGCACTGGAGGCGGAAGAACGTGATGGGGCTCGCCGCGATGTCCCCCTCGAGCGTGCCGCGCGTGAAGTCGGGGTCCGAGCCCTCTGGCTCGAGCAGACGGTGCTGGATGAGCTGGTAGCGCACGGCGCGGTCCGAGCACATCTTGCAGCTCGGGGTGTTGCCGCAGTGGAAGCCCATGAAGGTGTCGGTGAGGTCGCAGTCCGTGGTCGGCGCGATCTCGGCGTCATAGAGGCTCTTGGGCACGGAGTTGTTGATGTCGAGCAGGGTCACGGTGTCATCGCTCGCGCACATCCCGATGTACTCGGAGACGGCACCGTAGATGTCGACCTCGCAGGAGACGGGAATGCCACGGCTCACGAGGCGGCTGTTGACATAGCAGGGCTCGAAGCCGAACTGGCTCGGGAAGGCAGGCCAGCACTTGTCGGCGAAGGCCACGTAGTCGCGGCTGCCCTTGTGCGCCTCGGCCCAGTCGAGAAGGGTCAGCTCGAACTGCGCCATGCGAGGGAGCAGGTCCTTGTAGTAGTTGCCCTCCCCCATCTCGGCGGCCATGTCGGCGCAGACCCCGTCGATGCGCGCGTCACCGGCGTGCTCCTTGTACGAGACGAGCAGGTCGAGCTCGGAGTTCTCCTCGACCTCGATGCCCAGCTCATAGAGCCCCTTGATGGGGGCGTTGCAGGCGAAGAAGTCCTGGGGGCGCGGGCCGAACGAGATGACCTTGAGGTGTGCCAGGCCGATGACGGCGCGGGCCACAGGTACGAAGTCGGCCATCATGCCGGCGATGTCGTCGGCTGTGCCCACGGGGTATGACGGGATGTGCGCCTTGACGTGGCGCATCCCGAGGTTGTACGAGCAGTTGAGCATGCCGCAGTAGGCATCGCCACGGCCGTTCACGAGGTCGCCGTCGCCCTCGGCCGCGCCCACGAACATGCAGGGGCCGTCGAAGCGCTGGGCGATCTGGGTCTCGGGGGTCTCGGGGCCGAAGTTGCCGAGGAAGACCGTGAGCGCGTTGGCACCGGCCTTGGTCGCCTCGTCGACCGCGACCAGCATGTCGGCCTCGCTCTCGACGGTCTTGCTGACCTCGATGACGTCGAGCCCGCGGGCACGGCAGGAGGCGACGATGGCCGCACGACGGGTCTCCGAGAGCTGGATCGGGAAGCAGTCGCGGCTGACGGCGATGATGCCGAGCTTGACGTCAGGGATGTTGTCGGATTTCATGGACGGTCCTTTCGTATGGGAACACGGATGGGTTTGTGGGAGCCTCGCGAGCGTGAGGCCGCTAGATCAGGTCCTTGATGTCGATGTTGTCGCCCTCGAGCGCCACCACGGCACCCTGTGCCGCCTCCGCGCTGTCGGCATGCGCGAGCAGCCACTTGTTGGCCGCCCGGAGCAGGTTCGCGTCACCCGCGGGGATGACGTCGGCAGGGCGGGGGCCATTGGTGCCGGCGGGAAGCGCCACCAGCACCCTGAAGCCCTTGGCCGCATCCGTGTGGCAGGGCGCATAGTGCAGCGTCGTGGCATAGACCTCCACGAGCACACCCGCGGGGACCTTGAAGGCACGGACGTCGGCGGTGTCGAGACGCCCGTCCCGGACCTGGTCGAGCCGTGCCAGGAGCAGCACGAAGTCGACGGTACCGAGGTTGAACTCGCTGTCGCGATGATACTCGAGGCAGTTGAGCCTGGTGTTGTGGCCGTTGCACCAGCCGAACTGCACGGCCTGTCCACCATAGAGGGCGACCCCGAGGCGCTTGGCCTCGGGCAGGGCCTCTATGGCAGGGTCGGAGGCCACGTAGTCAGTGGCCTCTGGGCAGGGCGTCTTGTCCCCCAGGGTGGCCACGATTGGGCCGAGGAGCCCATCAGGGCAGCTCACGACCCTCCCATATGCGGCAAACGATGGGTCGGTGACGGGCGTCAGTTCCATGGTTACTCCTCCATCAGCTTGAACGAGTCCTTGAGCGCCGGGTAGAGGCCATGCCAGACCTCGTAGCGACGCGCATATCCCTGCGCAAGGGAGACGTCAGGTGCGACCTCTCCCCTCATGTGGACCAGGTGCCCGGCGCAGTCCGCGACCGACGGGTAGGCCCCGCATGCCACGGCCGCGAGCATGGCGCCGCCATAGCCCGGGCCTTGCTCGGTCTGGGGCAGCTCGAGCGTGACGCCGAGGATGCTTGCGAGCATCTCGAGCCAGAGCCGGCTCTTGGCGCCGCCGCCGCACACCGTGCTCCTCGTGACCTCGATGCCCTGGGCGCGGGCGATCTCGAGGCAGTCCCTGAACGCGAAGGAGACCCCCTCCAGCACCGCACGCGTGAGCTCCTGTCGCGACGAGTCGAGGCGCAGGCCCACGAAGGCACCGCGTGCCGCCGGGTCGTTGTGAGGGCTTCGCTCGCCCATGAGGTAGGGCAGGAAGTAGGCCTGGCTCGCCGACGTGTCGGTGAGGTCGATGCCTTCCTGGAGCCCTGCGTAGTCGGAGCTCCCGAGGACGTCCTCGCACCACCACCGATTGCAGCTCGCCGCCGAGAGGATGCACCCCATGAGGTGGTATCCCCCGTCGGCATGGTCGAAGGAATGGAGGGCGTTCAGGGCATCGACCCTGAAGGCATCGCTCGTGATGAAGATCGTGCCCGAGGTCCCCAGGCTGATGTTGCATCGGCCTGAGCCGACAGCCCCGCATCCCACCGCTGCGGCGGCGTTGTCACCAGCACCGGCACAGACCACGACGCCCTCGGGAAGGCCGAGCGTGGCGGCTGCCTCGGCCGTCAGGTGTCCCACGGGCTCGTAGCTCTCGTACAGGCGCGGCAGCTGTGCCTCAGTGACGCCACAGAGGTCGAGCATGTCCTTCGACCAGCAGCGATGCTCCACATCGAGCAGGAGGGTGCCCGAGGCGTCGGAGAAGTCGGTGGAGTGGACGCCCGTGAGCCGGTAGTTGACGTAGTCCTTCGGCAGCATGACCTTCTCGATGCGCGAGAAGTTCTCGGGTTCCTCGTCGCGCATCCAGAGGAGCTTGGGTGCCGTGAAGCCAGCGAAGGCGATGTTGGCCGTGGCCGAGGCGACACGCTCGCGGCCGATGGTCTCGTTGAGGTAGCGGACCTGGCGCTCGGTCCGGCCGTCGTTCCAGAGGATGCAAGGCCTGATCACGCGGTTCTCGGCATCGAGCACCACGAGTCCGTGCATCTGACCTGCGCACCCGATGCCCGCCACCTCGCTGGCATCGAAGCCGCGGAGCAGCTCGGGGATACCCTCGCACACGGCGCGGATCCAGTCTTCGGGGTCCTGCTGGCTCCAGCCCGGATGGGGATACTCGACCGGGTACTCCTTGCTCACGATGTTGCAGATGGTGCCGTCCTCCTGCATGAGCAGGAGCTTCACCGCCGACGTGCCGAGGTCGATGCCGAGGTAGAGCATGTCACGTCCTTTCGTATCCTACTTTTGTAAAGATACTTTAGCAAAGTTCATTGGCACTTTGCCGTATGATGTTCGCAATATGGGTAAACGGTAGGAAATTACCCGCAGGAAGCGCATGCCCCACGCATCTGGGACCAGACCCCCATCGGAAGCCGTGACCACCATGGACCAGACCACCACCGCAGGACGTCACCAAAAGACGCGCAACCGCGTGTTCCGCATGTTCTATGACACCGACGACTCCTTCACCAAGCAGCAGGTCGCGACCGAGCTCGGCCTCAGCCTGCCGACCGTCCACCAGAGCCTCACGGAGCTCTACGACGACGGGCTCATCTACGAGAACGGCCAGGAGCAGTCCACCGGAGGTCGTCCCGCGACGCGCCTCGCGATGGACGGTGACGCCCGCAACGCCATCGGCGTCCTGGTGACCGACCACCACTTCCGCCTCATCGCCACCAACCTCCGCCGCGACGAGGTGGCCACGCGCACGACGCGTCATGAGCCCGCCTCCAGCATCGACGCGCTCGGCGACATGCTGGCACGCGAGCTCGAGTCCTTCGTCGACGACGAGGGGATCGACCGCACCCGCCTCCTCGGAGTCGGCGTGGCGATCCCTGGCATCATCGACCGCGACGCCGACACGCTCACGCATGCCCCGACGCTCCGCCTCACGGATGCCCCGCTCGAGGGCCTCAGGAGCCGCATCCCCTATCCCACGAGCTTCGGCAACGACGCCAACCTCGGCGGCTTCGCCGAATGGTACATGCGCCCGAACACCAAGAGCATCGCCTACCTCTCGCTCGAGAGCGGGGTCGGTGGGGCCGTGCTCCTACGAGGCGCGCCCTATGTTGGTGACGACGGCCGGAGCGGCGAGTTCGGGCACATCTGCGTCGAGACGGGAGGCCGTACCTGCTCGTGCGGAAGGAGGGGTTGTCTCGAGGCCTACTGCTCGACGAGGTGCCTCTCGGACGACCTCGGCCTCACGCTCGAGGAGTTCTTCTCGGCCCTGGACAAGGGGGACGGCCGGGCCCAGGAGGTCTGGGACTCCTACCTGAGCCACCTTGCCATCGGCGTCAACGACATCCACCTGGCCCTCGACTGCGACGTCATCATCGGCGGCGGGGTCGTGCGCTACCTCGACCCCTGGCTCGAGGCCATCCGCGGACGCGTGGCAGCCCTCGACATCTTCGGCAGCGATGCGAGCTACGTGAGCCTCTCGCACCTCTACCGCCACGCGACCCAGCTCGGAGCCGCCCTCCTGTGCATCGACGACTTCGCGAGCAACGTCTAGAAGACGGCAGGCGCAGGCGCGGCAGGGAGCCTGCCCGCTAGGCTGCGTCGGCCGAGCCCCCCGCGCCCGCCGCGGTTGCGGTACGTCGCTCACGGACCACCATGAACGGCAGGTAGACGAGCGCCCCGACGATGATGATGCCCAGCTGGACCCCCACGGCCGCAAGGCTGCCGCCGCACGAGAGGAACGCGCTCAGAACTGGCGGGCAGATCCAGGGAACGGCCACGCCGGCGACCGGCATGACGCCTGCGACCGTCGCGGCATAGCCCAGGCATAGGCCCACCACGGGCACAGCCACGAAGGGGACCTCGAGCAGCGGCTCGCCCATCACCGGATAGCCGAAGATGACCGGTTCGTTGATGTTGAAGAGGCCAGGGGCAAGGGCGTCCTTGGCAGCACCGCGCGCATCGGTGTCGTGCGAGAAGAGCGCCGTGGCGAGGAGCAGGCACAGGGTCGAGCCCGACCCGCCTATGACCGCGCAGGTCGTCATGAGGCTCACGTTCATGATGCCCGTCGGCGCGACCCCGGCACAGACCTGCTGCATGTTCTGGCAGATGGCCGCGATGAGGAGCGGCTTCACCAGCACGCCCGTGAGGGTGGCCTGGTGGAGGCCATGGCAGAACAGCAGGTTGGCAGCGGCATAGACCACGCACACCACGACCAGGTTGCAGAGCACGGCCGAGAGCGGGACCTGGAGCCACGCGTTCATGAGCGCGACCACGCCTGGCGGCGAGACCATGCAGGCCCCGGCCGCAAGCACACCTGAGACCCCCAGCACGACGAGCAGCGGAAGCAGGCCCGACAGCGCATCGCCGACGGCGGGAGGGACGTTGCCCCCGAACGAGATGCGCAGGCGCTTGGATGCGGCACAGCGCATGAGGAGCTCCGCCACGCCGAGGCCCACGACCAGCCCTGACACCATGCCAGCCGGCCCCATCACCTCGGGTGCGATGGACCCGTCGGCAGAGGTCGCAAGGATGCAGAGGCAGGCAAGGGCCACGAGCACCGCTTCGAGCGGACGGTCGGAACCCTTCGCCTTGGCGAGGGTCCAAGCCGCAGCCGCGCAGGTCAGAAGGCCCATGAGACCCATCGTCACCTGGACGCACCGCGTGGCCCACGACCAGATGGCCTCGGCCACGGGCGCCCCCGGAGCGAGCGCCATGACGGCCTGGCCGAGAAGCACCACCGCACTCGAGGCGACCACGACAGGCGAGAGCATCTCGAAGGTGTCACGCAGCGAACGCAGATGGACCTCGTTGCCGACCTGCCCCAGCCTTCCAGCGACGTCATCGAGCGTCATCGAGCCACCTCCGGATCCCACTCGAAGCCCCTCGTGCGGCAGACCTCCTTGAGCCAGGCCGCGGAGGCCTTGGGCCTGCGCTCGAGGTCGTGGTCGAGGTCGACCTCGATGAAGCCGTAACGGTTCTTGTAGGCGTGGTCCCATGACCAGTTGTCGATGACGCCCCACGAGTGGTAGCCGCGGCAGTCGCTCCCCTCCTCGATGGCCTTGACCAGCCAGGCAAGGTGACCGGCCGTGAAGTCGATGCGATAGCCGTCCTGGATGGTGCCCGCCTCGTCGCGGTGTGCGGACTCGCCCTCGATGCCCATGCCGTTCTCGGAGACGTACCACGCAAGGCCGGGGTACTCGTCGCGGATCTTGAGGCCGAAGTCATAGAGGCCCTTGGGATAGACCTCCCACCCGCGGCTCTCGTTCATGACGCGATCGGGCCAGATGTAGGGGTCGGCGAAGATCGGCTGGCCGTCGTCGCCCTTCGTGCGTGCCGGTGCCTGGACGCGATTGGGCTGGTAGTAGTTGCACCCAAGCCAGTCGACCGTGCCCAGCGCCAGCACCGCATCGTCGCCCGGGCGCCGGTCGAGGTCCACGCCAGACGCCTCGATCGGGTCGATGACGTCCGACGGCAGGGTGCCCTTGCACACGAGGTCGAGCCACCAGCGGTTGGCAAGCCCGTCGGACATGCGGAGTGCCTCGAGGTCGGCATCGCTCGGGTCGTCCCTGGTGTAGGCAGGGGCAAAGCTGCTCACGAGGCCTATCATGGCGTCATCGCGCACGACGCCGGCCTCTTGGGCACGCCTGAACTGGTAGACGCCCAGGGAGTGGGCGAGCGAGATATGGTACTGCGCCCGACGGCAGCGCCCGAAGTCATGAACGAACGGATACCAGCCGCCATAGAGGTAGCGGTTCTCGGGCTCCACGATCGGCTCGTTGAAGGTGAACCAGTAGCGCACCTCCTGGCCGAACTCGGCGAACACCCGTGAGGCATAGCTCGAGAAGGCCTCGACCGTGTCGCGCGACTCCCAGCCGCCCCGCCTGAAGAGGTAGGCCGGCAGGTCGAAGTGGTACAGGGTCACGAAGACCTCGAGGCCGATCCTGGCCGCATAGGCGAAGAGCCGATGGTAGAAGGCCGCACCCTCGGGGTTGATGTTGCCATCCTGGTCGAGCAGGCGGCTCCATGATATCGAGGTGCGGAAGGACGTGAGCCCCAGGCCCTTGAGCAGGTCGAGGTCCGACTCATAGCGATGGTAGAAGTCGTTTCCCAGGTCGGAGCCCACATGGTTGTGGAAGTCCTCCAGGGCGAGGTCGCTCCACAGGTCCCAGGTGCTCGGCAGCTTGCCGCCCACCGACCTTGCACCCTCGACCTGCGCGGCGGACATCGCCGCACCCAGGAAGAACCCCTCCGGAAGCCGAACCTCTGACATCGTCTCTCCCATCCGCGGCCGCCCTTGGCGCCCGCATCCCATTACCTCCAGACAGCAGGGTCCGGCCCGCTATGAGGCAGACCGGACCCTGACGAACGACTAGCGACCGTTCACGACCTCGACGGTGAGGCCGGAGAGCTCCGCGCTCTGCTCGACCGTCACGGCACCGCCGCAGTAGGTGGTCTTGACCTCGTCGAGCGTGAGGCCAGCCTTGTCGACCACGGTGAAGCGGGCGACGTCGCCCTCGGCGGGCGCGTACCAGCGAAGCGTGAGGCCTTCGGCATAGTCGTAGTCGGGCCTGTCGTCGTGGGCACCGATCGCGAGCAGCGTGTTGGGGCGCACGTAGAGCGGCAGGTGGTGGTAGTCGTATGTCCCCTCCTGCCAGGAGCCGCCCTCGGTCGCGTCGCCCGAGAAGAACTCCGTCCAGGTGCCGGCCGGCAGGTAGAACCTGGCATGGCCGTCATCCGAGAAGACCGGGGCCACGAGCAGGGCGTTGCCCAGCATGTACTGCATGTCGAGGTACTGGCAGGCGGGGTCGTCCTGGAACTCGAGCACCATCGGGCGCATCACGGGCGTGCCGCTCGTGTGGGCCTCGACCGCCTTCGAGAAGATGTACGGCATGAGGCGGCACTTGAGCTGGGCGAACTCACGGACGACGTCGCAGGACTCGTCATCGAAGACCCAAGGCACACGGTAGGAGCCCGAACCGTGCAGGCGGCTGTGGCTCGAGAGCAGGCCGAACTGAGCCCAGCGCTTGTAGAGGTCAGGCGTGGCCGTGGACTCGAAGCCCGAGATGTCATGGCTCCAGAAGCCGAAGCCGCACATCGAGAGCGACAGGCCGCCACGCAGGGTCTCGGCCATCGAGGGATAGGTCGCCATGCAGTCGCCGCCCCAGTGCACAGGGAACTGCTGGCCGCCCGCCGTGGCGCTCCTCGCGAACAGGACCGCCTCGCCATGGCCGCGCTCGCGCTCGAGGAGCTGGAACACGCAGCGGTTATAGAGGAACGAATAGTAGTTGTGCATGGAGGCGGGGTCGGACCCGTCGAAGTAGGTCACGTCCAGCGGGATGCGCTCGCCGAAGTCGGTCTTGAGCGAGTCGACGCCCTGGTCGAGAAGCACCTTGAGCTTGGACTGGTACCAGGCGCAGGCCTCGGGGTTGGTGAAGTCGACGATGCCCATGCCGCACTGCCAGTGGTCGGACTGCCAGGTGCCACGGCCATCGGAGCGCTTGAGCAGGTAGCCGCCCTCGACGGCCTCCTCGAACAGGTCGGACTCCTGCGAGACGTACGGGTTGATCCAGACGCAGGTGTGGATGCCGCGGTCGTGCACGCGCGAGAGCATGCCGGCCGGGTCGGTCGTAACCTCGGGGTCCCACTTGAAGTCGCACCAGTGGAAGGCGCGCTGCCAGCAGGAGTCGTAGTGGAAGACCGAGAGCGGGATGTTGCGCTCGGCCATGCCGTCCATGAGCTTGGAGGTGACCTTCTCGTCATAGTCGGTGGTGAAGGAGGTCGACAGCCACAGGCCGAACGACCACGCCGGCGGGAGCGCGGGACGTCCCGTCATCGACGTGTAGGCGTCGAGCACGTCGTGCAGGTCGGGGCCATAGAAGAAGGTGTACTCGATGGACTCGCCGGGCACGCTCGCCTCGACCGCGCTGACCTTCTCGCTGGCGACCTCGAACGAGACGTCGTCGCAGCTGTTCACGAAGATGCCATAGCCGCGGTTGGACATGTAGAAGGGCACGCACTTGTAGGCCGCGTCGCTCGCCGTGCCGCCGTCCTCGTTCCAGGTCTCGACGCTCTGGCCGTTCTTGGCGAAGGCGCCGAACCGCTCGCCCAGGCCATAGACGGTCTCGCCGGGGGTGAGCGTGAGCTCGCTCACCATGTGGGGCTCGCCGTCCTCGAGCAGGTAGTCAGGGCCCGGACGCACGGAGGAGACCGAACGGTCCCAGCGCAGGTAGGCGAGGTTGCGCCACCCGCAGCCGGTGATGCGCCTGCCGGCAGACTCGAACCAGTACGAGAACTCGCCCTTCGAGACATGCACCGTGACGTCGCCCGTGGTGAGACGGTACTCGTCGTCATCCTCCGAGAGCTCATAGGCCTCGGGCGATGGTGTGAGCTCGAAGTGGGCCTCGTGGGCCTCAAAGGCCGCGTAGTGGGTCGCACGCACCGTGATGGCGTTATGGCCGACCACGGTGAAGTCCACCGTGAGCGCCGGGCAGTCCACCGTCTGGGAGCGATGGTCGCTCTCGCGGGTGGGGGCGAGGATGCGCATGCCTCCCTCGATGGGCTGCATGGAGAAGGTGCTGGTCGCGTAGAGCTCGTTGGCTCGTTCGCTGCGCAGCCAATAGCCTTCGGTGTACTTCATGGTCCGGGTCCTTTCTGTACGGCGGTCCGCCGACGGGCTTCTAGATGAGGTTCTTCTCGGTCGTGGGATCGAAGAGGTGGATGAGGCGCGGGTCGAACGAGATGTGCGTCGCGCTGTGACGCGCGTAGGCATCGGCAGCGAGGTTGGCCGTAGGCACGACGGCGACCACGTTCTGGGCAGCCAGGAGCGAGAGGTGCAGGTGCAGCTCGGAGCCCATGAGCTCGGAGACCTCGATGGTGGCGGGCAGGCCCTTGTCGCCCACGACCATGTGGACCGGTCGCACGCCCACGGTGACGGTGCAGTCATCGACGCCGGCGGCCTTGAGCGCGGCGTTCTGCTCGGGCGTGAGCGGGGCCTTCTCGCCCATGATCTCGATGGTGTAGGCATCGCCCGAGCGGGTGAGCTTGGAGTCAGCGAAGAAGTTCATCTGGGGCGAGCCGATGAAGCCGGCCACGAAGAGGTTCGCGGGATGGCCGAAGACCTCCTGGGGCGTCCCGACCTGCTGGATGACGCCGTCGCGCATGATGACGATGCGGTCGCCCAGCGTCATGGCCTCGACCTGGTCGTGCGTGACGTAGATGAACGTCGTGTCGACCTTCTCGCGCAGCTCGATGAGCTCGGCGCGCATCTGGTTGCGGAGCTTGGCATCGAGGTTCGAGAGGGGCTCGTCCATGAGGAAGACCTTGGGGTCACGGACGATGGCGCGGCCGATGGCCACGCGCTGGCGCTGGCCGCCGGAGAGGGCCTTGGGCTTGCGGTCGAGGTACTGCGTGATGTCGAGGGTCTCGGCAGCCTCGCGCACCTTGGCGTCGATCTGGTCCTTGGGCAGCTTCTGGAGCTTCAGCGAGAAGGCCATGTTCTCGTAGACGGTCATATGCGGGTAGAGCGCGTAGTTCTGGAAGACCATGGCGATGTCGCGGTCCTTGGGCGCCACCTCGTTCATGAGCTTGCCACCGATGTAGAGCTCGCCGCCGCTGATCTCCTCGAGGCCGGCGATCATGCGCAGGGTCGTCGACTTGCCGCAGCCGGAGGGGCCGACGAGGACGACGAACTCCTTGTCCTTGATGTCGATGTTGAAGTCCTGGACGGCGACGACGCCCTCGTCGGTGATCTGGAGGTTGTGCTTCTCCTCGGGGGTCTCCTCCTCGCCCTTCTTGGCCTTCTTGGCCTTCTTCTTGGACTCCCCGGCGTCGTACGGGTAGACCTTCTTGATGTTCTTGAGCTGTACCTCTGCCATGACGTGCTCCCTTCGTCAAACCCTGGTTGTGTGTCCCGCCTTACAGTTCCACCACGTACCGTTCGAACGCGTTGACTATCGTCGTCGGACCATCGCGCTGGGTCCGTTGAATCTGCTGGCCGTAGTTCAGATGCACGTGCCCGTGGATCAGATAGCGTGGCTTCGTGCGCTCGAGCAGGGGCAGGAACGCCTCGAAACCCCGATGCGCCACGTCGTCCGCATCACCGATCCCCCGCGGGGACGCATGGGTGAGAATCACGTCCACCCCGTGCGCCCTCCTGATGTGGAGCTCCTGCCGCCTGATGCGCCGCCGCATCTGGGACTCGTCGTACTGGTAGGGCCCGCCGTTGTAGGAGGCGCTGCCCCCGAGGCCCAGGATGCGCACGCCGCCAACGGTGACCAGGCGGTCGTCCACGCACTCGCATCCCTCGGGAGGCTTCCTGAGGTAGGACCCGTCGTGGTTCCCCGGCACGTAGAGCACGGGGACGTTGCCCATCGTGGCCAAGAACGAGAGGTACTCGGCCGAGAGGTCACCGCACGACACGATGAGGTCGATGCCGTCGAGCACCCCGGGCTGGTAGTAGTCCCACAGGTAGGCGCTCTCCTTGTCGGACACCGCAAGCATCCTCATACGAGCTGCCCTCCCTTCTCGGGCGGGAAGTCCGCGCGGTTGACGCCCTGCACCCGCACGAGCTCGCGGGCCTCGGGACGCAGCTCGTCGAGACCGGGGAGCGTACCCTCGATGCCCTTGCAGAGCCAGCCCATGTTGAGGACCTCGTCCGTGGTGGGCCAGCGGCTGCCGTCGTTGAAGACGCTGCCGTCCCGCCTGACCACGCGCCTGCGGAAGACCTGCACGCGGTCGGTGGCGATGCCATCACGCAGCAGGTCGACCAGGTGCGCGGGGCCGTCGGGGGTGGAAGGACCTACCTCGAGGTCGATGACGCCGGCAGCGATCCCCCACCAGTAGCTCACCGCGGCCGTGCCGCTCTGCGCCTGCAACGCGTCCCAGGTGCCGCTCAGGATGGAGGTGACGAGCCGCACATAGAAGACGCCCCAGTTGAGATGCGGGACCGCAAGCGTCGTGAGACCCGCGTCGTCGACCTTGCACAGGCCCTCGTACTCCTGCTGCTGCGCCGAGAGGGGCACCTCGCAGTTCGAGATGACCTTGACACCGCGCTGCAGGAGCCCGTCGAAGGCGTCACCCGGGGCACCGGACCACCCGAGGAGCACCCGCGTGGCAGGAGAGACGAGCTGGACGCCCAGGGCGAAGGCGTTCACCGCGGCCGGGACGCCCATCGTGGGCACGCCGGCGATGAGGCCCACAGGCTCGGAACCGGCCATGGCACCCGCGAGGGCACCGGCGATGAAGGAGGTCTCGTACTCGCGGCAGGAGAAGGTGCGCACACCGGCGTACGGCAGGGCGACCGAGCAGTCGAGCACGCGGAGCCTGGGATATGCGGCGGCGACCTTGCGGCAGGCCATCACGAGGTTGGGGCTCGTGACCACCAGCAGGTCCGCGCCGTCCTCGGCCGCCCACGCGAGGGCATCCTCGACCGGGACCGTCCTGGACGCGTAGTAGGCCGAGACCCGCACGCGGCTCTCGAGCGTCTGCTCGAGGTGGCGCATTCCCTCCACGTGTCCCGCGACGGAGAGGCTCTCGGCAGGGGACGCCTCGAAGACGAAGGCCACCTTGAGCACGCTGTGCGAGGAGACCGAACCGATGATGCGACCCACGACCCCCTGGTCCACGGAGTTCGGCTCCGTGTTGACCGAGATGGGACCGCCTGTCCCCACGGCCTCGATGTCCTTGCGCACGGCGACGACGGACGCAGCGAGGGCGGCCGGCGTCATGGTCCTGAGGTCATCGAGCGTGTAGACCTGGAGCCACACGAGCAGTGCCTCGCCACAGGTCACCTGCCGCTCGTCGAGGTCCAGAGGCGCGATGGCACGCTTGAAGCGGTAGTACTCCGAGATGAAGGCACGGCGCTCGGCCGCGCTCCACACGTGGTCCGCGTCGAACCCCAGGGCAGCCTGGATCTTGGCATAGCCACCGACGCCGTTGAAGTGGACCTGGCACACGCCAGAGAGCTCATAGAAGTGGAGGTACTCGAAGTAGACGCGGGTCTCGAGGTCGTCGGACCACATAGGGACGATGCGCGTCACCTGACCGGTGATGGACATGGCGCCGAAGCTCTTCATGACGCTGACGCGCTTGTTGCCCTCCTGCACGTAGAAGCGGCCCATGTACTCGTAGGCACGGATCGGGTCCTGGATGCCCGACTCGCCCAGGTGTGCCTCGCACAGGCTGGTCCACTTCATGCCGAACTCGGTGGACGCCGCGAGCAGGGGCATGAAGTTCGCCGCGAAGGCGGTCTCCCTCCCGGCCTCCTTGGTCCCGGCGATGCGGTCGATGGGAATCTCGACCTGACCGAGGTCGACGCGGCCCTGGGTCTCGGTACCAGCCAGGATCTCGTCGAGGACCTGCAGGTAGGGATAGCGACCAGAGCGCACGCACTCCTGATAGCAACGCTTGCCCTCCTTGAGGGCGTGCGCGTACTGGGTTGTGGCCTCCTGCCTGCTCATGGCTGTTACTTCCACCCCTCGTCAGTCTTGACCTTGACCTCGAGCGGCGCGAGCACGAGGTGCTCGGGGCCGAAGTCGAGCTCGTTGGTGACCATGGCGTCGTTGAAGACGAACGTGTACGTGCCTCCCTTGCCGGAGCGAGAGCAGATCTCGACACCGAGGGGGACGTCCGTGGTGGTGCCGATGCCCTGCTCGCGGAACACCTCGGCAAGGAGCCGGACGTAGAGCGCCTTCTCGCCGACGCAGCCCACGTACCAGCCATGTCCCTTCCCGAAGTCGTTGCGCGTGACCGCAGGGGTTCCCTCGTAGTAGCGGTCGGCGTAGCGGGCCCAGGTCGTGGCCGTGTCGCACTCGACGAGGTCGCACCAGCTCGTGATCGAGTACTCCTCGTCCCCTTCGGTACGGAGCGTCTGCCGGCGAGGTCCTATGGGGTCGTACTCGAGCACGTGGCACCCGCAGAGCGGGGCCAGGAGCGTAGGAAGGTACTGTCCCACGATGCAGTTGCCGTTCATGTCCTTGACGCCGCTCCGGCAGGTGACGACCACGGAGGCGCCGCGCGTCGCAGCCTCCTCCAGGTGGGCCACGACCTCAGGGTCACAGACCATGAGCTCCGGCGCGATCACCACGTCATAGCCCGAGAGGTCGGCCGCCTGGTCGATGACGTCGACGTCGACGCCGAGGTTCATGCAGGCCGCGTGGATGAGCTTGAGCTGCGTCCAGTAGTGGTAGTCCTCGGACTGGGGTTGGTCACGCAGTGAGAACTCCTGGTCGGCACCGTAGAGCATGGCCACCTGGGCATGTGCGGTGGTATCGGCAAGCCCGGGCATGGTGGCCAGGCGCGCGATGAGCGACTCGAGCGCACGGGTGCGACTGTTCGGCTTGTCGGCATGGTCGAGCAGGCCGTGGCAGAACATCTCGGCGCCCGTCGAGGCCGTGCGCCAGCGGAAGAAGGAGAGAAGGTCGGCACCATGGGCCACGGCCTGGAGGCCGTACCCCTCGAGCATGCCCGGCTCGAGCGCAGGACTGATGGGTGCCCAGCAGCCCATCTGACCGCCGAGCTGCTCCATGATCCAGAAGTTGCCCTGCTTGAGGCCGCGGATGAGGTCGAGGCCGAAGGCGTTGGAATAGGTCTCCTCCGCGTCGTCGGGAATCGAGACGGGAGGGTAGTTGTCGTAGGAGGCCACGTCGAGGCTTGCCGCCTCCTTGTGGAGGTCGCACATCATGGTCCCGCCGAAGCAGGTGTTGGTGGTGATGGTCGCATCCGGGTCGAAGCTGCGGATGAGGTCCGACTGGAAGCGCACGTAGCCAGCCGTCGAGTCGGCACAGAAGCGCTCGTAGTCGAGGTAGTAGGCCGGGTTGTACCAGCCGGTGCTGAAGCCCTCGCCCTGCCGCATGAGCGGCGGCGTGATCTGGTCCCAGCTCTGGAACTGGCCGCTCCAGACGACGGTCCCCCAGGCCTTGTTGACCTCGTCGAGCGTATGGTACTTCTCCCCCACCCACTCGCGGAAGCGCGCCGTGCACGTCGGGCAGGTGCAGTGGTTGATCTCGACCTCGTTGTCGATCTGCCAGGCGAAGACCTCGGGGCGCCCCGCATAGCGCTTGCACATCTCGGTGACGATACGCGCGGCATACGTCCTGAACGTCGTGCTCTCCTGGCAACGGTGCCCACGGACGCCGAGGTTGGTGGGCTGGCCGTCACCATCCCACTGGAGGGTGTCCGGATGGTTCTGATAGAGCCAGCGCGGCGCGCAGTTGGTGGTGGTGCCCAGGATGACCTTCATGCCATGGCGCGCGATGAGGTCGATGGCGTCGTCGAGCCAGCCGAAGTCGAACTTGCCGTCAGCGGGCTCGAGCACACCCCAGGCGAACTCGGCGACGCGGACCACGTCGACGCCCATGGCCTCCATGGTGGCGACGTCCGTCTCCCACATGGAGCGGTCCCAGTGCTCAGGGTAGTAGTCTATGCCGACCTTGATCATGCGAGTGGTTCCCTTCATGGCTAGTTGTCACCGCTCACGCTGAGCGACTCGTTTGCGTAGCTGTTGTGCTCGAGCTTGCGGAAGATGGGCATAGAGATCTGGCTCGCCGTGTAGATCATGAGAATCGGCGCGCAGAAGACGCCCACGTAGACCAGGACCGTCGACGTCTGGAAGAACAGGAGCCACTGGATGAAGAGGATGCCGGCGAGCGCGAGGGTGCGCGGGAAGAAGCGGAAGAAGATGAGTCGTGCGTTCACGAGGCTGCCGCGCAGGGTGTTGGCATACCGAGCCTCGAGGGCGAAGGCATAGAGGCCGTGCACCACCATGAGCACGACCATGAGGATCGCGAAGATGAGGAACCAGATGGGGTTGTCGGGCAGCTTGTTGAAGAGCTGGAAGTTGAACCAGACGGCATAGGCCCCGGCGGCGAACACAAGCGTCAGCGGAATGCCGTTCCTGAGGTTCTCCTTGTAGGCGCCCCAGAACTCCCGCGTCATGCCGATGCCCTCACGGTCCTCGGCCATCTTCTCGCACACGGTGAAGGCCGCGATCGTCGAGGTGCCGATGGTGATGAGCGGCAGGCAGCCCAGGATCCAATAGATGTTCAGGATGAGCAGGTTCGTGACCTTGATCCCAGCCTGGATGAGGGGTGAGTCGACCTTGAGGTTCATCTGTGCCATCGCCTTTCGCCATTCCCGGGCGGGCAGACGCCCGCCCGGGAACCCGTCGTTACCGTACGTGCCCCAAGGGCACATCCTCGCCTAGGACTCCTGGAGCCCGTAGCGGGTCTTGGCCTCGTCATCGCACCACGAGACGCACTCGTCATAGCCATAGCCCTGGCACTGCGTGGTCATGTCCTGCACGGCGGCGTCGAAGGCGGCGTCATCGGAGGTGTACATGGCCTTCCAGGACCCGTTGCAGACCTCCTTCTTGACCTGGTCCCACTTGAGCTGGAGCTCCGAGCTCTTCTCGGACTCGGCATAGTTGGACGCCGGGACGAGGGAGTAGCTCGTGCTTCCCAGATAGTCCTCGAAGGTGTCGGCACCGGTCTTGCTGCGCCAGTCAGCCTCTGCGTCGCAGGCGGGATCGGTCTTGGTGCTCGCCCAGGTGACCTTGTTGAAGCGCTCGCCGTCAGAGTCGGGGTTGACGGCACCGGGGCCCCAGGTCTCGTTGTTCATCTGGAGCTTGCCGTCGTTGAAGGTGTTGCCGAGCGTGTAGCTCTGGCTGCTGTAGGGCGACGTCCACTGCGTGCCCTCGAGGCTGGTCGTGGCATCGGAAGCGCACTTCTTGCCGAGGTCGGTGAAGTAGGTGCCCTTGTTGTCGTCGTAGTCCCACATGAGGCCCTGGATGCCGTACCAGATGGCCATGGCACCCGTGGGCGTGCAGAGCCAGTTGATGAGCTGCATGCACTTCTCGGGATAGAGGGTCTTGGCGCCGATGGACCACATACGGCTCTGGCCACAGGGGGCGAGACCATAGACGATGGTGTGGGCGTCAGTGGGCGCATAGGCTGCGAAGTACTCGTTGGCCTGCGTGTGCGCATCGGTGTTGAAGGCCTCGGAGCCCGCATAGTTGAAGAGCGAGAAGAGCACGTCGCCGCTCTGGGCCTTGGAGATCATCTCGTCATAGGTCTGGGTCATCGAGTCGGGATCGAGCAGGCCGGCGCGATAGAGCTTGTTGCAGAACTTGAGGGCCTGCATGTAGGGACCATCCGCCTCGAGGGCGCCATGGAAGGTGCCGTTGGAGGAGTCGTAGAGGCCGAGGCCGAGCTCGTCGTAGCCATAGTAGCCGGAGGCCAGCGACTTGACGTACATGACCATGTTGTCGTCCCAGTCAGGCCAGGCGGACAGGGCATAGGTCGTGCGGCCCGTGTCGCCCGTGGCGCTCTGCGCCTTCATGAGCTGGAGGGCGGAGACCAGGCTGTCCCAGTCGGTGATGGCAGGGTAGCCGGCCTTGGCATAGAGGTCCCAACGCAGGCCCCACTCGTACTGGAAGACGTCGCGCTGGCCGCTCTTGTTGGTGAGCTCGTTGGCGATGCCGTAGACCTTTCCGTCAGAGTTGAGGGAACGGTTCGCCTCGATGGACTCCGAGAAGTAGTTCTCGATGTCGGGACCATAGTTCTTGACCAGGTCCTCGCTCTCCCAGTCGAAGAGCAGGCCTGCCTTGACGGCGTTCTGGTAGTCGTCGCCCTTGGTGCCGAAGATCACGATGTCGCCGAGGTCGCCGGCCTGCATGCGTGTGTCATAGGCACCGTTGGTGTCGGGGATGACGTTGAGCTCGATGTTGAAGAGGTCCTTGAGCAGCGTCGCAGCCCAGCCGGTCTGGGCGCCCGACCAGTTTGCCGTCTCGCTGAAGACGGTGAGGGTGATGGTGTCCTTGTTGTCGAGGACGGACGTGTCTGCAGCCGTGGTGGTGCTCGAGCTGCTCGAGCCGCTGGAGCTCACCGAGCAGCCAGCCATGGCCGCGGATGCGCCCATGAGACCCATGAGGCCCACGAAGTTCCTACGACTCATCGAATGCTTTCCTGGATGATTCATCATGTGCTCCCTTGACTGAATGGTATGAGACGATTCGTCAGAGCCGACCGTACGTCAGCCCTTCACGGCGCCGAGCATGATGCCTTCCTCGAAGTACCGCTGCATGAAGGGGTAGACGAGGGCGATCGGGATGACGGTGACCATCGAGATCGTGTACTTGATGACCTTGGTGTTGAGCGCTGCCGAGGTGACCGAACCGCCCGTGTTCATGGCCGTGGCCAGGTTTGAGGACGTGTTGAGGTAGATCCACAGGCGGTGCTGCAGGGTGTAGAGCTGGGGGCTGTTGGCCATGAGGATCAGCGAGTCCTGCAGGGAGTTCCAGTTGGCCACGGCGCCGAAGACGGCGATGGTGGCAAGGATCGGCTTCGACAGGGGCAGGATGATCTTGGTGAACACCTGCATGGCCGTCGCGCCGTCGATGGTCGCGCTCTCCTCGAGGGAGGCCGGGATCGACTCGATGTAGGTCTTCACGAGGACGATGTTGTACGGCACGATCAGGCACGGCAGGATGTAGCCCCAGTAGTTGTCGGTGAGGCCCAGGCCCAGGAGGTTCATGTACCACGGGATGAGGCCGGCGTTGAAGTACATGGTCACGACGACCGCGCGATACCAGAAGCTCCGCTTCCACATCGTGCGCTTGGTGGTGAGGTATCCCGCGTAGGCCGAGATGATGACCATCAGGGCCGTCCCCAGCACGGTACGCGACACGGTCACCATGACCGAGTTGCCGAAGTCGCTCACGTCCTTCAGGGCCAGGTAGTTATCGAAGTGGATCCCCACCGGGAAGAACGTGATCTGGTTGGCGGCAACGAGCGAGTTGTCCGAGATCGTGTTGATGAGCAGATAGTAGAACGGGAAGATGCAGATGAACGTGAAGATGACGAAGACGGCCGTGTTGATGATGTTGAAGGCCACGTCGCCCGCCGACTGCTTCGTGAACGATCCGTTGTGCTTCTTAGACATAGGTACACCTCCTAGATGATGCTCTCGCCGCGGATCTTCTTGGACACGGTGTTCGCGCCAAGGAGAAGGGCCACGCTGATGACGGACTTGAACATGCCGACCGCGGTCGACATGGGTATCTGTCCGCTCCCGATACCCAGGTTGTAGACGTACAGGTCCAGGACCTCGATGCTCTTCGAGTTGATGGCGTTCGAGAAGACCAGGTACTGGTCGAGGCCGTTGGAGAGGATGTTGCCGATGGAGAGGAGCAGGAGCACGAAGAAGGTGGGAAGCAGGCAGGGGATCGTGACGTACCACATCTTCTGGAACCTGCCGGCACCGTCGACCTCGGCAGCCTCGTACAGCGACGGGTCGATGCCCGTGATGGCGGCGATGTAGATGATCGCGCTCCAGCCGACACCCTTCCACAGACCCCAGAGCAGCATCTTTATCCACATGTGGTCACCGTTCATGAGGTAGTTCGTGCTGACCGACATGCCCAGGATGTTGTTCAGGAAGTTGTTGATGAAGCCATCGGACGAGAAGATGGCGAGTGCGACGGCGTAGACGATGACCCAGCCCAGGAAGTTCGGGACGGTCGTGAACGTCTGGACCACGCGACGGAAGCGCTTGCTGGGTGCCTGCGTCAAGAAGACCGCGAAGATCATCGGGATCCAGCTCGTGATGATGGAGAGGAAGCTGATGCCCAGGGTGTTCGCGAGCACGCGGAGGAAGTCCGCGCGCGTGGTGTCGTTCTGGAACAGGATGGTGAACCACTTGAGGCCGACGAAGTTGTCAGCCGAGAGCGTACCGCCCGACTTGTAGTCGAAGAAGGCGTAGCGCCAGCCCCAGAGCGGCAGGTAGGCGAAGACGAAGGTGAGTACGAGCACAGGCAGGAACATCAGGAAGAGCTTGTACTTCTCCTTCATCTCGGCCTTGTCCTCGAGCGGCTCGGCGCTCCGCTTGGCCTGGGCGAACATGGCGACCGTCGTGAGCAGGATGACGAGCGCGATGACCAGGTAGTAGAAGAAGCCACCCGACAGGCATGCCGGGGCCGTGCTCACGTTGGCGTTCGCGATCTGGACGGCCAGGAGATACATCCAGACCAACCCGCCCACCATGACGAGCGAGCCCACGAACGAGAACCTGAGGCCGTTGAACCTCATCCTACGGTTGCCCATCGACATGCAGGCCTCGGCGACACAGAGGCCCACCCCGACGAGCAGCACGACGCAGGCGATCATGAGGGTCACGAAGACGCTGCCAGAGATGGTCCCCTGCATGACGGCCCTCTGGATGTTGGCGATCAGGGAGTCATACGAGAAGCACGACGTGAGCAACGTCAGGTTCGTGCTGATGGCCGTGGTGATCCTCGCAGGGTTGAGCTCAGAGAAGAACACAGCCGCGCACGCGAGCATGATCGCAGCCCGGTTCACGAACAGGATCGGCTGCCTCTTCGGCTTCTCGCCTCCCTTCGTGTGCGTATGTACCTTTGTGCTTGGCATGCACATCCCTCCCTCTCTTGAATGCAACGTTGGTCCGTCCCCCGGGGTGTCCCCGGGCCGTCCTCCCTCCCCCTCTAGAGGTCGATCACCACCCTGTGCCGAGCCCCGTCATGGGTGCGACCGATCGAGAGTCCCGTAGGTTGGCCATCCACGGTGCAGGTGGAGTCGGGTCCCACATGGAACCTCTCGCCACCCCCATGGACCTCGATGTCATACGTGGCGTCACCGAGCTCGAGGACATAGCCCATGTCCTCGCGTCCCTCGGGCATCACAGGCGAGAGCGTGAGGCCCTCGGCGGTGACGTCGATGCCCAGGAACTCATAGACGGCGAGCGTGAGCCAGGTGGCCGTGCCCGAGAGCATGGGGCCGATGTTCTCGCCGGTGTCGGAGTTGTTGTACTGGGTGCAGAAGCGGGGGTTGCCCTTGATGCGGAAGGGGTCCGCCATGGTGCGGTACGGCAGGGTCTTGTCGATCATGAAGAAGGCGAGGTCGGCGAGCTCATGGGCGAGAGCCTGGTCAGAGACCTGCTTGGAGGCCTTGAGCGCGGCCACCGTGGCCATCATGGCCGCATGCTTGAACACGCCGCCGTTCTCGCGGTCGCCTGGGAAGTACAGGGCCGTGCCGGTGGCGATGCCAAGCCTGTCGAAGTCGACGAGCGTGGAGAGGCGCAGGCCGGCAGGCGTCTGGAGGTTCTTCTGGACCTTGCCCAGCATGAGGCGAATCTGCTCCTCGGACGCGACGCCGGCCAGGATCGACCAGCTGAAGGAGTTCAGGAAGTAGGTGCCGTCCTCGCCGTCCTCGAGCGCGAGGCCATCGCCGTTGGCACCGAGGTAGTCGTGGCCGCGGTCATCGTTCATGAGGCAGCGGGCGAAGTAGGAGCCCTTCCAGGCGTTGTCCTGCATGCTCTTGGCCTGGGCACGTGCGATGCCGGTAGCGGTGGCGCCATCTGCGGCGCGCCCCGTGGCCTGGGCCATCTCGGCGACCTCGTCGGCCGCGATCTTGAGCAGACAGGCGTTCATGACACTCTCGGAGAGGGTGTTCTCGAGCGGGGTGCCGTAGGGCTTGCCGCTCCTCTCGAGCTGCTCGCGATAGACCTGCTCCTTCTCGGGGCCCTTCATGACGTGGTGGTCGAGGCGCAGCGTGTCGTTCCAGTCGGCCTTGTCGAGGAGCGGCATGCCATGCGCGCCGACCGAGATCTTGCCGCTGTAGGTGAGGATGGCCATGAGGGTGTCCCAGAGCGGACGGGTGCCGCCTTGGGGCCCTGCCATCTTGAACTCGCGCGAGAGGAAGTCGGTGTCGCCGGTGAGGCTCACGTAGCGCCAGACCGCCTGGACGAGCCAGAGCTGGTCATCGGAGCAGTCACCCGGCTCCTTGCCCTCGAAGGTGAAGTCATGGTACGCGTAGCCCATGGGCCAGACGTTCTCGACCCAGCTCGAGAGGAGCTCGGCCACGAGCTCGGCGTCACCCGCGGCGACGAGGTAGTACATGGAGGCGTAGATGTCCTGGATCTCGCGGAAGCCCGTCTCGCGATAGGACTTCTGCGTCCAGGCGAAGGCACGCGAGACGTACGTCTGGTAGAGGACCTGGAAGGGCAGGTTGTGGCCGACGTAGGTGTCGAACGCGGCATCCCCCAGCTTGGGCTGGAGGTAGGCCGGGTAGGTGTCCCAGAAGTCCACGACGCCCTGGAAGGTCTCGGCGAGGGCCGCCGGGTCGGAGTAGCGGGTCACGAAGCGGTCGAGGGCAGCGTCGAACTCGCCCGAGATGTCGCCCTCCCCCTCCATCATGCCGGCGAAGCCGTCGACGACGCCCGTGGCACCGTCGGCAACCGTGAGGTGCGTGCCCATCGCGAAGAAGGGGCACATCTTGCGGCCATAGCGGTTGGGGAGGTGCCCGACAAGCTCGGGGTGGTCGAGCGTGCCACGACCGATGAAGTCGGCCTGGTCCACGCAGAAGGAGTCGAGGGTCCTGCCCTCTGAGAGGAGCAGCGCGAAGCGCTTCTCGCAGGCGCAGTCCTTGGGCTTGTGGTGCAGCGTCATGGCGACGGGCGTGCCGTCGCGATAGGCCATCTCGCTCTCGATGACCACGTTGGCATAGACCACGTCGTTGGCGAGGGTCGAGGCGTCGGCGATACCGAACATGCCCGTCATCACCAGCTGGAGGTCACGGTCGCGGCCGGAGTGGTTCTCGACCTCGACGCGCTGGGCCTCCACGGCGGTGGGCATGCCCGCCTCCTGCGGGAGGATGAAGATGGTGCGACGGATGGTGAGGCCGTCCTCGGTCTCGTAGGTGATGACCGTGCGGCCCTGCGAGTGCACGCAGGTGGCCGTGGCCACGTTCTCGTTCACGTTGGCCGAGTAGAAGATCTGACGGCCATCCTCGACGAGGTAGAACTGGCGGTTGGCAGGCTCGCCGTTCTGCTCGAGCTCGATGGCGAAACGGCTTGCCAGGACCTGCGTGCCGCCCGTGGCCCTGAACGAGCCGCGACCGAGGCCGTCGAGCGCGGCCTTGGGCGTGGTGTAGAGCGGATAGGGGTAGCCGTCCCTATTGCCGAGCAGCAGGTTCACCGGATAGTGAGGACCCACCTGGTAGGCCTTGAGGTCGAGGACGAGCTCGCCCTTCTCGTCGAGCGTACCAGGGCTCGCGAGCACGCGGTCATAGACCTGTTGCACGATGGTCGCGACGTCGGTCGGGACCGTGCGGCTCCCGCCCTCGGTCTCGTGGACCAGCGCACCGTCCCGGAAGGCCATGAGCTGCGTGCCCTCGACGTCCCTCACGTAGGACAGCACCGCAGGGTCGGCCATGAGGTACTCGCAGATGGGAGCCGCAAAGGGCAAGCCCGAGAAGCCCAGGGCGCTCGAGCGGTCGGCATCGATGAACTCGGCGTCAAGGGAGCCCTCGAGCAGGTCGGCATCGAAACGGTCGCGCACGAGCCGCTTCGCATCGATGGTCTGGGTCCTGGCCTGTTCAAAGCGATAGTTCTTCATGTTCGCCCTTCTGGTCGTAAATCCTGGTCTTCTATAGCGGGACAGTGACTAGCCGATCTTCCTCACGGTGCCTCCGGGCTGCACCGAGCCCGTCACGCGGATCACGCCGTCCTGCGAGCCGTGCCCGGCCTCGATCTGCTCGAGCAGCGCCTCGACGGCCATGCGGCCCATGCCGCGGGAGTTCTGCTTGTAGGTCGCGAGCGAGGGATAGACGGCGGACGCGAGCCTGATGCCGTCGA
The DNA here is from genome assembly GCA_022483015.1 of Atopobiaceae bacterium. Lineage (NCBI taxonomy): Bacteria > Bacillati > Actinomycetota > Coriobacteriia > Coriobacteriales > Atopobiaceae > Atopobiaceae bacterium. The sequence goes on along the minus strand of JAKVOB010000001.1, from coordinate 1,117,879 downwards.
ACCCGAAGCAGCTGATGTCGTCGGGAACCGAGAGGCCCTGCGACTGCATCTCGGCGAGCGCGCCCAGGTAGGCGAAGTCGTCGGGGAACAGGACACAGGTGGGACGGGGGCCCCTCAGCAGGACCTCGCGGGTGGCGATGCGCGCGGCCTCCGGGTTCTGGTACTTGGACTGGACGAGGTAGTCGTCGGGGACCTCGATGCCGTGCGCGGCCATGGCGGTGCGGAACCCGTCGATGCGTGCGCGGGTGACATCGCCCATCTCGCCGTGGACGAAGGCGATCCGCCTGTGGCCCATGCCGACGAGATAGTCCACGATCTCGTGCATGGCCTGGTCGTTCTCGGACAGGATGCTCGTGCAGCCCGTATAGACGCGGTCGATGGAGACCACGGGCACGGTGCTCGAGAGGAGCTTGTCCAGGCCCTCCGAGTCAAAGATGTGATGCATGATGATGACGCCGTCGCACTGCCTGCGCATGACCTGGCCGTAGTAGCCGTCCTCGTGCTTGTACTCGTTGCTCAGGAGCGTGACGTCATATCCCTCGCGCTCGAGGCGCGCACGCACCTCGCTCAGCATCGACGAGAAGAACTCGTGGTCCATGCCGGCCTCATAGAGGACGCCGACGTTATAGCTCCGGCTCGTGCGAAGGGTGCGCGCGGCGACGTTAGGGACGTACCCCAGCCGCTGGGCGACCTCACGGACCTGCCTGGCCTTCTCCTCGCTCACGCCAGGAAGGTGGCGGAGCGCCTTGGAGACCGCGGCAGAGGACAGCCCGCACTCGTCGGCAATCGTCTTGAGGGTTACCATCGCACCTTCCGCCCGTTAAGTTAATCGGTTTCGTAAATCCATTTGTAAAAGTAAGGAAGAGTGGATTAGGGGTCAAGCGAATCGGCGGTGAACGGTAGACGGAAAGAGCCGTCTCTTGGTAGAGAGCGAACGGTGATTCTTGAATCACAGCAGCTCAGAAGCATTCAGATTCGCTCATTGACCACTTTTGCAAAGTTATCTGCGTATCGGCGAACGGTCCGTTCGCACCGCTCGGGCTGCCCTGCCCTAGAGTGTCAATGCGAAAAGCGACGATTCCCGACCAGACCCCGAGGGGGCATGCCCGACCATGGACCGCGAGCAGGAACGGCTGGAGCAGATCAGGGCGACGACAACCGCCGGACCATACGCGCCCGACTGGGCCTCGTTGTTCTCATGGCAGCCTCCCCGCTGGTTCGTCGAGGCGCGTTTCGGCATCTTCGTCCACTGGGGCGTCTACAGCGTGGCGGCGCACGCCAACGAGTGGTACCCACGCAACATGTACATCCAGGACAAGGAGGAATGCGCTTGGCATCGCAGGACCTTTGGCGACCAGGCGACCTTCGGCTACAAGGACCTCGTCGGCCGATTCCACGCCGAGGCCTTCGACCCCGAAGCCTGGGCCGACCTGTTCCGCCGCGCCGGCGCGCGCTATGTCGTGCCCGTGGCCGAGCACCATGACGGCTTCCAGATGTACGCGAGCGACCTCTCACGTTGGAACGCCGCCGAGATGGGCCCGCACCGGGATGTGCTCGGCGAGCTCAAGGAGGCCATCGAGAGGGAGGGCATGGCCTTCGGAACCTCCTCGCACCGGGCCGAGCATTGGTTCTTCATGGGCCATGGGAGGGAGTTCGCGAGCGACGTGGCCGAGCCGCTCAGGCGTGGGGACCTCTACTGGCCGGCCATGCCCGAGGCCGACGAGCAGGACCTCCGAAGCAAACCCTATCCCACCGAGGAGTTCATCGACGACTGGCTGCTGAGGACCTGCGAGCTCATCGACCGTTACAAGCCGTCGCTGCTCTACTTCGACTGGTGGATCCAGCACGAGGCCTTCAGGCCGGCGCTCAAGACCATGGCAGCGTACTACTACAACCGCGCGGCCGGGTGGGGACGCGAGGTCGGCATCTGCTACAAGCACGACGCCTTGGCGTTCGGCACGGGCATCGTCGAGATGGAACGCGGCGGCTTCGATGCCGCCCAGCCCTTCTGCTGGCAGACCGACACCGCCATCGCCAACAACTCCTGGTGCTACACGGACACGCTGGAGTACAAGTCGGCGCGCCAGATCATCTGCGCCCTCGTCGAGACGGTCAGCAAGAATGGCAACCTGCTCCTGAACGTGGGTCCCAAGGGTGACGGGAGCATCGCTGACGAGGACCGGGACATCCTCCTGGCTGTCGGCGACTGGCTCGCCGCGAACGGCGAGGCCATCTATGGGAGCAAGCCCTGGCGCGTGTCACAGGAGGGCCCCACGAGGGTGGGGCAGGGCCAGTTCTCGGACAGCATGGAGCTGCCCTACACGGCCCAGGACATACGGTTCACCGTACAGGGCGACTCCGTCTACGCCTTCGTGATGCGCTGGCCCCAGGACGGAGAGGTGACCGTCCGCTCCCTTGCGGACTCCCCCGACCAGGACCTGCCCCTGTTCCATGGGCTGATACGGAACGTGAGCATACTGGGCTGGGAGGGTCGGCCATGTTGGTCGACCGACGCCGAGGGGCTCCACGTCTCAGCCAGGAGCATGGCAGGCGACGCGCCCGTCGTCATCAAGGTCCGCATGGAATAGGAGCGCACGATGCGATTCACCACCTACCACTCGATGAACGAGGTCATGGGCCATCCGGGAATCAGGAGGCATCTGCCGACCTTCTTCTCGGGAGACCTCCTGGGGATGTTCCCGCCCGAGCTTGCGGACGAGCCCCTCGGGGTGGCCGAGCACTATGGCCGGACCCCGTGGGGCATACCGTTCTTCGAGGTGGTCGAGCAGTTCCTCGAGGCGGCGAACCTCATCGCCGACCTCACCGAGAATGGCACCAGGCGCTCTGTCCCTCTCTGGGAGAAGGACGTGGCGCCCACCTGGGAGCCGCGCATGCATGGCGAAGGCGACCCCATCGACTCGTTCCTGGTGGCCCCCCTCCCCCATGCGACGCCCTCGGGCGAGCGCAGGCCTGCCGTCATCGTCTGCCCCGGCGGTGCCTATCGCGAGGTCTGTTGCAGCGGAGAGGGAACGCCGGTCCTGAGGATGATGGAGGCGTGCGGATATGTGGCCTTCATCCTCTTCTACCAGGTCTCGGCCCCAGCCTATCCGCAGGCGCAGACGGACCTGGCGCAGGCGGTACGTCTCGTGCGCGCCCATGCCGACGACTACGGGATCGACCCCGACGACATCATGACCATGGGCTTCTCGGCAGGAGGGCACCTCTGCGCGTCCGAGGCAGCCGCCGTGGGCACCTTCGCGGGCATGGCCGACGAGCAGTACCCGGACCTTGCCGGCGTGAGCGCGCGACCGGACAAGGTCTGCCTGGGATATCCCGTGATCAGCCTCTGCCAGCACCAGCATGAGGAGAGCGCGCTGAGCCTCATCGGGAACGACGAGTCCCTGCGCGGGCCCCTCTCCGTGGAGCACATGGTCGGACGTGACTTCCCGCCCACCTATCTGTGGACCTGCGCCGATGACTCCTGCGTGCCGCCAGAGAACTCGACCCTCATGGACGAGGCACTCGAGGCCGCAGGCATCAACCACCTGTTCCACCTGTATCCCGAGGGCGAACATGGGTGCGGCCTCGCCTTCGGCAAGTCAGCCCATGGATGGAGCCGGGAGATGCTCTCGTTCATGCGGAACGCGTGAACGAGACACGCACGCACGACACAAGTGCTCAGGCCACGGCCATCGCAAGGACCCCGACCACGCTCGCGACCACGAGGGCGGGGGCCCACCACATGACGATCGAGAGCACGAGCGACACGGTCTTGACCTTATGTGCGACCTCGGCCGACGAGAAGCCCCTCCTGGCCAGGATTGAGCTCACGACCTGCAGGACCACGGACAAGGCAGCGACCCCGTAGACGATGCCGTTGAAGAGCCCGAGCGAGATGTCAGCGCCATCTGCGGCGGTCTGGGCAAGGGCGATGACCTCGCCCACCACGAACAGGGTGAGGGCGACCCAATAGAGCAGGTGTGCCATCCGAGCGGTCAGGCCGCTGGCCCTCTCGTGGGAGGCCTTCGTGAGACGTGAGACCAGCCAGAGCACCAGGCATACAGGGAAGCACAGCGCGGCGGCCTCGGTCACGCACGCCCCGAGGTCATAGGCACCGAGCCAGACGAAGAAGCAGAAGAAGGCCAGGGGGAGGCAGACCACCACGAGTGCCGTCGCCACCGTACCAGCAGACGGCCCCTTGAGCTGGGATCGCGCTGAGGAGGCCTCCGCGACCTGGTCGCTCCCCTCCGACGTCGCATCGGTTGGTACCGATGCCGCCGACCCATCATCGTCCTGATGCTTGATTCTGTTGGCCTTGCTCACGCGAGTCCCCTCTCGACATCCACCATGAAGACGCCTTGGAGAACGAGGACCAAGGCGTCTCTCGAGGCTACGGCACTAGGTCGCAAGCAGCCAACCGTCTACCGAAGCCTATAAAGCTGCAGGAAGGCTGTAGACAGGTACGGCCGCAGGAACCATCAGGAATAGCTCACGGTATAGATGTGATACCCATCCACCTGCGCGGTCTCCTGGAACGAGACCCCGGAACTAGGGTCATCCTCAAGAGCCGTCCCCGAGATGACGTTGGTGATACCGAGGGTCTTGAGGTCGCCGTAGTTCAGATGCAGACAGAAGGAGTCTGCCTGCACGAGCTCGAAGGACGTCGGGTCGGTCGTGAGCCTGACGGTGATGTGGGCGTACCTGTTATAGACGTCCTCGTACTCATGCGAAGGGTCGATTCGGTGCCAGAGATCGAGGTTGGGAACGACGTTCGTGCAGTTGATCGTAGCCGCCCCCGCGTCCGTGCAGAGGTTGCCGGTCGAGAGATGTGCGTCGACAGCGACCCAGAGCGGGCTCTGCGCGGAAGACGAGTCGTTCGCCTCCCGAACGGCACTGACGATGTTGGAATCGGTCAGGAACGAGTCACCGATCTGTATCGGGTTGACCGTGAGGCCCGTCGGGACGATGACCGCCACGAGCAGCATCAGGAGCGCCCTCTCGTAGTACCGTGATCGATCAGGCACGAGGACGATTGACAGGACCGCATAGACCATGGCCGCAAGGATGACAAGGAGCAGCACGCAGTAGATCAGCCTCAGGTATGACGCATACAGGTTCCTCATGACGAGGACGAGGCAGAGGGAGATCGCACAGGAGACCAGCAGGATGAGAGCCCGAGGCACCCTCCTGCAACCATCATCCGGGGTCTCGCCAGATAGATGACGAGGTGTCCCCGCCTGCTGCCTGATATGGCAAACGGGGCGCGTACCACCGACGCCCTCGGGCAAGCCGGCGGGCACCGAACACGCACGCAGGCTGATGCTGCGCAGCAACAGGACCACCTCGATATACCCCGTGCCGATGACCAGGCGAGCAGCCGGTACGTTGGAAAGAAGGGTGACCTTCGCCAACCAATCAGGTATCCCGAAGCAGATGAAGACGACAAAAAAGGCCTGGAGAGCAAGTAGGGAGGCCAGGAGGAAGTCCCGTCCCTTCAACTTGACAAGCAGGCAGATGGCAAGGATGCTCCCCAAGGGGAACAGGGTGAAGAACGCCCCCGCCTCACAAGCGTTAGGCAGTGCATTTGCGGGGTCGATGGAGAAGAACAACCCCTGCCCATAGTTCAGCAGCAGACTGGCCCCTCCCCCGCCAGTCTCGAACCGGGCACCGGGATACACGGTCCCGCTCTCGGCGGCAATCTCGGTAGCAGACGATTGGAAGGCAAGGGCGATGAGCACTGCCACGACCGCCAGCGGGATGACAACGATGGGGATGTCCCTCCGCGCCACGAACAGACGACCCTCGCTTCCAGAGCCCATCAGCTCGCGACGATAGTCGATGACGACCCATACGCCCATCAAGGCGAAGATGTAGAAGCAAGGTACCATCCAGGCCGGATAGAGCACGAAGATGTAGCAGCCGCAGAGCCACGCCAGGACGCATCCCTTGAACGCACGCCTGAGCACGGAGTCTTCACGTATCAGCGAGTTGAGGATGAGGACCAGCGCCTGGCCAAACAGGAGGACCTCCGTGACCTCGCCCCACCAGGTAATGAATGGGGAAAGCGTGAGGATGAGGGCAGCACATCCACTCAGATACTTGTCCCCCTTGGTATAGAGCAAGGCGCAGTCAAACGACACAAGGAAGAGCACCATATACCGGGCAGCCCAGACGAACGACAAGCCTCTTGCAAAGCCGAGGAACAGATAGCCCCAGTGAAAAGGTCGGAAGATGCTGGCGATGCTCCAAGACGGAAGGTTGTAGCCAATGGAAACATTCGTTGTGGCGCCCCCAAGAAGGCCGCTCAAAGGCGAGTAGTCATTCACAGCCTGGGAAGCGTTGAGCAACGTGGTAACAATCCACTCGTCAGACCTAATCGAACGGGGTATGCCAAAATACGGCCCCGTGCCCTCTCCCTGATAGATTGAGTAATATATGCCAATGGACGACCCGCTCACCTCAAATGCAACAAGGACAGCAACGATGCAGACACCGATGAGCACACGGTGCCTAAAGATGAAAGAGAGCAGCCTCCGTCCCCGATCAGATGCCAGAATCGCAATACCAACAAAGAAACAAAGTAAGAACAGAGCCAAGGTCCTCAAGACAATAGGGGCTGAATAGGTACCAGCCAGGAGCCCGTCATAAGACCCGGTCTGATAAATCCTAAGCGCCTCGAAATAGAGTTCGCAGAACACCGAGAAGAAGAGCGACGCAGCTAACGAGAAGAGCGCGGAATCGAACTTACGTCCCATGCTGATTCTCGATATAGGCATTCTCATACGACAGGCTCCGTCCATTCCATGGTCCTTAGGCCCCTGCAAGGATAGTCGATTCGAACCGTGTTCATCCCCTCGAGAAGCGGGGATGAACCGTACTTCGAATACCTCAGGAGCTACTATATGGATACAGATTCATCCAAGCGAGAAGGACGTCATACAGTACATCGGAGGTTAGTCATCTCGAAGTCGACCCATAGCCCCGCTCCCCTCTCGATGAAGCGTAACATGCTCTTCAATACCATAGGAAGTCTCACCTACCAGGGATGTCTATGGCTCACCACGGTCCTTGTGGTCGTCCTTTCTTCTGGCTATAACGACTCGGGGCTCCTCGCCTTCGCCATGACGGTAGGAAACCTTTTCAACCCCATCGCGACCTACAACATGCGTCCTTATCAGGTGTCCGACATCGATGGCGAGCACTCCCAGGGCACCTATGTCGCCTTTCGAATCCTTACTCTGCTCCTGGGCATAATATTCATAGTCCCCTACACCTTCATGACGACCTCGGATTCGACCACCATCGGCATCGTCTTCGTCTATCTCATCTTCAAGACCGACGAAGCCTTCTGCGACGTCCTGTATGGGACCGACCAAGGCGCCCAGCGTATGGACTACATCGGGGTGTCCCAGTTCATACGAGGCGTCGTCCTCATTGCCTCCTTCTCGGCCGGTCTCGTGCTCCTCGGTAACCTCTCGCTCGCCATCATTGCCATGTCCGTCTGTTGCATGGCGGTAACCTTCGTCTATGACGTCCCCCACGCCTCACGCATTTCATCCCTTCGTCCCCATATGAGCCGCTCCGAGGCCTGGGGTCTGCTCAAGGGATGTCTGCCGCTCGTCATCTCGACGCTCTTCATGAGCGCCATCGTCTCGGTCGCCCGGCAATGGTTCTCCAACAGCTATGGGACCGAGGCCCTCGGGCTCTATGCAGCGGTGGCCACGCCCGCCGTGCTCGTCCAGGCCGCTGCACGCTATCTGTACGCCCCGGCGCTCGTGCCCCTCTCCGAGCGTTGGAAAGAGGGAGCGAGCGCCTTCAAGAGGACCCTCCTGAGAACAGCCAGGACCATGTTCCTGGCTTGCATGGTCATGGTTGTCGTCCTCTCGCTTATCGGCAGTCCATTGCTGACGCTTGTCTATGGAGAGAGCATCGCAGGATGCACCTACCTGTTCCCCTATGTGCTCATGTCCACGGCGCTCGTGGCACTACTCTGGTTCGTCACGGACGTGCTGGTCCTCTGTCGCGACCTACGGGGGATGCTCACCTCGACCACGATTTCCATCGTGGTCGTCATCATGACCATGGTGCCTTTGGAATCCGTCTTCTACATGAACGGCATCAACTACACTGTCATTGCTGGTGTCACGGCAGGATTGGTCACAGCACTGCTCTTCCTGCGCCACGACGTTCGCAAGGCTCAGAGGATGTCGCATGCAGATATCGCGCCGGATATGACACCGTCTTTGACAGACATAGAAGACCAGACTCATCAGGAAAGGTCCTGATGACAGCATCGGCATCAGCAGGCGCCCAACGGTCGCCCTCCACAGCAGAAACCGCCAGGTTCGTCCAACCCATTCCGTATATCGGCTACAACAGGTTCCATAGCGAGCAAAGCATATCAGACATCAAGAATGCGCTAGCCGCCCACACCTTGGTCGAGCCCGTACTCCAGTCCTTCATAAGACACCCATATCCATGCTCGACAGCAGCACTCACTCTCTATGGAAAGGTCGGTCGTTCCTGATGAAGCACTCGTTCGCCGTCTGCGCCTACAAGCAAAGCCCCTACCTCAAGGAGTGCCTGGACTCCCTCATGGCCCAGGAAGGCTGCGAGAGTGAGGTCTTCATCGCCACGTCCACGCCCTCGGACTGGCTCGACGGAGTCGCCTCCTCATATGGCATCCCCGTACACGTCAACACGGGAGAGCACGGCATCGGACAGGACTGGAACTTCGCCGTGTCTCAGGCAGGCTGTGACTACGTCACCATCGCCCACCAGGATGACATCTACCTCCCGCGCTATGCGGAGACAGCAATGGAGATGCTCGGGCGCTCGCCCTCCTCGCTCATCTTCTTCTGCAACTATGGCGAGCTCAGGGATGGAGAGCAGATCGACGACAACCATCTCCTCGAGGTGAAGCGGCGCATGCTTCGTCCACTCGCTGACGGCAAGAACGCCTCTGATATCCGGACCCGTCGCAGAGTCCTTTCCATGGGCTCCGCAATCTGCTGCCCATCGGTCACGCTAGATCTCACCAATTGCGGCCCCCAACCCTTCCGAACGCAGATGAAGAGCAACCTTGACTGGGATACCTGGGAGAGTCTGTCAAAGCTCGAGGGTGAGTTCTACTATTCGAGCCAGCTCCTCATGTATCACCGAATCCATGAGGAATCGACCACATCCGCCCTCATCAAGGATGATACGAGGTCACACGAAGACCGAGAGATGTTCGACCGCTTCTGGCCACGCCCCGTCGCGGCGCTTATCGAGCGCGCGTACTCAAGGGGCGAGAAGAGCAACGGTCTCTGATTCTCAGGTTAATAACGCGGCATGCTCCAGGGGATTCGCTCATCCGCCGATGACCCACCGCATGGGGGCTCCAGCGAATGGATTAGTATTGTTGAAGATGGTTCTTACGATTCAGTTAGGAGGCAGACTATACATGTCTAATGGAATGCGTCTGCTCTTTGAGGTGCACGCATGAGAAAGAAGAACCAGGCGCTTCTCATCATCTGTGCATATAACGAAGCTCTCTGCCTCAAACAGGTCGTTGACGGTGTAATCGAAGATCTGCCCGGATGCGACTACGTCGTGATCAACGATGGCTCCACCGACGCGACCTTGAGCGTATGTGTGGACAATGGATACAACTATCTTGATCTCCCCATCAACCTCGGCCTCTCTGGAGCGTTTCAGACTGGTATGAAGTATGCCGCACGTGAGGGTTACACCTATGCGATTCAGTTCGATGGAGATGGCCAACATAGAACGGAATCCATCCGACCGATGCTCAAGAGGGCGAGCGAGAGCGATGTCGTCATAGGTTCGCGCTTCGTGAGCGAACCTCGCCCTCGCTCGTTGCGGATGATGGGCAATATCCTCATCTCATGGGCAATCAAGGTCACGACCGGACAGAGAGTCAACGACCCGACGTCTGGGCTTCGGCTCTATAACGAGAAAATGATCGCGATGCTCTCCAGAGGTCTCAACTGGGATCCCGAGCCTGACACGGTGGCATATCTCATAAGGAATGGTGCTCGTGTCGAAGAGGTACAGGTGAACATGGATGAACGTATCGCTGGCGAAAGCTACTTCAACCTGAGATCTGCCACAGCCTATATGCTCAAGCAGACCGTATCCATCCTCTTCTTTCAGCTGTTCAGAGGGAGGGCATAAGTGCTGACTTTGATATTCAGAAGCGTATTGCTCGTTGCAGCATTGGTGATTACGTGGTTCATCATCACCAGAATTCGCAAGGCCAAGATGCGTATAGAGGACTCCCTGTTTTGGTTGTTCATGGCACTGCTCCTCCTGGTATTCAGCATCTTCCCAAGCACTGCTGACGCATTGGCGAGCCTCTTTGGGGTCTATTCCACTGCCAACTTCCTCTTTGCCTTCTTCGTAGGCATCCTCGTCCTCAAGGTGTTCATGATGAGCACACACATCTCGCGACTCGAGGCCAGGATTGCAGAGCTCACCCAGAAGGTCGCCTTGCTCGACTACGACCGGCGCACATCGGAACAGGATGGCCCATCCGCAAACGGAAGAGATGGGAACGCTTCATCTGACCACTGATTTCGTGCTCATTTCCCATCCAAATCAGTCCACGCTTGCCGTCTTGACCGCCTGCGCGAACGTTTTCATCCTCTTCGGGGCCCTGGCCATAGTCTTCCTCCCGAAGTTCGTCGCATAGGGTATGGGTTCGCTCAGGCTCTGATGAGCTTCTTCCGCTCATCTGCCCTGGCATCCATGACGACCTTGCGCATTGCGGGGATTGCGGCGGGATCCTGGGGCTCCACGCCGGCCAGGCGGTACGGCAGCCCCTCCGCCTCGTACTTGGTCACGCCCATCGTGTGGTATGGCAGCAGGTCGAGGCCCACTACGTTGGGCCAGCGGGCGATGATGCGCCCCACACCCTCCAACTCCTCCGTGGAGTCCGTGATACCCGGCACCACCACGTGTCTGATGATCACCGGGATGCGTCGACGCGCGAGCTCGTCACCCAAGGCCAGGGGACGCTCGGGGCCAGCGCCCACGAGCCGGCGATGTCCCTCGGGATCGGAATGCTTAACGTCGAGAAGCACCAAATCGCAGTCAGCAAGCAGCGCCTCGTAGCGCTCAGGGTGCGCAGGGTCATAGGCGCCTCCGGCCGTATCGAGGCAGGTATGGATGCGTCCGGCCGGCGCAGCGTGCGCCGCCTGGAAGAGCGCGCCGATGAAGCCCGGCTGTGCCATGGGCTCGCCACCAGTCACGGTGATGCCGCCATGACGGTAGAATGCCCGGTTGCGCTCGAAGACGTCGATGACATGGGCGACGGTCACGTCCGTGCCCGGTCCCTCCCCCGCCGCGGTCGCGGTGGCGCACCTGCCGAAGTCCCAGGTGTCGGGGTTGTGGCAGTAGGCGCACCTGAAGGGGCAGCCTTGGCAGAAGACGACGAGGCGTGTGCCAGGGCCGTCCACGGTGCCGAAGGTCTCTATGGAGTGAAGGCGCCCGACCACCTGGTCGGGCGCCTGTGACTCGTCCTGCACGCTGGACGCTTCCTACATCGACTCGTGGAAGGTGCGCGAGATGACCTCGTCCTGCTGCTCCTTGGTGAGCTTGTTGAAGTTCACCGCATACCCCGAGACACGAATCGTGAGCTGGGGGTACTTCTCGGGATGGGCCTGCGCGTCAACCAGGGTGTCACGGTTGAACACGTTGACGTTCAGGTGATGGCCGCCCTTCTCGTCATAGGCATCGAGCATGCTCACGAGGTTGTCGACCTGGTCCTGCGAGACATCACTGGTCTTCATGTGGGTCTTCCCTTCTCTGGGGACTGGTTCCAATCAACGCTCCACGTCAGGATGCGACGTGTCTACTCCGGCTTCACGTCCTCGGCACCCTCGCGCGCGCTCGCATCCGAGTCGCAGGCGCAGGCCACGGGGTTCTCGATCGAGATGTCGGCCGCGGATGCCTTCGAGATCACATCGGAGAGGTCCACGCCCAACGCGTCGACGTCGAGCTCGTCTGCGGAGAACATCACCTGACCCGACTTGCCCAGCGCTCCCGGCACGATCGAGAAGGTGTTGGAGATGCCGTCCTGCGCATCCTCGAACGGGAGCTTGGCCACGGAGGACAGGCTGGCGATGGCGCCGTGCGTGTCACGCCGGTGCATGGGGTTGGCACCTGGGGCAAGAGGCTCGCCGGCACGACGGCCGTCGGGGGTGTTGCCCGTCTTCTTGCCATAGACCACGTTGGACGTGATCGTGAGGATGGACGTGGTGGGGATGGAGTTGCGATACGTGGAGCGCTTGCGGACGTAGAACATGAACTTCTCGACCACGTCGTGGGCAATCTGGTCCACGCGGTCGTCGTCGTTGCCATACTTGGGGAAGTCGCCCTCGACCTGGAAGTCGACCACGAGGCCGTCCTCGTTGCGCACGGGGTGGACCTTCGCGTACTTGATGGCCGAGAGGGAGTCCGCCACGACGGAGAGGCCGGCGATCCCCGTGGCGAACCAGCGCTTGACGTGCTCGTCGTGCAGGGCCATCTGGATGCGCTCGTAGCAGTACTTGTCATGCATGTAATGGATGGCGTTGAGGCTGCTCACGTAGACGGCGGACAGCCACCCCATCATGTCGTTGAACTTCGAGATGACGTCGTCGTAGTCGAGCGTGTCGCCCTCGCAGGCGCGGTACTTGGGACCGACCTGCTGGCCGCTCATCTCGTCCACGCCACCGTTGATGGCATAGAGCAGGCACTTGGCCAGGTTGGCCCGGGCACCGAAGAACTGCATCTCCTTGCCGATGCGCATGGAGCTGACACAGCAGGCGATGCCATAGTCGTCACCATGGGTGACGCGCATGAGGTCGTCGTTCTCGTACTGGATGGAGCTCGTGGCGATGGAGATGCGGGCGCAGTAGTCCTTGAAGCCCACGGGCAGGCGCTTGGACCAGAGCACCGTGAGGTTGGGCTCGGGGGCGGTACCGATGTTCTCGAGCGTATGGAGGTAGCGGAAGCTCATCTTGGTGACGAGCGTGCGACCGTCGACGCCCATGCCACCGATGGACTCGGTGACCCACTGGGGGTCGCCCGAGAAGAGGTCGTTGTACTCGGGGGTACGTGCGAACTTGACCATACGGAGCTTCATGATGAAGTGGTCGACGAACTCCTGGACCTGGTCCTCGGTGAAGGTGCCCGCTGCGAGGTCACGCTCGGCGTAGACGTCGATGAAGGTGGACGTGCGGCCCAGGCTCATGGCCGCGCCGTTCTGCTCCTTGACGGAGGCCAGGTAGCCGAAGTAGGTCCACTGGATGGCCTCGGCCACGTTCTCGGCCGGGCGCGTGATGTCGCAGCCGTAGGTCTTGCCGAGCTGGGCCAGCTCGCCCAGGGCGCGAATCTGCTCGGAGAGCTCCTCGCGGTGACGGATGACGTCCTCGGTCATGATCGAGGACGTGCCGGCCTTCTCGGCCTTCTTCTCGGCGACGAGGTAGTCCGTGCCGTAGAGGGCGACGCGGCGGTAGTCACCGATGATGCGGCCGCGGCCGTAGGCGTCAGGAAGGCCCGTGATGATGTGCGAGTGACGGCAGGCACGCATCTCGGGCGTGTAGACGTCGAACACGCCGGCGTTGTGGGTCTTGCGGTAGTTGGTGTAGAAGTCGACGATCTGGGGGTCGACCTCATAGCCGTTGTCCGAGCAGGCCTGCTGGGCCATGCGGATGCCGCCGTTGACATGCAGCGCGCGCTTGAGCGGCTTGTCAGTCTGGAGGCCGACGATCTGCTCGAGGTCCTTGTCGATGTAGCCTGCACCATGGCTCGTGATGGTCGAGACGACCTTGGTGTCCATGTCGAGGACGCCGCCATGCTCGCGCTCCTGCTCGAAGAGGTCCATGACCTCGCCCCAGAGCTTGTTCGTGCGCTCGGTGGGACCGGCGAGGAATGACGCGTCGCCCTCATAAGGGGTGTAGTTCCTCTGGATGAAGTCACGAACGTCGATCTCGTGCTCCCAGTTGCCACCCGTAAAGCCCTGCCATGCCTTCTGCATCCTGTCCTCCTGGACCTTTGCATACTTGCAGTTATGACTTCGTGGCTGTGCACTGCTGTGTTTTGGGTGCGGTGGTTGGTCTGTCCCATGGGGCTCCCATGGGGTTAGAGCGTAGCAGACGAGAAGGCCGCGATGGTCGTCATCGGAAAATTAGACGGTATCGGCACCCCCTAGATGTTGTGTCTCGTACTGATACACTACGCTAACTGCTGTGGTTTGAGCACATTGGCAGATGCTATCGAAGCTGCCGAGAGGAACAGCGAGGATGGCCACGCACAAGAAGGAGGCCCCGCACCATTCGGTCCGGGGCCTCCTTGATGAGACGTTCCTAAGGTGGCGCTTAGGTCAGCACGAGCTGACCGAGCTGCTCCTTGCCGTCGAAGTCGTTCTCCTCGTTGGTCTGGTGGCCCTCGGCGTCCCAGTCGATCCTGACGACGGAGCCCTTCCACTTGTCCTTGTCCTTGTCCTCATCGTCAGCCGTGGCCGTGACGGGAATGGGAGGTACGACCTCGGTGGCATCTGCCGACACGGTCTCCTGAGTAGTGGCCTCGGCGCCCGTGGCCTGTGCGGCGTCGGACGTGGTGGCCTCGGAGCCGTCCTCCGAGTCCTTCTCCTTGAAGTCCTCCGTGCGGACCACGTACCTGAAGTCGAAGTCCTTCTCCTCGGGCATGTCCTCCTTGTGGAAGTCGTACTTGAGGTTGTCCAGGATGTCGGCCATGAGGGTCACGCGCTGCTCCGGGTCGGGGCAGGACACGAGGCCGCGCTCGGAGTTGAACAGGGCGTCAGGCGAGACGTAGATGGTGCGGATCTGCGCCTGGCGCCTCCTCTCGGAGCGGAACGTGAACCAGACGAGAGCCGCGACACCGACCCACCAGACGATGGAGAGGACCAGGTCGAACGGGCTGTCCACCTTGTTGAAGCCCAGGTAGTACCAGAGCCACAGGAGGAAGGCCGAGACGAGGACGAGAAGGACGTAGACGATCCAGTTGCTCTTCTTCATGACTAAGCCTCAGCTCCTGATGGGATGGTCGGGGCGCTCTCGCCCTGCTTGTCCTGCTGGTCGTCGTCCTCGCGGAGGACGCGCTTCTCGCGGTTCTTGAGGCCCTTGGTGTAGCGGCGGCGACGGAACAGGACGACCAGGCCGTAGACGAGGGTCACGAGCATGCCCAGCATGATGTACCAGTGGACCCAGCAGACCGGCTCGGCGGCGGTGGCCAGAGGCGTGCCGTTCTCGTCGATGGACTCCTCCTCAGCGGTCGAAGGTGTCGAGAGGGGCGTGGGCTCCTCCCCGATGACCGCCTGGTAGGCGTTCTGGAGCGCCGTGGCAATCGGGGTGACTACCGTTGCGACCGGTGTCGTACTGGCCGGCGTGACAGGCGTCGTGGGAGTCGTGCCCGCAGGCGTGGTCGGAGTCGTATCACCGGGAACGACAGGCGTCGCAGGTGCGGCAGTGACCGTGAGCGTGCCGAGGGTCTCGGTGACGGTGTAGTTGGACTGCTTGGCGGTGCCGTCCCAGGCGAGCGCGTAGGCGTTGGTCGACGTGCCGACCTCGGTCTGCGTGCCGGTGGTGGCGAAGGTCGCGGTCTCGCCGGCGACGAGGCCGGAGAGGGTGCCCGCGGCCGTGAGGGCGGTGCCGTCGTAGGCCTTGGTGGCGTCGGGCGTAGTCACCGTGAGAGTGGCCGGCGTGATGGTGACGGTGCCGTCGGCGGTGGCGTCCTCGTAGTTGGGGTTGGTGGCCTTCACGTGGACGGTCTGGGCGGAGGTGACGTCGGTCCACGTGGGGGCCGTCTCGGACCAGGTCTGGCCGTCCGTGCTGTAGAGCAGGGTCGAGCCGGCCTGCGCGGCCGTCGCGGAGACGGTGTGCGCGGAGCCGTCGTAGGTTCCGGCGTAGGGGGTCACGGTGACGGCGTTCTGCGCCGCGTCGGCCTTGGTGACCGTGAGGGTGCCGAGGTCCTCGGTGACGGTGTAGTTGGACTGCTTGGCGGTGCCGTCCCACGCGAGCGAGCAGGTGTTGGTCGAGCTGCCGGCCTCGGTCTGCGTGCCGGTGGTGGCGAGGGTCGCGGTCTCGCCGGCGACGAGGCCGGAGAGGGTGCCCGCGGCCGTGAGGGCGGTGCCGTCGTAGGCCTTGGTGGCGTCGGGCGTCGTGACCGTGAGGGCGGCCGGCATGATCTTGTAGGTGCGGTCGACCGTGCCGGCGTAGTCGCCGATGCCGGTGACGGTGGCCGTGACGGTGCCGACGTCGGTGGTGTCGTCCGAGTAGGAGAGCGTGTAGTCGGTGCCCTCGACCAGGGACCTTGCCGTCGTGGAGTCGGTGACGGTGACGGGCTGCTTCTGCGACTGGCCGTCGTAGGTGACGTCGGCCGGCTGCGAGACCGTGAAGCGGGCCGCGTCGGTGATGTCGGCCTTGGTGACCTCGAGGGTGCCGAGGGTCCTCGGTGACGGTGTAGTTGGACTGCTTGGCGGTGCCGTCCCAGCGAGCGTGTAGGCGTTGGTCGAGCTGCCGGCCTCGGTCTGCGTGCCGGTGGTGGCGAGGGTCGCGGTCTCGCCGGCGACGAGGCCGGAGAGGGTGCCCGCGGCCGTGAGGGCGGTGCCGTCGTAGGCCTTGGTGGCGTCGGGCGTCGTGACCGTGAGGGCGGCCGGCATGATCTTGTAGGTGCGGTCGACCGTGCCGGCGTAGTTGCCGATGCCGGTGACGGTGGCCGTGACGGTGCCGACGTCGGTGGTGTCGTCCGAGTAGGAGAGCGTGTAGTCGGTGCCCTCGACCAGGACCTTGCCCGTCGTGGCGTCGGTCACCGTGAGGGGCTGCCTCTGCGACAGGCCGTCGTAGGTGACGTCGGCCGGCTGCGAGACCGTCGAAGCGGGCCGCGTCGGTGAGGTCGGCCTTGGTGACCGTCGAGGGTGCCGAGGGTCTCGGTGACGGGTAGTTGGACTGCTTGGCGGTGCCGTCCCACGTCGAGCGCGTAGGTGTTGGTCGAGCTGCCGGCCTCGGTCTGGCGTGCCGGTGGTCGGCGAAGGTCGCGGTCTCGCCGGCGACGAGGCCGGAGAGGGTGCCCGCGGCCGTGAGGGCGCCGCCGTCGTAGGCCTTGGTGGCGTCGGGCGTCGTGACCGTGAGGGCGGCCGGCGTGATGGTGACGGTGCCGTCGGCGGTGGCGTCCTCGTAGTTGGGGTTGGTGGCCTTCACGTGGACGGTCTGGGCGGAGGTGACGTCGGTCCACGTGGGGGCCGTCTCGGACCAGGTCTGGCCGTCCGTGCTGTAGAGCAGGGTCGAGCCGGCCTGCGCGGCCGTCGCGGAGACGGTGTGCGCGGAGCCGTCGTAGGCGCCCTCGTAGGAGGTCACGGTGACGGCGTTCTGCGCCGCGCCGGCCTTGGTGATGGTGAAGTCCGCGGGCACGTAGGTGACCGCGTAGTTGCCCTGCGTCGCCTCGCCCGCGGGGACGATCACGCCCGCGTAGGTGCCGGCGGCCTCGTCCTCGTTGGTGCGCGAGACCGTGTAGGAGACGGTGTCGTCACCGAGGGTGCCGTCGGCCGTGGCCGAGAGGGCCGGGTCGGCGTCGCCGTAGGCCTTGGAGGCCGCGGCGGCCGTGACGGTGACCTGGGCCGGCGTGATGGTGACGGTGCCGTCGGCGGTGGCGTCCTCGTAGTTGGGGTTGGTGGCCTTCACGTGGACGGTCTGGGCGGAGGTGACGTCGGTCCACGTGGGGGCCGTCTCGGACCAGGTCTGGCCGTCCGTGCTGTAGAGCAGGGTCGAGCCGGCCTGCGCGGCCGTCGCGGAGACGGTGTGCGCGGAGCCGTCGTAGGCGCCCTCGTAGGAGGTCACGGTGACGGCGTTCTGCGCCGCGCCGGCCTTGGTGATGGTGAAGTCCGCGGGCACGTAGGTGACCGCGTAGTTGCCCTGCGTCGCCTCGCCCGCGGGGACGATCACGCCCGCGTAGGTGCCGGCGGCCTCGTCCTCGTTGGTGCGCGAGACCGTGTAGGAGATGGTGTCGTCACCGAGGGTGCCGTCGGCCGTGGCCGAGAGGGCCGGGTCGGCGTCGCCGTAGGCCTTGGAGGCCGCGGCGGCCGTGACGGTGACCTGGGCCGGCGTGATGGTGACGGTGCCGTCGGCGGTGGCGTCCCCGTAGTTGGGGTTGGTGGCCTTCACGTGGACGGTCTGGGCGGAGGTGACGTCGGTCCACGTGGGGGCCGTCTCGGACCAGGTCTGGCCGTCCGTGCTGTAGAGCAGGGTCGAGCCGGCCTGCGCGGCCGTCGCGGAGACGGTGTGCGCGGAGCCGTCGTAGGCGCTCTCGTAGGAGGTCACGGTGACGGCGTTCTGCGCCGCGTCGGCCTTGGTGACCGTGAGGGTGCCGAGGGTCTCGGTGACGGCGTAGTTGGAGGACTTGGCGGTGCCGTCCCACGTGAGCGCGTAGGTGTTGGTCGAGCTGCCGGCCTCGGTCTGGGTGCCGGTGGTCGAGAAGGTCGCGGTCTCGCCGGTGACGAGGCCGGAGAGGGTGCCCGCGGCCGTGAGGGCGCCGCCGTCGTAGGCCTTGGTGGCGTCGGGCGTCGTGACGGTGACCTGGGCCGGCGTGATCTTGTAGGTGCGGTCGACCGTGCCGGCGTAGTCGCCGATGCCGGTGACGGTGGCCGTGACGGTGCCGACGTCGGTGGTGTCGTACGAGTAGGAGAGCGTGTAGTCGGTGCCCTCGACCAGGACCTTGCCCGTCGTGGCGTCGGTCACCGTGAGGGGCTGCCTCTGCGACAGGCCGTCGTAGGTGACGTCGGCCGGCTGCGAGACCGTGAAGCGGGCCGCGTCGGTGAGGTCGGCCTTGGTGACCGTGAGGGTGCCGAGGGTCTCGGTGACGGCGTAGTTGGAGGCCTTGGCGGTGCCGTCCCACGTGAGCGCGTAGGTGTTGGTCGAGCTGCCGGCCTCGGTCTGGGTGCCGGTGGTCGAGAAGGTCGCGGTCTCGCCGGTGACGAGGCCGGAGAGGGTGCCCGCGGCCGTGAGGGCGCCGCCGTCGTAGGCCTTGGTGGCGTCGGGCGTCGTCACCTTGAGCGGGGCCGGCGTGATGGTGACGGTCTGCGTGCCGGTGATGTCCTTGTAGTTGGGACGGGTCACCTTGTAGCCGACCGTGACGGAGCCGGACGTGACGTCCGTGTAGGCGTTGTCGGTGTCGTAGGTGACCGTAGCGTCGGCGGGGGCGGTGACGGTGATGCCGTGCGCCTGGCCGTCGTAGGTGCCGGCGTAGGGCGTGGCCGTGACGTCGTAGGCGGCCGCGTCGACCGTGAGGGTGCCGAGGCTGTCGGTGACGGTGTAGTTGGACTGCTTGGCGGTGGTGCCGGCGGCGGCCCAGTCGATCGCGTAGGTGTTGGGCGTGGAGCCCTCGTCGGTGATGGAGGCGTCCGTGGCGGCCGAGACCGTCTCGCCGTTCACGAGCCCGGTGGACGTGACGGTGGCGTTGGAGTGCGCCTGGCCGTCGTAGGTCCAGGTCTGGCTGCCGGTCGTGACCGTGAGGGCGGCCGGCGTGATGGTGACGGTGCCGTCGGCGGTGGCGTCCCCGTA
Organism: Atopobiaceae bacterium; assembly: GCA_022483015.1. Classification (NCBI taxonomy): domain Bacteria; kingdom Bacillati; phylum Actinomycetota; class Coriobacteriia; order Coriobacteriales; family Atopobiaceae; species Atopobiaceae bacterium. The sequence goes on along the minus strand of JAKVOB010000001.1, from coordinate 1,098,317 downwards.
GTTGGGGTTGGTGGCCTTCACGTGGACGGTCTGGGCGGAGGTGACGTCGGTCCACGTGGGGGCCGTCTCGGACCAGGTCTGGCCGTCCGTGCTGTAGAGCAGGGTCGAGCCGGCCTGCGCGGCCGTCGCGGAGACGGTGTGCGCGGAGCCGTCGTAGGCGCTCTCGTAGGAGGTCACGGTGACGGCGTTCTGCGCCGCGTCGGCCTTGGTGACCGTGAGGGTGCCGAGGGTCTCGGTGACGGCGTAGTTGGAGGACTTGGCGGTGCCGTCCCACGTGAGCGCGTAGGTGTTGGTCGAGCTGCCGGCCTCGGTCTGCGTGCCGGTGGTCGAGAAGGTCGCGGTCTCGCCGGGGACGAGGCCTGAGAGGGTGCCCGCGGCCGTGAGGGCGCCGCCGTCGTAGGCCTTGGTGGCGTCGGGCGTCGTGACCGTGAGGGCGGCCGGCGTGATGGTGACGGTGCCGTCGACATACGTGATGTTGAGACGCGAGGTCACATCCTGGCCAGACGCGTTCCTGATAACGAGCTTATCTGCCGTAGCGGAGACAGATCCCTCCGTCACGTCGGTAGCCGAAGCGCTGGAAGCGGCAGTATCGAGCGTATAGCCTGTCGGCAGCGAGCTCACCGAGACGGTCGCACCATGTGCGTGACCGTCATAGGTAGAGACACTTCCCACCGTCGTAACGATGATGGGCGACGCGCTGTCAGTCACCGTGAGGGTGCCGAGGCTGTCGGTGACGGTGTAATTGGACTGCTTGGCGGTGGTGCCGGCGGCGGCCCAGTCGATCGCGTAGGTGTTGGGCGTGGAGCCCTCGTCGGTGATGGAGGCGTCCGTGGCGGCCGAGACCGTCTCGCCGTTCACGAGCCCGGTGGACGTGACGGTGGCGTTGGAGTGCGCCTGGCCGTCGTAGGTCCAGGTCTGGCTGCCGGTCGTGACCGTGAGGGCGGCCGGCGTGATGGTGACGGTGCCGTCGGCGGTGGCGTCCCCGTAGTTGGGGTTGGTGGCCTTCACGTGGACGGTCTGGGCGGAGGTGACGTCGGTCCACGTGGGGGCCGTCTCGGACCAGGTCTGGCCGTCCGTGCTGTAGAGCAGGGTCGAGCCGGCCTGCGCGGCCGTCGCGGAGACGGTGTGCGCGGAGCCGTCGTAGGCGCTCTCGTAGGGGGTCACGGTGACGGCGTTCTGCGCCGCGTCGGCCTTGGTGACCGTGAGGGTGCCGAGGGTCTCGGTGACGGCGTAGTTGGAGGCCTTGGCGGTGCCGTCCCACGTGAGCGCGTAGGTGTTGGTCGAGCTGCCGGCCTCGGTCTGGGTGCCGGTGGTCGAGAAGGTCGCGGTCTCGCCGGTGACGAGGCCGGAGAGGGTGCCCGCGGCCGTGAGGGCGCCGCCGTCGTAGGCCTTGGTGGCGTCGGGCGTCGTCACCTTGAGCGGGGCCGGCGTGATGGTGACGGTCTGCGTGCCGGTGATGTCCTTGTAGTTGGGACGGGTCACCTTGTAGCCGACCGTGACGGAGCCGGACGTGACGTCCGTGTAGGCGTTGTCGGTGTCGTAGGTGACCGTAGCGTCGGCGGGGGCGGTGACGGTGACGCCGTGCGCCTGGCCGTCGTAGGTGCCGGCGTAGGGCGTGGCCGTGACGTCGTAGGCGGCCGCGTCGACCGTGAGGGTGCCGAGGCTGTCGGTGACGGTGTAGTTGGACTGCTTGGCGGTGGTGCCGGCGGCGGCCCAGTCGATCGCGTAGGTGTTGGGCGTGGAGCCCTCGTCGGTGATGGAGGCGTCCGTGGCGGCCGAGACCGTCTCGCCGTTCACGAGCCCGGTGGACGTGACGGTGGCGTTGGAGTGCGCCTGGCCGTCGTAGGTCCAGGTCTGGCTGCCGGTCGTGACCGTGAGGGCGGCCGGCGTGATGGTGACGGTGCCGTCGGCGGTGGCGTCCCCGTAGTTGGGGTTGGTGGCCTTCACGTGGACGGTCTGGGCGGAGGTGACGTCGGTCCACGTGGGGGCCGTCTCGGACCAGGTCTGGCCGTCCGTGCTGTAGAGCAGGGTCGAGCCGGCCTGCGCGGCCGTCGCGGAGACGGTGTGCGCGGAGCCGTCGTAGGCGCTCTCGTAGGAGGTCACGGTGACGGCGTTCTGTGCCGCGTCGGCCTTGGTGACCGTGAGGGTGCCGAGGGTCTCGGTGACGGCGTAGTTGGAGGACTTGGCGGTGCCGTCCCACGTGAGCGCGTAGGTGTTGGTCGAGCTGCCGGCCTCGGTCTGGGTGCCGGTGGTCGAGAAGGTCGCGGTCTCGCCGGTGACGAGGCCGGAGAGGGTGCCCGCGGCCGTGAGGGCGCCGCCGTCGTAGGCCTTGGTGGCGTCGGGCGTCGTGACCGTGAGGGTGGCCGGCGTGATGGTGACGGTGCCGTCGGCGGTGGCGTCCCCGTAGTTGGGGTTGGTGGCCTTCACGTGGACGGTCTGGGCGGAGGTGACGTCGGTCCACGTGGGAGCCGTCTCGGACCAGGTCTGGCCGTCCGTGCTGTAGAGCAGGGTCGAGCCGGCCTGCGCGGCCGTCGCGGAGACGGTGTGCGCGGAGCCGTCGTAGGTGCCGGCGTAGGGGGTCACGGTGACGGCGTTCTGCGCCGCGTCGGCCTTGGTGACCGTGAGGGTGCCGAGGGTCTCGGTGACGGCGTAGTTGGAGGACTTGGCATTCTGAGAGAGCACATACGTGAAGTCGTTCGTCGTCGAACCGACACTGGTGATGGCTCCGGTGACATCATACGTGGCGCCCTCGCCCGTGGCCCAACCTTCACCGGACACGGTGACGGTGGAGTTCTTCAGCTCCGTGCCGTCATAGACCTTAGTATCCGTTGCACTTGTGAGCGTGACCGCACGCTTGGCAACCTCGAGCGAGCCATCACTCACGACGAACCTGACGTTGGTGTAGTTCTTGCTCGTGTTGGCAAAGCTCGCAGCCGTGAGGCCCATGGGATAGGAGCCGGCATCAACGGCACTCACCGTGTCGGTCCCGGTGAGCGAGAAGTCATTGGCCGTATAGAGGCTGTTGCTGATGGACGCGACCGTATACCCGGTGACGGAATGGCTGGCACCATCATATGTGGCATTGGCAGAATGACCGTTGATGGTCACGACGACCTCTGAGGTAACAGGATCGACCGTCAAGGCACCCTCGGACTTGGTGATGTCGTAGTTGTCTAGGTTGGTGCCGCTCTTCGCCTTGTAGGAGAAGCTGTTGGCTGAGGATCCCGACTCGGTCTGCGCGCCAGTGAAATCGTAGTCGGCACCCTGGCCAGAGACCCAGCCATCCTCGAGGAGGCTTGCTGTTCCATTCGTGAGGGCGGTGCCGTCATAGGTCTTCGAAAGGCTTACGGAGGTCAGGGTGAGTTTCGCCCTATCCACCGTGAGCTTTCCGACGACGGTCTTGACGTTGGTGAAGGAACCCGTCACGTCGTTGTGGCTCGCGTCATAGATCTTGTAGCCGGTGACCGTGTTGTCCGAGGAGCCGGCATCGGTCTGGGAGCCGGAGACCGTCGCCTCGAAGGTGAAGCCCGCAGGCAGGCCCGTCTCGGTCGTGCCCGTGGAGCGCGTGAGGGCCGTGCCGTCATAGGTCCTCTCGTCGCTCGGGGCCGTGAGGGTCACGGACGTGGAGTTGGACGTGACCGTAAGCTTGCCGAGGTGCGCGTCGATGGTGTAGTTGCCCTGCTTGGCCGAGCCGTCCCAGTTGATGTCATAGCCGTTGGTCGACTCGCCGACGTTGGTCTGGGTGCCGGTGGTCGAGAAGGTCGCGGTCTCGCCGGTGACGAGGCCGGAGAGGGTGCCCGCGGCCGTGAGGGCGCCGCCGTCGTAGGCCTTGGTGGCGTCGGGCGTCGTGACCGTGAGGGTGGCCGGCGTGATGGTGAGGTTGCCGGCTGCCTTGGTGATGGCGTAGTTGGCCGTCACGTCGACGTCACCGTGCATGACCTTCACGCTGTAGACCACGTTGTTGCCCGTACCGGAGTCGGAGACGTTGGTGGCGGAGCCCGTGGCCGTGGCGACGAGGGTGTCACCCTCGGCAAGCGTGCCGGCCGTGAGCGTGGCGGTGGTGGCCGTGAGGGCCGTCCCGTCATAGGTCTTGCTGGCGGTGGGGGCCGTCACCGTGATGACGATGGGGTTCTCGTTGGTGACGCTCAACGTGCCCGGGAGCTTGGTGATGACATAGTTGGAGGCATTGGTCCCATCCGCGAGCGTGTAGTCGGTGACGGTGTTGGCAGAGGAGCCAACGAAGGTCTGCGACCCCTCGACGGTCACAGCGGCAAGCCCATCCGTGCCGACGAAGGCACCAGAAGCGATGGAATAGCCAGAATCAGTGAGGGCGGTACCGTCGTAGGCCTTGGTGGCGTCGTTGGCCTTCACGCTGATTGCGACCGGATTCACCGTGAGCTTTCCGACGACGGTCGTGACGTTGGTGAAGGAGCCCGTCACGTCGTTGTGGCTCGCGTCATAGATCTTGTAGCCGGTGACCGTGTTGTCCGAGGAGCCGGCATCGGTCTGGGAGCCGGAGACCGTCGCCTCGAAGGTGAAGCCCGCAGGCAGGCCCGTCTCGGTCGTGCCCGTGGAGCGCGTGAGGGCCGTGCCGTCATAGGTCCTCTCGTCGCTCGGGGCCGTGAGGGTCACGGACGTGGAGTTGGACGTGACCGTAAGCTTGCCGAGGTGCGCGTCGATGGTGTAGTTGCCCTGCTTGGCCGAGCCGTCCCAGTTGATGTCATAGCCGTTGGTCGACTCGCCGACGTTGGTCTGGGTGCCGGTGGTCGAGAAGGTCGCGGTCTCGCCGGTGACGAGGCCGGAGAGGGTGCCCGCGGCCGTGAGGGCGCCGCCGTCGTAGGCCTTGGTGGCGTCGGGCGTCGTGACCGTGAGGGTGGCCGGCGTGATGGTGAGGTTGCCGGCTGCCTTGGTGATGGCGTAGTTGGCCGTCACGTCGACGTCACCGTGCATGACCTTCACGCTGTAGACCACGTTGTTGCCCGTACCGGAGTCGGAGACGTTGGTGGCGGAGCCCGTGGCCGTGGCGACGAGGGTGTCACCCTCGGCAAGCGTGCCGGCCGTGAGCGTGGCGGTGGTGGCCGTGAGGGCCGTCCCGTCATAGGTCTTGCTGGCGGTGGGGGCCGTCACCGTGATGTTCGTGGAGAAGTACAGCTTGAGCACGAGCGACCCATCGCCGGAAACGTTGCCGGAGAGGACCGTGCCCGCGTAGGAATCGCCTGCGTAGGTGTAGCCCGCGAGCGTCTTGTCGGCATCGGTCACGCTTGCCGTCACGTCGGTCTTGGCATAGCGTGTGACCGTCTTGATGACGGTGCCCGTGCCAGCAGCGACCCACTGGACCGTATATGCCGTCTTGTCGTTGGGGATCCACTGGGCATAGAGCGTGACGGAATCAGACATGGTGATGTCAGCGCTCGACGCATAGGACGTGCCCGTCCCATCGGCTGCCGTGTTCCAGCCGCTGAACGTGTAGCCGGGACGCGTGGGCACCTTCGAGCTGACCGTGGCCGTGGAGTCCTTCACGTACTGGGCACCATCGGGCATGTTGGCCCATTCGCCTGCCGGAGCGTTGGCGTTGTAGCTGAGGTTCACCTTGGCCCTGTCGAGAAGCACGCCGTCCACGTGAAGGGTGCTCTCCTGCTTGATGACATACCAGAGCACGTACTGCGTGTCAGGGTCATACGAGATGCCCTTCGCGTTGCAGACCGTCTTGATCTGGTCATCGGTAGGCTGATTCAGCAGGTGAGAGCCGACACCTTCGGTCGAGTTGGCATAGAAGGCCGCGGTCGACACCGCATCGGCGATCTTGATGGCACCGGTGTACTCGCTGGAGGCATGTCCTTGGGGCTCGGTCGCGATGGTGCCGTCGAGCCTGATGTAGAACTCGGCATCCACATCGGTGCTGGCCCATGTCGCGTACAGGGTCGTGTCCGCTGTGAGCGTATAGGTGCTCCCAGCCGCATAGACGGGCGTCTTGTAGTTCCCGTCGCCGGTCGCGTTGTCCGACGTGGACCAGCCGACGAACACCTTGCCTCTCTTGGTACCGGCGTAATCAGGAAGTGTGACGTCATCGCCCTGCTCGCCCGACTGGCTCGCAGGCGCGTCGGCACTGCCACCGTTGGCATCGAACGTTACCGTGAGGGTCGCGGCCGTGACCGTGACCGTCCAGGTCTCGGTGGAGGTGTTGTTACCCCAACCATACGTATGCGTGATGGTGACCGTGCCGACCTTATTAGCCGTGACGGTCGCGTTGGAGGAGTTCCAGCCGTTGTCCTTCGCAACCGATGCGATCGAGGAGTCGCTGGACTTCCATGTGTCATTGGAATAGCTGTACGCGCCCTTGATGTACTGCGTCTGACCGACCTCGAGCGTATAGTCGGCCGCGGAAGCCGTCGACAGGCTCATGACGGAGGCTGCGGGGGCGTCCTCGGTCGTGGCATCCGTAGTGGTCGTGGCGGCAGACCCTGAAGCGGAGCTTGAAGGTTCGTCGACGGTCGTCGAGGCGAGCGGCTCCGCGTCGTCGACGGTGGCGGCATCGGCCTGGGCGGTCGCCTCCACGACGACCTTGAGGCCGGACGCCACGGAAGCCGCATCAATCGTGTAAGTTCCATCGGCATTCGGAGAAAGTGTGGTCTCGGTGCCGTTCACCGACGTCTTGACATCGGTGAGGTCATAGCCCTCGTTGGCAGAGGCCGCGAACGAGAGCGCCTTGCCCTCGGGAACGGACATGTGATCGGTGGGGTCGGCCACGACCTGGCCGAGGTAGGTGATGTAGGCGTTCTCGAAGTCAAGCGAGACGGAGACGACGCCGTCCTCCGCCGTGGCCGCCTCGTCAGAGGTGGTCGCCCGCGCGGAATCGGTCGTCGTGGTCCCGGACCCCTTGGCAGCGCTCCCCTGCTGGGCGGAGGTGTCCTCTGCCGCGGTGGCCTGCGAGGACGTCTGGTCTGTGGCGGCAGCCGTGCTCGCCGACGAGGCCGACGTGGCAGTCGCCGCCTGGGTGGTCTGCGCCTGCGCGGCAGTCGACGCCTCGGTGGCGGCCTCGCTCAGAGCCGACGTGGGGACAGAGGTCATCACCATGGCGACCGAGAGAAAGAACGCAAGGAGCTTACGTGCTGGGCCTTGGTTCTTGCCTGAGAGGTTCATCATATCCACCCTTCGTATCAGCGCCGACATAGCCTCGAGAGCATGCCCGCGTACCTGCCATATGAGAGCAGATGAGCCCCCCACACACCAGTCCACACTAAATAATCAACTTATTGTACATCGTCACTCGACAAGTGGCAATTCGTGTCTGCTTCGAACTATGTTCGAAGCCTCCTGTAATTTTGGCGACGTCCTTCAGTTTTACCTAGCGATACGTGCGTCCGCTGATAAACATGTCTTATGTAATAAAAGGCATATACTTTTTGACGATGAATCCAAGGCCGGTTCTTGGAGCATCTTCAGGAAGGCTCATCCACACCTTGAGGGTTGCCGCCGCTCGGAGTCATCAGCGTCTGGGGGCGCAGGCCTCCGCGAGGGTCCGATAGAGGTCCTCGGGGACCACCGGCTTCGAGAGGTGCGCGTTCATCCCCGAGGCGATGGTCCGCTCCTGGTCCTCGGAGAAGGCGTCCGCCGTCATGGCGATGATGGGGATGGCCTTCGCATCGTCGCGTGCGAGCGAGCGAATCGTGCGTGTTGCCTCGAGGCCGTCCATCACCGGCATGCGCACGTCCATGAGGATGGCATCGTAGTGGCCAGGGTCATGGCCTTGGAACAGGTCGACCCCCACCTGCCCGTTCTGCGCGACCTCCACCTCGACCCCCACCTTGGCGAGCAGACGCCTCGTGATGAGGGCGTTGACGTTGCTGTCCTCGCAGAGAAGCACCCTCCTCCCCGCAAGCACCTGCAGGTGCTCCGGACTCGAGGCATGGAGTCGCGCCGACTCCTGGGCGACCTGCTCGGGCGTGGCGAGCGCCATGGAGAGATGGACCATGATGCTCGTGCCCCTCCCGGGCGCGCTGGTCACCGAGATGGTCCCGCCCATCTTGTCGACGATGGCCTTGGTGATGGCCAGCCCCAGGCCCGTGCCTTGGTAGGCACCGGTGGCATCGGCTCGCGTGAACGAGTCGAACATGTTCCGCTGGAACTCCCGAGTCATGCCGATCCCCGTGTCATTCACCTCGAAGTTGCAGGTCAGGATGCCATTCTCGACGACGTTGTCACGCACGACGAACGAGACGCGCCCGCCTTTGGGCGTGAACTTCACGGCATTCGAGAGCAGGTTGAAGAACACCTGGTTGAACCTGGTCTTGTCCACATACAGGTCCACGGACGTGGAGCCCTTCTCCCAGACGAACTCCAGGCCCTTCTCGCGACAGAGCGGGACGATGACCCCCTCCATGTACTCCACGAACTCGTGGAAGCCATAGACCGAGGGCGTGAGCTCGAAGGTACCGCTCTCGATGTGCGAGATGTCCAGGACGTCGTTGATGAGGCTCAGCAGGAACTCGCTCGAGGCCTCCATGCGGTCGAGGTCGGACGTGAGGGCCGGCTTGTCGTCGAGCTCGTCGCGCATCATGCGGGTGAGGTTCATGACGGCGTTCATGGGGGTACGGATGTCATGGCTCATACGCGAGAGGAAGTCGCCCTTGGCACGACTCGCCTGCTCGGCGGTATCGAGCGCCGCCTGGAGACGCGAGACGCTGTCGGTCACGTCGATGCGTGACACCACGAGATGACCCTTGTCGATGCCGAGGGACGAGACCCGGTAGAGCTTGTTGCGGACAGTTCCGTCCATGACGAGGCGTGCGCTCACGTCGAAGGTGCCCTCGTGGTCGGCACGCGCACCCATGGTCGCGAGCATGAGGCTCGCCGCGACACGCTCGCGGTCATCCGGGTGGATCATCGCACGCACGAACGAGCGCATGTCGCCATCGAAGGACACGCCGCCCATCCGGGCGCCGTCCTCATCGGACTTCGAGAAGAACGCGTGGTAGGAGCCCCGCGTGCGATCGACGAGGATGACACGGTCGTAGTCGTTGCTGGCAAGCGTCTGCAGGACCTGCTCGGTCTGGTGCTCCTCGGTCAGGTCGATGCCGTAGGCGAACCCCTCTATATCACCCGTCTGGGGGTTGGGGAGGAGGTGGACCGTGGTGTGGAACCACCCCGAGACCGCCCCCGCCAGGATCGGATGCTCGAGGTCGATGTCGTTCCTCCCCTCACCGAAGGCTGCCACCATGGCCTCGCGGGAGAACCGCTCATGGAAGATCGCCCGCAGACCCCCGTTGGGGATGGATGCCTCGATGCCGGCCATGAGCCCGGTGACGGTGCCGTCCGAGCCGAGTGCCAGCAGGTCATCGTACTCAGAGACGCCGTCGTCCACGGAATCGCTCGTAACGTCGAGATGGAACGACGCCACCGTGCTCCTCTCGGCAAGTTCGCGATAGGCGACCGCCTTGGCGTACCGCCCCTCCGCCTCGAGCTGGTCGGTGATGTCCCAGTACGAGATGATGGCGTAGGAGGGCTTGCCGGCATCGTCGAAGACGGTGGTGGCGTCCTCCTGGCACCAGACCCATCGACCGTCGACCGTGTGCAGCTTGAACCGGGTCGTCTGGAACGGCTCGCCCTGGTCGATGCGATGGAAGAAGTCACGGTAGGCATCGGCCTGGTCGGGGGCGACATGCCCCTCGGAGAGCATGGTCTCGACCATATGCTCGCGCACGGGAGCCTCCGAGAAGGGGTTGACCTCCGAGACGTGCGTGCCGGCACCGGTGGCCACGTCATAGCGATAGACATGCTTGCCACCCTGCTTGAGCACGATCTCGTACTGACGGTCACGCTCGGCGATCACGGAAGCGTCCTCGCGCTGGTGACGCCTGATGACGTAGTCGTAGCGCATGAAGAGGGCAAAGGCCCCCACCAGGAAGATGCCGAAGACGAACATCGAGCGCAGCGCCTCGCCCTGCGCCTTCGACACGTCCGCCGCATAGGACGACGCGTCTATCTCGTTGGCGACGAACCAGTCGTTGCCCGGCAGACCGGTGCCGGTGAGCGGCGTATAGATGGTGAACCGGTCGGAACCGTTGTAGGTATACCTGACGACCGTCTCCTTGCCGGCCTGCAGCGAGGCCTCCATCTCCTCGAGCGAGTCGCCGTCCTTGAAGCTGACCGCATCCGAGCCCATGAAGTTGAAGGCGTTGTCGTCATCATTCACGAAGAGGCTGCTCGAGCTAGGTACGATGATCGTGCCATCGGAGCTGGCAAGGAACGAGATGCTCTCGCCGGCATAGGCCGTGCCCGAGAGGTCAGCAGAGAGGTTCTCGCGGTAGTACATGCCCGAGACGATGCCCACGACCTGGCCATCCCGATAGCAGGGAACGGACAGCACGACACCAGGCTCGCCCGAGGCCCGCCCCACGACATAGGCCATTCCACGGTTGCCCGCCAGCGCAGCCTGCGTCGAGGAGACGTCGGACGTGTCGACACCCGCGTTGACGCCCACGAGGGAGACCCCATCGGGCCCGATGAACACGAGTGACCCGACGTTCATGTCCTTGGAGGCGGCATCGAACAGGGAGGAGATCGCCGAGATGTCCGAGGTGTCCATCTGGCCGACGGATGCAGAGAGCGCCTCGAGGACCTGGAACTGGCCGTCGAAGGTCTGGGCCAGAGAACGGGCCTGCTCGTGGGCGCTGTCGGTGAGGACGGCCTCGGCCTTGGACTCGGAGGCCTGGCGGGCGCTCCAGGCGGAGGTGACCACGCCCGCGACGAGGCCAGAGACGATGAGCAGGCCGATGAGGACCGGCGCCACACGACGCCAGGTGATGTGCATGGTCTGCCACCCCCTCGTGTCGCCAGCGGAACGGACGCGAGCCGAAAGCCCTCGATATCAGTGCCCAGTATACGACGCAGGCCATAGGGGGCGACGAGGCTTACGGTAAGCGGCGGCGGGGACCTGGCGGGTCACTCCGGGCAGGCGACCTCTTGGCAGATGTGGGTTGCCTGGCCAAAGCGACCCCGGAAGGTGAACGAAAGGACCTGGCGGGTCACTCCGGGCAGGCAACCTCTTGGCAGACGTGGGTTGCCTGGCCAAAGCGACCCGGAGGCGTCACGCCCCCACGACGGCCCTGGACGAGAAGCGCCACTCGACCGGCGCGTCTATGTGCTACCGTCGTTGAATCATTTTTCTGATTCCGGGCGGCCGTCGCCGATGCCGCTGGTACGATGGCTATGACGACAGCACGCACGGGATGGCGACGACCCGGGAGACACACATGTCCGAGACCATGACCACGGCGATAGGGCTCCTCATACCGCTCGCAGGCACCACGCTGGGCGCCTGCATCGCCTTCTTCCTCAAAGGGGAGATGTCCGGCCACGTCCAGAAGGCACTTCTCGGCTTCGCCTCGGGCGTCATGATCGCCGCATCGGTATGGTCACTGCTCATCCCCTCGATCGAGGCGGCAGAGGCGTCGGGCGGCATCGCCTGGCTGCCGGCGGCCATAGGCTTCCTCGCCGGCATCGCCTTCCTGCTCGCCATCGACATGGTCGTCCCCCACCTGCATGCCGACGAGGACACGCCCGAGGGCCGTCCGTCGCGCCTCAACAAGACGACGATGCTCATGCTCGCCGTGACCATCCACAACGTCCCCGAGGGCATGGCCGTGGGTGTGGTCTTCGCCGGCATGCTTGCCGGCAGCCCGACGGTGACCGTCGCCGGCGCGATCGCACTCGCGACGGGCATCGCCATCCAGAACGTCCCCGAGGGCGCCATCATCGCGGGACCCCTGCGCAGCGCCGGCGAGTCTCGGGGCAAGGCGTTCCTCTCTGGGTTCCTCTCGGGCGTGGTCGAACCCCTGGCGGCGCTGCTCACGATCGCCCTCTCGCAGCTCATCACCACCCTGCTCCCCTACCTGCTCGCGTTCGCGGCGGGCGCCATGATCTACGTGGTGGTGGAGGAGCTCATCCCCGAGACGGCCGAGGGCGAGCACTCCAACCTGGGCGTCATCGGATGCGCGTTGGGCTTCGTCATCATGATGGTGCTCGACGTGGCGCTGGGATAGCAAGCCGGCGTACGGTGAGCCATACGGACCGACCGCCCTGGGTAGGTCCCAAGGGCGGTCGGAGAACGCGCACAGCCATGAGGGGCGCTACCCCCGACGGCGCTTACGTATCACAATGCCGCAGGTCGCGGTGGCGAGGGCCACGAGCGTAAGCGAACCGATCGGGAAGACCGGGTCGGAGGTCGCAGGGATACCGGCTCGCGCGGTTATGACCTGGGCCGAGCTGCCAGAGGAGGGCGATCCGCCACCCGAAGCGCTACCAGCATTGCTGCCGGCAGCATTGTTGCCGTCCCCACCGTTGCCGTTTTCCCCATCGTCGACAGACGAGACGGTCCACTGGGCATAGAGCGTGACGATGGAACCATCCTCTGCCACGAGGTCCTTGACGCTGGCCTTCTCCGAGAATGACGTGCCTGAGCCGTCGGCAACCGTATTCCAGCCGGCGAAGGCATACCCCGTGCGAGTGAAGGCAGATGCGGTGAGGTCGGCGGCCGTGCCGTAGGTCATGGCCTGCGGCTCCATGGTGCCATCGCCGCCGTTGGCATCGAAGGCGACCGTGTAGGCGATCGGCATCCACTGGGCATGGAGGGTGATGCCGCCGTCGGCCTCGGACACGAGGTCCTTGACGCTGGCCTTGTCGGCGTATGTGTGCCCTGAGTCATCAGCCCAAGCGGTGAAGGCATAGCCCTCGCGAGTGAGGGTGCAGGCCGCGAGCTTCTCGTCTGCGTCGTAGGACAGCTCCTGAACGTCCATGACACCAGTGCCGCCGTTGGCCTGGAAGGTCACCGTATAGGTGTTCGGCACGAAACGTGCCAGATAGGACGCGCTGGTCATGACGTTGGTCGGTGCGAGCGTCGCCTCGGTAGTGATGACGTCCTCTGAGTCGGCAAGCGTCCAGCCCGCGAGGTGATACCCAGACTCGGCCGTGGCGGTCGACCCTTGGGCAGTACCACCCAAGGCGACGGTCTCGGAAGCGAGGCTCACGCTTCCATGCGACGCCTCGTCAGCGGCATACGACACGACCAGGTCGGAGGTCCACTGGGCATGGAGGGCGACGGTACCGCCAAGCTCGGTCGTGAGGTCGATAACTGAGGCGCCGTCAGCGTACATATGTCCCGCATCATCCTTCCAACCGACGAAGGCATGACCAGGGTTGACGTACGTGTTGGCAGTGAGGTCCGCGGCCGTTCCGTAGGTCATGGGCTGATCGTCCATCTGGGTGCCGGTGCCACCATTGGCATCGAACTTGACCGTGTATGTGTTGGCCGCAAAGCTGGCCGTGTAGGCAGTCTCGACCCATCCCCCCACAGGCTTCGTAGGCTGGAAGAACGATATGGCGGAGACCTCCGCACCGGAAGCATCCTTCCAGACCACGAAGTGATGCCCAGCGGCCGGAATGGCCGTTGAGCCAGATGGCACACCAGTATCGGGGGCGACGAGCTCGCTGTCCGAGGAGACCGTCCCGACGGCAGTGTCAGAGCTCCCATAGTAGATGCGGGCATCGGCGCGCTGCCCCCAGACGGCGTAGAGCGTGGTGGGGTCGAGGTCAGAGACGAGCTGGCCGTCGAAGTAGTCTGGGGTCGTCGTGCCCGCGGCAAGAGCCCAGCCCAGGAAGGTGTAGTCGGCACGGACGAAGCCGTTGGGCGTGAGCTTCGCGGATGAGCCATAGGTCATGCCTTGTAGCTGCATGGTGCCCGACGTGGAACCATTGCCCTCGAAGGTGACGTCATACGAGTCCCCGCTCCACTGGGCGTAGAGGATGACCGTGCCTGAGGTGGCGAGGTTGGCGACCGAGTCCCCGCCAGCATACGGGGTGCCCGAGCCATCCGCCTTGGTGTTCCAACCGGTGAAGGTGTAATGGTCCTTGGCGTAGGCGTTGGCGGTGAGGTTGGCGGCCGTGTCGTAGGTCATCGGCAGGTCAGCCATGGTGCCTGAGGTGGCGCCATTACCGTTGAACTCGATCGTGTAGGAGTTGGCCTGCCAGACGGCGTAGAGGGGCACGGTGCCGGAGGTCGCGAGGTCGGTGACGGATGCCTCGTCAACAAGGTCGACGATGGTACCACCTTGGGTCTTCGACCAGCCGAGGAAGGCATAGCCCGTGCGGACGAGGGTGCAGGCCGTGAGGTTGGCGGCCGCCCCGTAGGTCATCGGCTGAGCAGGCATGGTGCCGGTTCCGCCGGTGGCGTCGAAGGTGACCGTGTAGCCGTTGGCGACCCACTGGGCCGTGAGCGTGACGGAGGCGTCACCGGCAGCTCCGGTGGCCAGGTTCTCGACCTCAGACGCGTCGGCGTACGTGTGCCCCGCGCCGTCAGACCAGCCAGCGAAGGTGAAGCCGGTCTTGGCGAAGGCGTTGCCGTTGAGGTTCGCAGGTGTGTCATAGGTGAGGGTCTGGGGGGTCATGGTGCCGGAGGCCGCCGTTGGCATCGAAGGTGACCGTGTAGGTGTTGGCCTTGAAGTTGGCCACGAGGTCGGTGTTGACGTAGTGGTCGGATGACCAGGCGGAACTCGCCTTGATCTTCTCGGCCGTGAGGGTGGCATCGCTCGACACCACGGTGTCAGAGCCATAGACCGTCCAGTTGACGAACGTGTAGCCGGTCCCAGCCGTGGCCGTGGAGCCTACCGGCGTGCCCTGGCCCCGGACAAGCGTCTCCTTGGCGCTCGAGACCGAGCCCTGTGCCGGGTCGGTGACGTTGTAGGAGATGAGCGCGTCGGGCCAGGCCTCCCACATGGCCGTGAGGGTCACGGTGCCGGAGGTCGCCAGGTCGGACACGCTCGCCTTGTCAGCCACGAAGCGGGAGCTGTCCCCCACCCTCCAGCCGAGGAACCGATAGCCCGGGCGCGTGAACGCGTTGGCCGTGAGCTCCTTGGCCGTGCCGTAGGTCATGGGCTCGTCGGCCATCGTCTGTGTGACGCTGCCGTCGGTGACGCCGGTGGCGAACGTGACCGTATAGGCGTTGCCCTTGAAGTTGGCCACATAGCTGGCGCTGGCCGTGACGCCAGCAGGCTTGAGCGTCTGCTCGACGGAGACGGGTGTCGTGGAGCCGGCAAGCGTCCAGCTGACGAACGTGTAGCCAGTCGCAGCCTCGGCGGTGGAGCCTTGGGCGTTGTCGCCCGAGACGACGGTCTCAGAGCCGACGCTCACGGTGCCGTGCGTCACGTCATCGGGGACGTAGGTCACCACCAGGTCCTGCGTCCATTGGGCCGTGAGGGTGATGGACTCGTCACCGACGGCCCCGGTGACGAGGTTCTTGACGGAAGCCTTGTCGGCGTACGTATGTCCCGCGCCGTCAGACCAGCCGGCGAACGTGTAGCCAGTCTTGGCGAAAGTGTTGGCATCGAGGTTCGCGGCTGTGCCATAGGTGAGGGCCTGGGGGTCCATGGTGCCCGAGCCGCCGCTGGCATCGAAGGTGACCGTGTAGGTGTTGGCCTCGAAGCTGGCCACGAAGTTCGTGCTGACGTAGTGGTCGGACGACCAGGCGGGGCTCGCCTTGATCTTCTCGGCCGTGAGGGTGGCATCGCTCGAGACCACGGCGTCCGACCCGTAGACCTTCCAGCTGGAGAACGTGTAGCCGGTCCCAGCCGTGGCCGTGGAGCCGGCAGGCGTGCCCTGGCCCTGGGTGAGCGTCTCCTTGGCGCTCGAGACCGTGCCCTGTGCCGGGTCGATGACGTTATAGGAGACGAGCGCGTCGGGCCAGGACTCCCACATCGCCGTGAGGGTCACGGTGCCGGAGGTGGCCAGGTCAGACACGCTCGCCTCGTCAGCCACGAAGCGGGAGGTGTCCCCCACCTTCCAACCGAGGAACCGGTAGCCGGCGCGGATGAAGGCGTTGGCCGTGAGCGGCGTCGCGATGCCGTAGGTCATGGTCTCGTCTTCCATCGTCTGCGTGACGCTGCCGTCGGTGACGCCGGTGGCGAACTTCACGGTGTATGTGTTGGCCTTCCACCGGGCATGGAGCGTCGCCGTCGAACCCTGCTCGGTCGCAAGGTTCTTGACACTCTCGGCGTCGGCATACGTGTGCCCCGCGTCATCGGTCCAGCCGGCGAACATGCAGCCCTCACGCGCGAAGGCACAGGGCGTGAGGGCGACCTCGGTGTCGTAGGTCATGGATTGCTTGTCCATGGTGCCGGTCCCGCCGTTGGCATCGAAGACGAGCGTGTAGGTGTTGGCGGTCCACTGGGCCTTGAGGGTGATGGAGGTGCTGCCGCTCCCGCTCGTGACCAGGTTCATGACGGAGGCGCCATCGGCGTAGGTGTGTCCCGCATCGTCGGCCCACCCCGCGAACGTATAGCCGGTGCACGTAAAGGTGTTGGCATTGAGGTTCGCGGCCGTACCGTAGGCGAGGGTCTGGTCGGCCATGGTGCCGTCGCCACCGTTCGCAACGAACTTCACCGTGTACTCGTCGCCCTTCCACTGGGCATAGAGCGTGGCTGAGGTGTCGCCGGTGTCGCCGGTGGCCAGGTTCTTGATGCTCGCCGCATCCGCGTAGGCCGTGCCGGTGCCGTCAGCAGCCGTGTTCCATCCTGCGAACGTGTAGCCGGCACGCGTGAAGGTGCTGGCGTCGAGGGTATGGCTCTCGTCGTAGTCGAGCGTGAGGCCAGCCATGGAACCGGAGTCCGCACCGTTGCCATCGAAGGTCACCGTGTACGAGTTGGGCTTCCACTGGGCATAGAGCGACAGGGTCTCACTATATCTGGTGGTGTTCTTGACAAGGGCCTGGTCGGAATAGGACCAGCTGCTTCCGTCTGCGCGATGATTCCAGTTGACGAAGGTGTAGCCCGTACGGGCGTAGGCGTTCGCCGTGAGGGCCTTCTCCTGGTCATAGGTCATGACCTCGTTCGTCATGGAGCCAGAGGTAGCGCCGTTGCCGAGGAAGGCGAAGGAATAGTTGATGGGCCTCCAGATGTACCACACGTCGACATGCCCGTCCTGCACATCCGTGAGGTTCAGGATCTCCTGGTCCTCCGTGTAGGTCGTGCCCGTGCCATCCCGGTTCTGGCTCCAGTGGTCGAAGCAGTAGCCAGCCCGATAGGTACCGTAGTAATCCGAGTCGTCGGAAGGTGGTCTGAACGTCGTGGGAGCATCGTAGGTCAACGTGATCGTGTACTTGAAGGGGTTGTGCGTGTAGCTATAGTCGCCACCTATCAGGGACCTGCCGGTCACGCTGTCGCAATACGTCAGGGTGTAGGTGTTGGGTGCGATGTTCGCCGTGTAGTTCTCGTCCACCCACCCGGCATTCTTCATCACCGGCACGTACGTCGCGTCCGTCGAGACGACGGTCCCCTCCGAGTCGGTCCAGTTGACCAGATGATACCCGGCGGCGACCGTGACGGTGGAGCCCGAGGGCGTACCCGTCTGGGAGTTCAACGTCTCCGAGGCCAGGGATACCGTGCCATGGCTCGCATCCGAGGAGGCGTAGGTAAGGGTCGCGTTCTTGGTCATCGGGATCCAGACGGCATAGAGGGTCACCGAGTCATTCGATGCCACCTCTGTGACCACCTGCTTGTCCGAGTAATCCGCCTTGGTGGATCCCTTGGTCTTGGACCAGCCGGCGAAGAAGTAGTTCGGTCGCGAGAAGGTGTTGGGGGAGAGGGACTTGCGCTCCCCGTGCCTCCAGATCTGATCAGGCATGGTGCCGCTGACATCATCCACACCAGAGTCGAAATGGACCAGATAGGGCAGCTGATAGAGCTCAAAGATGTCCGAGGTGCCCAGGCGATTATAGGAGGCGATGTTCGTGGTCACGTAGCCGAGGTCCGTGCCCTTGGGAAGGTAGAGGTAGAGCGCGGCACAGTCGCTAAAGGGACCTGGGATGGTCCACATGTGCACGTCGCTCTGGGACAGCGCGGCAGCCGCAGAGTCATAGAGCCTCAACTCCGTCACCAGCTCGTAGGTGGAGGTGTACTGGAGCTGGACGGAGTAGCGCTCGAGCTCCACGCCGTCGGCGTTCTTGGGCGTGGGCTGCACGGACTCATCGAAGCCCGAGGTACCGGACCCCAGCACGGAACCGCCATTGATGGTGAGGCTACCACCGTTCGAGCCTTCGCTGCCCGAGCCGATGCCGCTGGCATCCCCACCGTGACGCGCGACCACGGTGCCGCCGTTGATGATGACGGTGCTGCCGGAGGTCTCGTATCCCCCACCGATGCCGGCGCCATACTCCCCGCCCGTGGCAGTGAGGATGCCGCCGTTGACGGTGACCGTGCCGCCATGCGTGGCGTCACGTCCAGTCCCGACACCCGCGGCCTTCTCCCCGCCGATTGCCGTGACGCGCGTGTCATCGCCACTCACGGTGAGCGTGCCGGGGCTGCCCCCGTCCTTGTCGCCGGAACCGATGCCAGCGCCACCGTAGCCGCCCGTGGCCGTGAGCGAGGCGCCGTCGGAGATGATGACGTTGCAGCCGCCCGACTGGTCACCGCCACCGATGCCAGCACCGTACTTGCCGCCGTTGGCCGTGACCTTCGTGCCAGCACCCGTGATGGTCACCGTACCGCCGCTCGTCGCCTCGTTGCCACAGCCGATGCCAGCAGCCTCGCCATATCCTGTGGCCGTGACCTGGGCCCCGCCCGTGATGGTGAGGGAACCCATCGAGATGCTGGCACCGTTCCAGGTGCCGATACCCGCACCGTCGGTGTCGCCTAGGGCGTTGAGCGAGCCCGTGCCTGTGATCGTGAGGGAGGCGCCCCGTTGCACCTGGACGCCCGGCTGACCGCCACCGACGCAGTTGAGCTCGCTGGAGCCCTCCAGGGTGGCCACCACGGTGCTTCCGCCCTGGATGCGAAGCGGGCTGTCGCCGTCGTGCCTGAGCTTGAGGTCCTTAAGCTCAAGCTTCACCGTGGACTTGGTGGCGACCACGTTGACCATGCTGTCCTGGGCCGCACCATCTTCGCTCGTCAGTATGACGCTGGCGCTCGCGGGGATGATGGAGGGGTTGCCACCTAGGCCAGAGATCTTGAGCATGCCAGACTCGCTCGCGTCCGAGATGGTGATGGTACGGCCGCCATCTACCAAGATCTCCAGCGCGTCATATGTCTGTGTGACGAGGTCATCGGACTGGACAGTGAGCGCATCCTGCGTGGTGGCAGCCTGGGCGTCGGCCGTCTCGGAGGTGGTGGACGCGTCATCGGTGGTCGCGGCAGCGGTCTCGACGGCACTCGCGTCGTCATCGGTCGCAGTAGGGGTCTCCGCACTGACCGCAGAGGAAGCGTCGACCTCCTGGTCGCTCGTCGCATCCTGCGAGATGGCGTCATCGGCAGTCGACTGACCGGCATCCTGGACGGTCAGGGAAGCGGAGGCCGATCCCACAAGGGAGCTCGTGACGACCTGCGCCTCGTCCACGGCCTCGGCGAGGCCCTGCACGGGCATGCATGTGAGCGCCATCGCCACGGAAAGGATGATGACAAGTGCCTTGCGAGAAGGGTCGCTTCGCATGATGGGCCCGCCTTCGTCTCGAAAGGGGACGGACCACAAAGGGACCTTCCCCTTGAGATACTAGTCAGCCCATCTTAGCCTGCCATCAGGCTGAATCCCCTATTCAGGAAGGCGAAAGGCCGGTTTGGGGGGACGTGCGGGCCCCCGGTCCGCGAGACATGACAGGTCGCGAGACGGCGAGTCGCCGAGGGCCCTCGGCCTATGCCCGCACACCCTCCCGACGCGCCCTGCCCGAGGCGTCCTTCTCGGATATGACCTGATCATCTGCCCCAGCCCCAGATGGCCCCTGCGATTGCGGAGGCATCGCCTTCTCGGTCCGCGCCTTGCGGGCATAGCCGACCGAGAGGGCGAGTCCTGCGGCGCCGATGACGGCGGCCACCAGCACCGCCTGGGCAAACCCCGCCGCCTCTGACGCCGACGCGGCAAGGCCGGAGGCCGCAGCCGAGGCGGCGCCGCTCGAGAGGATCCCCACGAAGAGCGACGGCCCGATGCTGGCGGCGATCATGACGAACGTGTTGAGCAGGGCTGTGCCGTGCGGGTACTCGTCCTGTGACAGGTGCCTGAGGCCGGCCGTCTGCGAGGGCGAGAGCACGAGCCCCACACCGGCATAGACCACCACGGTCGCCGCGACGACGAGCCCCATGGCGAGCGATTCCGAGACGGACCAGACCAGGACCTGCCCCACGACCACGAGGGCGAAGCCCACCGGCAGCAGCGGCCACCCGCCGCGGGCGTCCATGACACGGCCGCCCACCACCGAGGTCACGGCGTTCACCGCGATGGCAGGGAGGATGAGCAGGCCCGCCACGAGGGCATCGGTACCGCAGGCACCCTCGAAGTAGAGCGGCAGCAGCACGCTCATCGAGAAGGTCTCCATCATGGCCACGACCACGAGCAGGCAGGCAGGCCAGAAGCGGGGGTTGCGCATCGGGCGCAGGTCGAGCAGGGGCTCCGCGATGCGGCCCTGCCTGCGCACGAAGAGTGCGAGGACCACGAGCGCCACGACAAGCGCACCCAGGGCAAGCGGCAAGGCGCACGTGAGCTCCGAGAGCCCATAGACGAAGCAGGTGAGGCCCACGGAGAGCTCGACCAGCGAAGGCACGTCGAGCGTGGCCGCCTGCGGCGTGGAGACGTCCTCGACCACGCGGACGCCGACGAGGGCGAGCACCGCCATGGCAAGGGCCGGCAGCACGAAGATCGCCCGCCAGCCGAAGAGCGTCGCCGCAAGGCCGCTGATGACGGGGCCGAAGGCTGGCCCCAGCGTGATGCAGGCGCCACCTATGGAGAGGAACAGTCCCATCCGCTGCTTGGGGGCGACCGCCAGCACCACGTTCATCATGAGCGGGAAGAGCATGCCGGAACCGATGGCCTGGATGATGCGGCACGGCAGCAGCACCGCGAAGGTCGGCGCCACATAGCAGGCGACCTCACCCACGAGCAGGCAGGCGGAGGCCACGAAGAAGAGCCTCCGGGTGGAGAGGCGACGCGAGAGGAACGCCATCGAGGCCGTGACGATGGAGGCGAGGACCATGTAGCCGGTGATGAGCCACTGCGCGGTGGTGGCCCCCACGGAGAGGTCGCCCATGATGTCGACGAGCGCGACGTTGATGATGTTCTCGTTGAAGGCCGCGACGAACGCGGAGGCATACATCACCACCAGCAGCGGCATATGGCTGGATGTGGGGCGGGACGCAGATTGTGACATGCAGGGGACCGACCTTCCGTGAGGCTTGGGCATCTGGCAGCCACACGGGAGTCCTTATGGGCGTGCGGCTGCGTCAACTGGACTTACGTTGTCGAGAACCGCTCGTTGATGGGACCAGTATAGCAGGCGAGCGGGTGGGGCCCACAAAGTGAACAAGGTCGGCGCGCTGTGTGCTGACCCTCCTGCCGCCACCTGCGCCCGCCGGCCCATCAGGATGGTCGAGCTCGGCTCGCTGCGAATGGGAGCAACCGTTTGGGGGGATACGCAGTAAGGAAGCAACCGATGAGGCGGCGCCCCAGGTGCCGCGACCGAGAGGAGACCCCATGCCCGACCTCGTACTCTACAAGAAGGACACCTGCCCCTACTGCCGCAAGGTCATGCAATTCATCGCGCAGAACGGCATCACGCTGAAGAAGCGCGACATTCTGCGCGACCCCGAGGCCGCCGACGAACTCGTACGCGTTGGCGGCAAGAAACAGGTCCCCTGCCTGTTCATTGACGGCAAGCCCATGTATGAGTCGGACGACATCATCGCCTACCTCAAGACGCTCGCCTCGTAGACGGCGAGCCGATCGGTCGGCACGAAGGTGGTCGTCCCAGAGGATGGGGCGACCGCCTCGTTCTTCTCGGCGGGGCGGAGCTCGTACGGGACGCGGGCAGGAGGCAGGGCGGACGAGGCGTGCGGGGTCGGCCCCCCCTCCGCGCACAGCTACGACTACTCCGCGTCGAGGAAGGCACCCGTCTGGCGGCCCCAGAGCATGGCGTACTCGCCGTCCGCGGCGATGAGCTCGTCGTGCGTGCCGTCCTCCACGATTGCACCGTCCTCGAGCACCACGATGCGATCGAGCGAGGCCACCGTCGAGAGCCGGTGCGCCACCACGATGGACGTGCGTCCATGCATGAGGTTCACGAGGGCCCCCTGCACGGCCGCCTCGCTCTCGGAGTCGAGCGCGCTCGTGGCCTCGTCGAGCACGAGGATCGGCGCGTCGATGAGGATGGCACGGGCGATGGCCACGCGCTGGCGCTGGCCGCCCGAGAGCTTGATGCCCCTCTCGCCCACCATCGTGTCGAAGCCCTGCGGCAGCCGGTCGATGAACTCGAGCGCGTTGGCGTCGGCCGCGGCGGCACGGATCTCGGCATCGGTGGCGTCCGGACGACCGTAGGCGATGTTCTCGCGGATGGAACGATGGAAGAGCAGCGCCTCCTGCGGCACATAGGCGATCTGCCGGCGGAGGCTCTGCTGGGTGCAGGCCGAGATGTCCTGGCCGTCCACCAGGATCCGACCGTCCTGGATGTCCGAGAGGCGCAGCAGCAGCTTGGTCAGCGTGGTCTTGCCCGAGCCCGAGCGCCCCACGAGGCCGACCCGCTGGCCAGGCGCGATATGCAGGGTGAGGTCCTCGAAGACATGCTCGTGCGCCGCGGCGTCAGCATACGAGAAGCCCAGGTGGTCGAAGTCGATCCGGCCAGCCGTGACCGTCAGGGCCTGAGCGTCGGGCGCATCCTTGACCAGGAGCGGCTCGTCGAGCACGCGGGTCATCTCGGCGGCGTCGCCCAGGGCGGCATTGATGCGCTGCATCGTGGAGTTGATCATGTTGAAGCGCATGGTGAGCTGGTAGGTGTAGGTGAACATCATGACGAGGGTGCCCGCGGAGATGCCGAACCACGCGTTGCCGCCCACCATGAAGATCGAGACCACCAGCATGATGAGGGTGATGATGCCGCTCGTCATGAAGCCGCGACGCATGGTGGCGTTCATGCTCTTGGACTCCGCGTCACGCGTCTCGCCGTCGGCCTCGTCGAAGAGGTCCTTCTCGAAGTCCTCACGCCCGCAGGTCTTGACCGCGAGGATGTTGGTCACGGCATCGGAGAGGACGCCCGAGAGCTTGTTGCGGGCCGCACCCGTGGCGGCCGAGAGTGGCAGGATCTTCCGGTACATGATGGTGGCCACGGCCAGGTAGCCCACGAGCATGACCGACAGCACCGCCACGTAGCTGGGCACCACCGGCACCAGCGTGACGATGGTCGCCACGATGGCGGCCGCCGTGGGGATGACCGAGTAGGTGATGACGTCGACGAACGACGAGTAGGCTGCCATGAAGCGACTGGTCTGGCTCACGAGCGAGCCGCCGAATCGGCCGGCGTGGAAGGTGATCGACTGCTGCGAGAGGGTGTCGAAGCACAGGCGCGCCAGGTGGTAGTTGCCGTTGATCTCGAGCAGGTAGGTGGAATAGTCCTGCAGCTTGGAGCAGACCTGGCCCACGGCGTTCACCACGAGCAGCGCCAGCACATAGGGCGCGAAGACGTTCCAGACCTGGTCCGCCGGGACGGGCGCGGCCTGGACACGGTCGACGATGAGGCCCATCACATAGGTGTTGGCATAGGTGAGAAGCACGACGTAGCCCACCGATGTCACGATGGCCAGCACGAAGGCGCCCGGCCGGAGGCGCGTGACCTCCCAGAACCGCGCGAGCGTGCGGCGCGTCGTCGACTTGTCCCTCGTTGCCACCGTCTGCTGAGACATATGTTCCTCTCCCCTGCTTGATGAGAACAGGGTGACACAAGAGGGAGACAGGCGGAAGGCACGAAGGATGGGCGCAGCGGCGCGCATGCGGAGCGGCACGCGAGAGGGGCACGCGAGAGGGGCTACGCGGCGGCCACGGCCCTATATCCTGGCAAGGCCGCTCCTGCGTGCGGCATCGGCGACAGCCGAGGCCACGGCCGGCCCCACATGCGGGTCGAAGGCCTTGGGGATGATGTAGTCGGCCGAGAGCTCGTCGGGCGTCACGAGGTCGGCCAAGGCGTGGGCCGCCGCAATCTTCATGTCCTCGTTGATGTCAGAGGCCCGCACGTCGAAGGCGCCGCGGAAGATGCCTGGGAAGGCCAGCACGTTGTTGATCTGGTTGGGGTAGTCGGACCTGCCGGTCGAGACCACGGCAGCGCCGCCCGCCTTGGCATCGTCAGGGAAGATCTCGGGCGTGGGGTTGGCGCAGGCGAAGATGATGGAATCGCGCGCCATGGTCCTGACCATCTCGGTGGTGACGAGCCCCGGCGCAGACACGCCGATGAGCACGTCGGCCCCCGGCAGCACGTCGGCAAGCGAGCCCGAGAGGTGCCGCGGGTTGGTGACCTTGCTCATCTCGTCCTTGCTCCAGTTCATGCCCTCCGTGCGACCCTCGTAGATGGCACCATGACGGTCGCACATGATGATGTCTGACACACCAGCCTTGAGCAGCAGCTTCGTGATTGCTGTGGCAGCCGCACCCGCACCGGACACGACGATGTGGACCTGCTCGACCTGCTTGCCCACGACCTTGAGCGCATTGGTGAGGCCGGCGAGCGTGATGACGGCGGTGCCATGCTGGTCATCGTGAAAGATGGGGATGTCACAGCGCTCCTTGAGCTTGCGCTCGATCTCGAAGCAGCGCGGCGCCGCGATGTCCTCGAGGTTGATGCCGCCGAACGAGCCCGAGATGAGCGCCACGGCGTTCACGAACTCGTCGACGTCATGGGTGTTCACGCACAGAGGGAACGCATCCACCCCCGCGAACGACTTGAACAGCACGCACTTGCCCTCCATGACGGGCATGCCGGCGACCGGGCCGATGTCGCCCAGTCCCAGCACGGCGCTGCCGTCGGTGATGACGGCACAGAGGTTCCAGCGCCGCGTGAGGTCATAGCTCCTCTGGGGGTCGGCCTGGATCGCAAGGCAGGGCGCAGCCACGCCAGGCGTGTAGGCCAGGGACAGGTCGTCCTTGGTCTTCACGGGAACCGTCGCCTCGACCTCGATCTTGCCCTTCCACTGCTCATGAAGGCGAAGCGACTCGGCTGCGTAATCCATGGCTGCTTCCTCTCGGTCAGACCATCCTCTCGGGGTGGAACACATCATCGAACCCTTGTGCGGAGAGATACCCCAAATCGACGCACGCCTGTCTGAGCGACGTGCCATCCTCGTAGGCCTTGTGCGCCACCTCGGCGGCATGCTCGTAGCCGATGGTCGGCGAGAGGGCCGTGACCAGCATGAGCGAGTCGTGCAGGTTGGCGTCCATCTTCTCCCGGATGGGCTCGATGCCCACGGCGCACCTCTCGCGGAACGAGTCCATGGACTGCGAGAGGAGCCGCGCCGACTGCAAGAAGTTATAGATGAGCACCGGCATGAAGACGTTGAGCTCGAAGTTGCCCTGCGAGGCCGCCATGCCGACCGCGCAGTCGTTGCCCATGACCTGCACGGCCACCATCGTGACCTGCTCGCACTGGGTGGGATTGACCTTCCCAGGCATGATCGACGAGCCAGGTTCGTTGGCCGGGATGCGGATCTCGCCCAGGCCGTCGCGCGGGCCCGACGCGAGCCAGCGCACATCGTTGGCTATCTTCATCATGTCGGCCGCGAGCGCCTTCAAGGCACCGTGGGCCACCACGAGCTCGTCCTTCGAGGTGAGCGCATGGAACTTGTTCGGGGCCGTCGAGAAGCACACGCCCGTGAGCCCGGAGACCTTCTCGGCCACCAGGGTGTCGAAGCCGTCGGGGGCGTTGAGGCCCGTACCGACCGCGGTGCCACCCAACGCCAGCTCGTGGAGGGGCTTGGCCGCCGCCTCGATGAGTCCCGCGTCGCGCTCGAGGCTCGCGCGCCACCCCGAGACCTCCTGGCCGAAGGTGATGGGCGTGGCGTCCTGCAGGTGGGTGCGACCGCACTTGACCACATCGGCATAGCGGGCCTCGAGCTCGGCGAACGTCTGGGCGAGACGGCGCACGGAGGGCAGGACGTCACCCTCGAGCGCGCGAGCTGCGGCGATGTGCATGGCCGTGGGGAAGGTGTCGTTTGACGACTGGCTCATATTGACGTCGTCGTTGGGATGGAGCAGGCGGGTGCCCGCAACCTGGTTGCCACGGTTGGCGATGACCTCGTTGGCATTCATGTTGGACTGCGTGCCCGAGCCCGTCTGCCACACCACCAGGGGGAACTCCGCATCAAGGGCACCGGCCGCGACCTCGGAGGCAGCCGTGCTGATGGCCTCGAGCTTCTGCGCCGTCATGCGGTCGGGCACGAGCTCCCGGTTGGCCTCGGCCGCAGCCTGCTTCAGGACGCCGAAGGCATGGATGACCTCGGCGGGCATGGTCTCGAGGCCGACGCCTATGGGGAAGTTCTCATGGCTGCGCTCGGTCTGGGCACCCCAGAGGCGGTCAGCGGGGACCCGCACCTCTCCCATGGAGTCGTGCTCGACGCGATAGTCCATCTGGTCCTCCTTGCGAACGGATGCTGGGGGTGTGACACGACAGCTAGCGTACTCCCTCGCGCGCGCCGGCAAAGCCGACACGGGCGAACGACGTCAGGGGTATAACGAAGGCATCGGCAGGGCCACATCCGAGGAGCGCGAGGCCACATGACCACCGTGATCATATTCGTGGGAATCGTCGTGTTCGTCGCGATCATCGCCCTCCTGTTCAAGGGTGACGCCAACGAGCAGAGGCACCGTACCCCTGCCGACGATGCCCGCGAGCGTCAGGAGAACATCGACGCGACCGGCAATCCCGAGAGCATCGACGAGACCATGACCACCTGGAGCCACACCTTCCACGACAAGTAGCCGCATGCGGTGCGCGTCGCATACGGTCAGCAGACGTCACTCCCCCGTAGCAGCCACGACTGGTCGTTCTTCTCGGCTGCAGCATCATCAATGTTTGTCGATGCATTCCCTAGCGTTTCTTGCTCCGCTAAATCGCCAAGAACACTAGGGAATGCATCGACAAACGAAAGGGCATGGCATGCCGACTCCCCCAGGCACCCCACGGGTACGAACCCGTTATCCCGACACCACCCGCCACCGAGAGGGACCCGTATGCAGCACGCCATTGCCGCACAGATCGACG
Source organism: Atopobiaceae bacterium (assembly GCA_022483015.1). NCBI lineage: Bacteria > Bacillati > Actinomycetota > Coriobacteriia > Coriobacteriales > Atopobiaceae > Atopobiaceae bacterium. Next base: position 1,071,277 of record JAKVOB010000001.1, on the reverse strand, counting down.
GATGGCTCGACGGCTCCGAGCGAATCGGCATCTGCACGCCCGTGCAGTCCGAGCGAATGCGACAAGCCATGATCAGGAGAGTCGGAAGCGACGTGCTCGTGCGTCCGTCCGATGGCCTCTTTGCCAGGAGACGCTCTTGGGAGGCACTGACGCGCATCGAGCAACATGTGCTGGTCGTACGGACCCTTGGGATGCTCCACATGGGCTGGACGTTCTCGCACCAGACGGCAGCGTTCGTCCATGGCCTCACGACCTCATACAACCTGCTCGAGACGATTCACGTGACGACATCCGTGCACAACCGCCAGCATGGAAGCGGTAACGTCGTGCGTCACAGCGCCACGAAGCTCAGATCGGAGCGGGTAGGCAACATCCAAGTGACGCCGATGGCCACCACGGTCATCGACTGTTGCCGCACGCTGGGGTTCTCGGAGGGACTCGCGATAGCGGACGCTGCGCTTCGCTCGGGCAGGGTGACCCGTGCAGACCTCGAGGCGGAGATTAGGACCCAAGGCAGACAGCACGGCATCAAGTTGGCAAGGATCACCATCTCATATGCGGATGGCCGCTCGGAGAACGGCGGCGAGTCGATCGCGCGAGCCATGATGCTCGGGCTGGGCTACGCCATCCCCGACCTGCAGGTTGATGTTACGGACCCACTCGATCAGGGACATGTCATGCGCCTGGACTACCTGTGGGAGCGACCCGACGGCTCCAAGGTCGCCGGCGAGCTCGACGGGCGTGACAAGTACGTCGACCCCTCCATGACGGGAGGGCGCAGCACGGCCGACGTCCTTCTCGCCGAGCGCCAGCGCGAGTCGCACATCAACGCGCTGGGCATCCCCGTGATGCGCTTCCAGTTCAAGGAAGTCTACGACCCGGTGGCTTTCTCGGCGAAGCTCGATGCCTTCGAGATCCCAAAGGCACCGTGACGGCAGCGGACCTGCCCTCTCTGCCACCGTGACATCATCAATGTTTGTCGATGCATTCCCTAGCGTTTCTTGCTCCGCTAAATAGCCAAGAACACTAGGAACTGCATCGACAAACGAAAGGACATCGGCGAGAAGGACCGGCACCAGGCCATGGACCCGGTCGACGGCACCTACGGCCCGCCTCTTCCCCATCGTCGCACCGCGTCGAGGCCTCCCGTGGCACCGCCAGGTGACTCCCCGCTTGCATCCTGGCTGCATGCGGCCATACTGGTCTGATTGGTGCCCGTGCGGTGCCAGATGCGAGGGAATGCGAGAGACACATGGTCGATTGGCTCATCAACAGGTTCGTGGCCCATGCCGACGACGTCGAGGACCCCGCCGTCCGCGAGGCCTACGGGCGTGTCGCCAGCATCGTGAGCATCATCTGCAACGTCCTCCTCTGCCTGGGCAAGGGCATCGTCGGCGCGCTGTCGGGCTCAGTCTCGATCGTGGCAGACGCCGTCAACAACCTCTCGGACGCGTCGAGCAACATCGTGACGCTCCTGGGGTTCCGCATGGCGAGTCGTCCCCCCGACGAGGAGCACCCCTACGGCCATGGCCGCTACGAGTACCTGTCAGGCCTCGTCATCGCCGTCATCATCGTGAGCATCGGCCTCGAGCTCCTCAAGACCTCGGCCGACAAGATCGCGAGCCCCACGGCGATCGAGTTCAGTGTTGCCGTGGTGGTGGTGTTGGTGGCATCGATCCTGGTGAAGACTTGGATGGCCGTGTTCAACCGCACGGCCGGACAACGCATCTCATCCACGGCGCTCGAGGCCACCGCAGCCGACTCCCGAAACGACGTCATCACCACGGGCGCGGTCCTCGCCGCGGCCATCATCTCGCACTATACGGGTATCGACCTCGATGGTTGGGCCGGTCTCGCCGTGGGCGCCTTCATCGTGGCGAGCGGCATCGGGCTCGTACGCGACACGATGAGCCCGCTGCTGGGCCAGGCCCCCGACCCCAAGCTCGTGGACCACATCCATACCAAGATCATGGGCTACCCCGGGGTGCTGGGCACGCATGACCTCATGGTGCACGACTACGGCCCCGGCCGGCAGTTCGCGAGCGCCCACGTCGAGATGGCCGCCGAGACGGACCCCCTCGAGAGCCACGACACCATCGATAACATCGAGCAGGACTTCCGCGAGCAGGACCATCTGGTCCTCGTCCTGCACTACGACCCCATCGTGACGACCGACCCCAAGGTGTCGGCCCTGCACGACGCCATCGCCACCGGCGTCAGGACCATCGACCCGCGCCTCACCATCCACGACCTCAGGTGCGTGCCTGGACCCACCCACACCAACGTTATCTTCGACTGCGTCCGTCCGCACGACCTCGACATGACCGACGAGGAGCTCAAGGCGGCCATCGCCCCCATCGTGCTCGCCGCCGAGCCCAAGGCCGTGCCCAAGGTCACCATCGACTCGAGCTACGTCTCGGCAAAATAGCCCCGGCTCGCACCACCCGACATACCCCGGACCTCGCCGAACCCAGCCGTCTCATTCGGTCGGATGACGATGCCCCATCTGCGCGACGATGACTCCCGCAAGCTGGCGGGGATCGACCGGCTTCGCAAGATGAGCGTCCATTCCCGCAGCCAAGCTAGCCTGTCGGTCCTCCTCGAAGGCGTTCGCGCTCATGGCAATGATGGGAACGGTCCCCGCGTCAGGATGGTCGCTCGCACGTATCGCCCTGGCAGCCTCGAGCCCATCCATCACCGGCATTCTGATGTCCATGAGGATGACGTCGTAGGTCCCCGGCTCGCTGGAACAGAAGCGGTCGACGCCCGCACGGCCATCCGCCTCGGCATCGACCAGACACCCCAGCTTCTGGAGCAGGCGGCTCGCGACCTCGGCGTTGATGCGGTTGTCCTCGCAGAGAAGCACGCGTGCGCCCGCAAGGTCAGGTGCCGACGTGGCAGCACCGTCCTTATCGGGGGTCTTGGCCTCGTGCAGGGGCACGGCCACGTCGCCCTCCTCGGAGGTGAGCCGATAGTGGTAGGGGAAGATGATCGTGAAGGTCGACCCCACCCCCAGCTCGCTTCTCACGGTGATGTCGCCCCCCATGGCGCGGGCGATCTTGCGGGCGAGCACGAGCCCCAGACCCGTCCCTTGGACGGACCCGGTGTAGACGTTGCGCTCCTGCGCGAACGGCGTGAAGATGCGCGTGAGGAACTCCTCCCCCATCCCGCACCCGTCATCGGCCACGACGATCTGGTCGACGGCCGTGGACTCACCTTGCGAGAGGTTCTTGAACCTCAGCGACACGTGCCCGCCCTCGGCCGTGAACTTGCAGGCGTTGTTGAGCAGGTTCATGAGCATGCGCTGCGTCTTGAGCACGTCGACGTAATACTGATAGCGGATGGGCTTGGTGAGGGTCGGGGCCTCGAAGGTGATGTGCTTGGCCTCCATGGCAGGCCGGACCATCTCGATGCAGGGGAGAAGCACCTCGGCAGGAGACGCCCAGGTACATGAGAGCTCGAAGGTCCCGCTCTCGATGCGGCTCATGTCGAGGATGTCGTTCAGGATGCTCAGGAGGTAGTCGCTCGACGACTTGATGTACTCGAGGTCATGGTGGACGGCCTCGGCGTCATCGGCCTCCTCGAGGGCGAGGTGCGTCATGCCGATGATGGCGTTCATGGGCGTGCGGATCTCGTGGCTCATGTTCGAGAGGAACTCACCCTTGGCACGGCTTGCCGTCTCGGCAGCCTCGAGCGCCTTCTGGAGTGCCCTGCGCTGCTCCTGCTCCTCCTCGTAGACGCTCGTGTAGTCACGCCGTGAGATGACGATGTCCTCATGGGTCGAGTCAAGGTACGACGCCCGGATGCGCTTGCGGCGCACATGGCCGGAGCCATCGGGACTGCGATAGGTGACCTCTGTGGATGGGCCCGCCGCCAGACCCTCGACCAGGCGGTCCTTGTCGAAGAAGCCGCACACCGCCTCGCGGTCACGCTCGTCCACGGAGGCGAGGCGGTCGGGGACCGTCATTCGGCCGAGGTCGAACGAGTCGCCCACGTTCCAGGCATACTCCCGCTCGGCATCCCGATAACGGAGCAGGTCGACCTTGTCCGATATCACCGAGAGGAGGACCACGTAGTCGGTCTCCTCGTCGATCACGCTCTCGGCGGCAAGCTCACGCTTGCGATCGAGGTCGATGTCACGCACGAAGGTATACGAGACGATGTCACCCGTATCGGCGTCAGGCTCTATGCGCGAGAAGGCGTGGAGCCAGTGCAGGCACCCATCGTTCTGGCGGCTGCGATAGATGACCTCATGCTCGTTGTTGTCCTCGCCCAGAGACTCGAGGTTGCCCGGGATGCTGAAGAACTTGATGACAGGGGCGAGGTCGTCGGTAGGAGGGACCCGTCCCAGGAGGGTCGTCCCCAGTTCCTTCCCGCCTGCCCCCAGCGGGAAGTCCTCATAGACGTCGCTCGCGGTCCGGTACTCCTCGAGCGAGTCGCGTGTGATGTTGAACTTGATGATGATGGCGCTGTCGCGCTCGAGGACCTTACGCCTGATCTGCTCCTGGTCGTACTTGTGCTGGAGGGCCTGGCTCGCGGCAGCCGTGGCCTCACGGGCCGACACGACCTCCGAGAAGTCCTCATAGACGCAGTAGACCACGAACGAGTCCCCCTCGCGCGAGATGACGTGCGCGTCGAGCCTGACCCACAGGTAACGCTCGCCGACGCAGAGGTTCCTGAACTCGGCGGAACCGTACTCGGCCCCCACCGCCAGACGGTCGACCAGCGCGGCCACCGCACCGAGGTCATCGGGGTGGATGCCGTCCATGAAGTCACCGCGCAGCTGCTCCACGTGCTGCTCTCGCGTGACCCCGAGCATGCGGTAGAAGCCATCGGTCATGTACACCTGGTGGGGCGTACGGTCCCTGATCTCGTAGATGCCCAGGCCCGTGGGGACCAGGTTCAGGAGCTCCCGCTGCCGCTCGTTCCTCTCGTACTCGCCCGTCTCGTCGGCCGCGTAGATGATGTAGGAGTCGACGCCGTTCCAGGTGAGGGACTTGGCGCGGATGGTGTAGTAGCGGTCGCCCTCGTAGAGCCTGTGGTACTCCGCGAAGGAGTCGGGCGAAAGCAGGTCGATCTCGTCGTTCGAGAGGAGCAGGTCGGGCTCGGGCACGACGTCGAGGAGGCACCTCCCCACCAGCTTCTCGTCGGGGCTGATGCCGTAGATCCTGCGCAGGTAGCCGTTGGCATAGAGGATGTGCCGCGTCGACCGCTCGCACACGAGCACGCCCACGGCAGCATCCTCGACGATGCTGCGATAGAGCGCCGCATCATCGGAGGGCTCCGTGAAGACGCTGCAGTAGACCGGGCAGCCGTCCTCCTGCTGGATCATCGATGCCGAGACCGAGACCCACTTGAGCGACCCATCGGACATGACGGCTCGATAGGTGAAGTCGACCGGAAGGCCCGCCCTCGCGAGGTCCTGCGCCTGGTCCAGGAGATGCGGGAGGTCAGGCCCGTAGACCGTCTGCCTGAACATGCCTCCCTGCTGCTCGAACGCGTCAAGCTCGTCGCGCGAGCGGTCGTACAGGTGCGCGAGCCCATCGCTGTAGTACTGGCACTCGAGTCGGTCTGCCGCGACCCTGACCACGGCGACGCCCCCGGGCATGTTCTTGATGATGGCCTGGTCGCGCCTCTGCTCGGACGCGAAGTGCTCCGCCTGCTGCCGTTCCTCCGTGACGTCGCTCACCACCGAGATGAGCAGATAGGTCTCGGACTCGTCCTGGGGCACGGCCATGAGCCGCCGGTTCATCCAGCGCGGCTCATGATCGGCCCCCCGGAAGCGGTACTCGAGGTCCTGGGGCTCGCCTGTGGCAAGCGAGCGGCGTATGGCCTCCCCGGTGCGGGAGAAGTCCTCAGGCGAGACGAACCCCTTGTCGTAGGGTCTCGGATCCTTGGCATAGGCATCGCCGTCCACACCGATCAGCTTGAAGAACGTGCTGTTGGCGTAGACCAGGCTCTCCCGGCCCTCATGGATGCGCATCACGGAGATGCTGCTGCCGATGTTCTCGGAGACGAGCCGCATCTGCTCGAGGTTCTCCTTCTGGGAGGTGATGTCCTCGAAGAAGCAGAGGTAGCGGGAAGACCCCTCGGCGCCGAGCGACGAGAGCGTGAGCCTGACCCAGCGGATGCCCCCGTCCTTGCGGACCACGCGATATTCGGCGTTCGTGACCTCGGCATCGGCGGCAGAGGTCTCCGAAGGTTGGGGGATCCTGGTGAAGTCATGCCCGAAGACCAGGGCGCGGTCGTTGTCACCTACCAGCCGCTCGTACTCCTCGGGGGTATAGCCGACGATGCGATAGTAGGCATCGTTGAGGTAGAGCGGCTGGCGCGTCCCGGCCTCGAAGATGGCCACCCCGCAGGGAGCAGCCGCGAGGAGGGCCTTCAACCTCTCGAGGCCGCTGCCTTCCGGGGAGGCATGGTCGTTGTCGCCCTGAGTACCCATCACGTCGCCTCGCCTCATGCATGGCGCTATATGCCAAGACGTTGCTAGTATACGGGGGAGATGGTCGGTAGATCCGCCGAACCGACGACCGCTCCGCCAACGGGGGACACGAATCGGGATAGGGTATCACCAGCATGTCGAAGGGAGACGGTACCATGCACGACGGCACCGGCACGGAGGACGGGATTCATACCGTCGAGAGGATCGCACCCGACACCTACCGCATCGACGAGGCAGGCGTCGTGAACTGCTACCTCCTGGTGGGCAGCGAGCGGTCGCTTCTCGTCGACACGTGCCTGGGCATGGGCGACCTGGGCGCAGTGGTCAGGCGCATCACTCCCACACCGCTCGACGTGGTGCTCACGCACATGCACGGGGACCATGCGGGCGGCATCGGGTGGTTCGAGCGCTACCACGTGCACGAGGCCGACTGCACACCGGTCTACAAGCTGCTGGGCTCGTCGTTCGTCGCAAAGGCGATGATTCCCAAGGGTGTGGAGGTCCCCAGGAAGCCATTCCGGCCCGAGCGTGTCCCGATCGAGGACGGCTTCTCGTTCGACCTCGGGGACCGGACGGTCCGCGCCGTGAGCGTGCCGGGGCATACCCGCGGCTCGATCGCACTCGTCGACGACGGTCGAAGGCTCATGTTCACGGGCGACGACATCAACCCGTCGCTCTGGCTCCACCTACCCGGAAGCGTCACGCTCGAGGAATGGCTCCCGGGAGGACGTAGGCTCATCGGGCTCTCTGCCGACCACGCCTGCTGGTACGGACACGGCAGCGGCCGGCAGACCACCGAACAGATGCAGGCGACCTACGACCTGGTCATGCGGCTCACGAAGCTCGAGGACACCCTCGTGCCCCATCGGCGGTGCCTTCCCGACAAGGCCACCTTCCCGCAGGTCCGCTACGACACCGCCCGGATCAGATAGGGCGTCCGGCACGGTGCAGAGGATGCGGAGGCGCGCACCGAGAGGCAGGGGGGATAACGCTCGCTGATGACCGCACGATGCACGTGCGTGCGTTTCCGCGCAGGCTAATCTGAGGCGAGAAGAACGTGCGTGCTTCTCACCCGCGGTGATATAAGACAGGCTTACAAGGGCCCTGCACGTTTCGTCGATTCCGCGCTGATTTGTACCGAATCTGGCGCGGAATCGACGAAACGTGCGCGAGAACGGCTGCGTCTATCGCCCGGCGAACGACAAGCGCGCCACGGAGGGACAGCCCCCATGGCGCGCCCGCAGACCTCACTACCTGATTGCCCTCAGAGGAGGGCCTTGATCTTCTGCTCGAGGCGACCCTTGGGCATACCGCCCACGGCACTGTCGACGACCTTGCCGTCCTTGATGAAGAAGAAGGACGGGATGCTCATGACGTTGAACCGCTGGGCCAGGGCCTGCTGCTCGTCGGAGTTGACCTTGCCGACCTTGACCTTGCCGTCATAGGCATCGGCAAGCTCGGCGACGACCGGTCCCATGGCGCGGCAGGGGCCGCACCACTCCGCGTAGAAGTCGATGACGACCGGAATGTCGCTCTTGAGGACCTCCTGCTCGAAGTTCTTCTCGGTGAACCTGTACTCCATGATGGCTCCTTCGTCTGGTGCGGCATGGCCGCGGGCTGCTGTGGACGTCTTCGGGCATGACCTGGCCTTTGCACGACCTTGGTGAGCTCGCCCCGTCCCCTTTTCCACCTCCAGTGTATGTGGTACGTTTTACTGAGCAAGTACGCAGTTCATACTTATGTGGTAAGGAGAACCTGAGTGAGCGGCACACGAGACATATCGCCCTGCCTGAAGAGTGCCGAGCCTGCCATCGCAGGACCCGGGTGCGCGCTGCGCCGCGTCCTCGACGCCGTGGGCGGCAAGTGGAAGATCCTCCTGATCTGCGCCTTGGACCAGGCGGACGAGCTACGCTACGGGGAGCTGCGGCGCATGGTCTACGGCATCACCAACACCATGCTCGCAAGCTCGCTCAAGGAGCTCGAGGCTGACGGGCTCGTGATGCGGCGCCAGTACGACGAGATGCCCGTGCGCGTGGAGTACAGCCTCACGCCCACGGCACGGAGCCTCGTCCCCATCCTCATGGAGCTGCGCGACTGGGGCGAGAGGAACCTCTAGGTCGCAGCCGTGCGGGCACCTGTGCCGCCCCGCTCTCCGCCCCATATCGCCTACACTGTCCCAAACAGCTGGTCCACCGTCGGCATGACCGATTCCGAGAGGTGCATCAATGAAGATCTCAGACATGCTCATACACAAGCAGACCTTCTCGTTCGAGATCTTCCCTCCCAAGGGGGAGCTGTCCGTCGACCAGGCCCTCGCCATCGCAGGCGAGCTCACCCGCGACCGGCCCGACTACGTCTCGGTGACCTTCTCGGCAGGGGGGTCGGGGTCGTCCGAGAACACCCCAGCCATCGCACGGCGCCTCCAGTCGGAGCTCGACCTCACGGCACTCGCCCACTTCACCTGCATGGGAGCCACCAGGGCGGATGTCGACGCCTATGCCGCCGAGCTCAGGCGCTCAGGGGTGGAGAACGTGCTGGCCCTGCGCGGCGACCATGTCCCGGGGCGGCCCCCAGTCGACTTCTCGCATGCCACCGACCTCATCGCCTACCTCAAGGCGACCGCTCCCGACCTCTGCGTGGGCGGAGCCTGCTATCCCGAGGGCCACGTCGAGTGCGAGGACTTCTCGCGCTCCATGGAGCACCTCAAGGCCAAGCAGGATGCCGGCGTCGACTTCCTCGTGAGCCAGCTCTTCTTCGACAACGAGTACTACTACCGCTTCAGGGAGGCCTGCGACAAGGCTCGCATCAAGGTCCCCGTGGTCTGCGGCATCATGCCGTTCACGAGCGTCAAGCAGATCCAGCGCATGGCGTTCACCTGCGGCGCCACCATCCCCTCGCGCGTCATCAAGCGCCTCGTGAGCGTGGGCGACGACACGGCCGCCATGCGCGAGGCCGGCATCGACTATGCCTGCGACCAGCTCTGCGACCTCGGCGAGAACGGTGTCGACGGCGTGCACGTCTACACCATGAACAAGCCCGAGGTGGCCCACGCCGCCCACGCGGCCCTCCTGGCCTCGGGCTACCTCAAGGCCTGAGCCGTTTGACCGAGCGCTTCGACATCGACTCGATAGACCGCGCCGAGGTCCTCCGCTACCTGGGTCACCATGGCCAGGAGCTGTCCGATGACCTCGACGATCGGCTTGACGCTGCCATGGCCGCCTGCCTCGCGCAGGCCCGTCCCTCGGGAGCCTGGCGCGTCTTCGACGTCGACGACGCTGCCTCCGTCCCGGGGCGCCTCTGCCTGGTCGGCACGACCCTCGGTCTCGAGGGGGCCGACATCGCCCACCACCTCGAGGGTGCCTGCGCCGTGGGCGTGATGGCCGTGACCCTCGGCGCTGGCGTGGACCAGGAGCTCAGGCGTCTCTCGCTCACCGATGCCCTGGGACAGGTCCTTCTCGACGCCTGCGCCACGACCCTGGTGGAGCGCGCCGCCGATGCCTGCGAGGCACGGCTCGTCGCCGAGGCGGACCGACGGGGGCTCTTCCTGAACGCCCGTTACAGCCCCGGCTACGGCGACCTCCCGCTCGACGCCCAGCGGCCCCTGCTCGCCTGCCTGGACGCGGGACGGGGCCTGGGCCTCACGCTCACGGCCTCGAGCCTGCTCGTGCCGACCAAGAGCGTGACCGCCGTCTGCGGCCTCTTCACGGCCCCGCGCACGCGGGAGCTGTGCCTGTGCGACAAGTGCCACTGCCATGACTTCTGCACCATCCGCCCCACCGGAAGGACCTGCCGTGGATAAGACCAGCTCGATCTCCATTCATGCCCCTGAGGGCCACCTTCGCCCCCGCCACGTCCGCACCCGGGACGAGCACCTGGCCCGCGTCCTGGCAGGAGAGGACTTCCTCCTCTTCGACGGCGCCATGGGAACGCAGCTCCAAGCTGCCGGCCTCGAGGCGGGGGCCCTGCCTGAGCTCCTGAACCTCACGCACCCCGAGGTGGTCACCAAGGTCCATGCCGCCTATGTCGCTGCCGGATCAGAGGTCGTGAGTGCCAACACCTTCGGCGCCAACGCGGCCAAGCTCGCCGGCGCCGCGACCGTGACAGAGATTTTCTCGGCGGCCGTCGCCTGCGCGCGCGCCGCGCACCCACGCTACGTGGCTGCCGACATCGGGCCCACGGGCTCGCTCCTGCGACCGTTGGGAACGATGTCCTTCGACGAGGCCTACGACCTCTTTGCCGAGCAGGCCCTCGCGGCCGATGCCGCCGGTGCCGACCTGTTCGCCATCGAGACCATGGCCGACCTGGCCGAGACCAAGGCTGCGGTGCTCGCCTGCAAGGAGAACTCCGACCTGCCCATCCTCTGCACGATGACCTTCGGCGAGGACGGCCGCACCTTCCTGGGCACCACGCCCGAGATCGCCGCCGTGACCCTGTCGGCCCTCGGCGTGGATGCGCTCGGCATCAACTGCTCGCTCGGCCCCGACGACGTGGCACCCCTGGTACGTCGCATGCTCCCCTGGGCGACCTGTCCCGTGATGGTCCAGGCCAACGCGGGGCTCCCGCACGTGGTCGACGGTGCCACGACCTATTCCGTTGGCATCAGCGACTACTGTGCCGCCGTGGCCGGCATGCTCGACGCCGGCGTCACCATCATCGGCGGCTGCTGCGGCACCACACCTGCCTACATCGCCGGCGAGAAGGACCTTCTCGCCGGCCGCACGCCAGCGCCACGAGCGCGCGCCGACGCCTTCACGGCGACGAGCGCGCAGGGGATGCTCGCCTTGGAGCCCGGCCAGGTGGGCGTCATCGGCGAGCGCATCAACCCCACCGGGAAGCGACGCCTCAAGGAGGCCCTGCGCTCGGGCGACCACGACTACATCATGGGCGAGGCGATCGCGCAGACCACGGCCGGCGCCCAGGCACTCGACGTGAACGCCGGCCTTCCCGAGCTCGACGAGCCTGCCTGCCTCGTGCAGCTGGTCGAGCAGGTCCAGGGCGTCACCGCCCTGCCCCTCCAGGTCGACTCGGCAGACCCGCTCGCCGTGGAGGCCGCCGTGAGGAGCTATCCCGGCAAGCCCATCATCAACTCGTGCAACGGTCGCGCGGAGAGCCTCGCCACCATCGTGCCCATCGCCCGCCACTACGGCTGCTGCCTCGTGGGCCTCACTCTGGACGAGACCGGCATCCCCGCGACCGCCGAGGGCCGCCTCGACGTGGCCCGACGCATCGTCTCGGCCACCGACGAGGCAGGCATCCCTCGCTCCGACGTGGCCATCGACTGCCTCACGATGGCCGTCTCGACCGACCAGCAGGCCGGCTGCGAGACCCTGCGGTCGATCGAGCTCGTGAAGCACGAGGTCGCCGGCGTGCGATGCGTGCTGGGCGTCTCGAACGTGAGCTTCGGCCTGCCCTTCCGCGAGCTCCTGAACGCGACCTTCCTCACGGCCGCCTTCCAGGCCGGTCTCGACCTCGCCATCATGAACCCCACCAACGAGCGCCTCATGGACGCGATCGCCTCATGGCGCGTGCTGAACGGCGAGGATGTGGGTGCCGGTCACTTCATCGAGGCCTATGCGGGGCGCACGGCCACCCGGACGTCGGCACGTACGACCACGGCCAGCGGCACAGGCGACGGGGGACCTGCCGCAGACCTGCCGCCCGAGGACCTCGCCCGTCGACTGGTGCTCGAGGGCAGGCGCGAGCCCATGGCCGGCGTCGTCGGCCGCCTGCTCGAGACCATGGATGCCATGCAGGTCATCGATGACGTGCTGATCCCGGCCCTGGACGAGGTGGGCGAGCGGTTCGAGAAGGGCACCTTCTTCCTCCCCCAGCTCATGGCCTCGGCCGAGGCGGCCAAGGCCGGCTTCTCGACCATCCGCGACCATGCCGGTGCGGAAGCCGCCCCCAGCAAGGGGGCCATCGCGCTCTGCACGGTCAAGGGAGACATCCATGACATCGGCAAGAACATCGTGCGCATGCTCCTCGAGAACTATGGCTACCAGGTCTACGACCTCGGGCGCGACGTGGAGCCCCAGACCTTCGTGGACTGCGTCGTGGCCCACGACATCCGCCTGGCCGGCCTCTCGGCGCTCATGACCACCACCGTGCCCGCCATGGCAGACACCATCGCCCTGCTCCGCGAGCAGGCACCCGCGTGCAAGGTCATGGTGGGCGGAGCCGTGCTCAACCCCGAGTACGCCAAGATGGTCGGGGCCGACTTCTACGCCAAGGACGCCGCGGAGTCCGCACGCATCGCCGGCGAGGTGCTGGGCCAGGCATGATCGCATCCGCCCGACATGCCCCCTTCGAGACGGCCCATGCGGTCGTGCCGCTCGTCTACCTTGTGGGCGAGCTCGCCTGCTCGATGCTCGCGCTCGAGCCGGTCTGTGCAGCCATCTCGCTGGCGGGAGCGATTGCCGCCTCGCTCGCCTTGCGCGGCAGCAAGGCCACGGCGCGCTCGCTCCGCCAGCTGCTGCCGTGGCTGCTGCTCGTCTGCCTCCTGAACCCGGCCTTCTCGACCCGTGGCTCGACCGTGCTCGCCTGGGTCTGGAATCATCCCATCTACCTCGAGAGCCTCGCCTACGGAGCCTGCATGGGGACGATGCTCGCGGCCGTGTTCCTCTGGGTGGGCGTCGGTGGGCGCATGCTCGCGCCCGACCGGCTCATGACCCTCTCGGGCCGCACGCTCCCCACCATCACCGTCATGGCCTCCATGACGGCTCGCCTCATACCGCAACTCCTGCGTCGCGGACGTCTGATGCGCTCGTGCGAGCTGGCCTGCTCAGGTACGGTCCCGACCAGCATGCGCGCTCGTGTGGCCGCCGGGGCACGGCGCACGACCACCCTCATGGCCTGGTCGCTCGAGGACTCCGTCGTGTGCGCCGACGTCATGCGCGCCCGCGGCTGGGAGTCGGGAGCGCTGCGCACGAGCTGGCAGCCGACCCGCTTCGGACGACGGGACCTTGCGGCCGTGGCGTGCCTCGCGGCCCTGGTCACGCTCGCGCTGCTGACCACCTGCACCCGCATGATGGGCTTCTCGTTCTATCCCATGATGGGCACCCTAGGCCCGTGGTGGTCCTACCTGCCGGCCACCCTGCTCGCGGGCCTGCCCACCGCCCTTGACCTCGGGGGGCGCATCCGTTGGAGTCGATAGCCCCCACCGAGGCCTCAGCTGCCACCGCACCGGCCCTCGCCTTCCACGACGTCTCGTTCTCCTATGCCGCCCAGGACGGTGAGGTCGCGCGCCCCATCCTCTCGCACCTCTCGCTGGACGTCGAGGAGGGATCCCTCACCCTCCTCACGGGCCCGACCGGATGCGGCAAGACGACGCTCCTCTCGCTGGCGAAGCCTGAGGTGGCGCCTGCGGGCACCTGCACGGGTGGCGTCTGCGTCATGGGGCATGACGTGCGCCGGCTCTCCCCCGTCGAGTCCGCCCGGCTCGTGGGCTATGTGTTCCAGGACCCCGACGCCCAGGTGGTCTGCGACACCGTCTGGCACGAGATGGCGTTCGGCCTCGAGAACCTGGGTGTGCCCGAGCCCGAGATGCATCGCCGCGTGGCCGAGACCTGCACCTTCCTGGGTATGGAGCCCTGGTTCAGGCAGAGCGTGGCGACGTTGTCGGGAGGTCAGCGGCAGGTCCTCGCACTCGCCGCGACCCTTGCGATGCAGCCCCGCCTGCTCCTTCTCGACGAGCCGACCTCCATGCTCGACCCCGTGGCCGAGCGAGACTTCCTGCACGCGCTCTTCCGTGTAAACCATGAGCTCGGGACCACCGTGGTCGTGGCCACGCACCGCCCTGCCCCCATGGTGGGCTACGCCACCGCGGCGCTTCGCATGGAAGATGGGCAGGTCTCGCCCGTCACCTCGCTCGACGGTCTCTCGACGGAGCCGGACCTCCTTTCCGGGACCCGCTGGGAGGGAGCCCCGGCCGCCACGTCGGACGAGAGGGACGCGGCTGCCGCGGGCATGGACGGCGTCTGGATGCGCTACCAGCGCGACGAAGGCTGGGTCCTCCGCGACTGCTCGCTCGCGGTCGCCTCAGGCAGCGTGCATGCCATCATAGGCGGCAACGGTAGTGGGAAGACCTCGCTGCTGCTGACGCTCGCGGGCGTGACACGTGTGTCTCGCGGACGTGTGACGAACCCGCTCGCCGTGTCGCAGGCGCTGCTCCCGCAGGACCCCAAGGTGCTCCTCGTCGGCGAGACGGTCGCAGACGTGGTCGACCCCATGCACGGGCACGACGGCCACGGACCGGACGAGGGGCGGCAGATGCTCGAGCGCATGGGACTGAGCGGCCTCGAGGACCGCAGTCCCTTCGACCTCTCGGCCGGCCAGCAGCAGCTGCTCGCCCTGGCACGCCTGCTCCTGCACCGCCCACGGCTGCTCCTGCTCGACGAGCCCACCAAGGGTCTCGACGACGCGGCGGCCTCGCTCGTCGCGCAGGTCATCTGCGAGCGGCGCGACGCCGGCTGCACCATCGTGCTCGCGACCCACGACCTCAGGCTGGCCCGACAGGTGTCCGACACCACGTCGCTGCTCTTCGACGGCGGCATAACGGCGACGCTGGCCACGGACGACTACTTCAGGAGGACCATCCTCAATGGTTAGTACCACTTCCACGGACGAGAAGAACACAGAGAGCCGCGAGACCACGGCGGTGGCAGCTCAGGCGTCCACACCCCCGACGGCCATCTCGCGCACCCTCGCGCGCCTCGAGGCACCCGCCCTCGTGGCGGTGCCCGTGGTCCTCGTGGCCTGCGCAGCAGCGGATGTCGAGGCCTCGGCAGCCCTGAGCCTCGGGGTGGTCGTGGTGGCACTCGGCCTCATGGCCGCCAGCTACGAGAGCTCGCGACCGACCATCCGACAGATCATGCCCACCGTGGTGCTCGCCGCCGTGGCCTGTGCGGGACGGCTCCTGTTCGCCGCCGTGCCCGACGTGAAGCCGCTCACGGCGATCTGCATCGTGGCCGGTGCCGTGCTGGGACGACGTAACGGCTTCATGGTGGGGGCTCTCGCGGCGCTGGCCTCGAACGCCTTCTTCGGACAGGGGTCCTGGACGCCTTGGCAGATGTACGCCTGGGGCCTCATCGGCTACCTCGCCGGCATGCTGCAGGACCGCGGCCTCCTCTCACGACGCGGCGTCATCTATGCCTTCGGGTTCTGCTCGTGCCTGCTCTATGGGCTCATCCTGAACGGATACTCCGTGGTGGGATGGGTGAGGCCCCTCACGCTCGAGGGAACGCTCGCGACCTTTGCCACGGCACTGCCCTGGGACCTGCTGCACGGCATCTCGACCGTGGGGTTCCTCGCGCTCATCTGGGCGCCCTGGCACCGCAGGATCGAGCATGTCGTGACCAAGTACGACCTCCATGGCACGCAGGCACGATAGGTCCGTTCTCGCCAGCAGGGGCTACCGTTCGACGGGAGGGGCCGCCTGCTCGGCCGTCGCCTCGACGAATCCGTTCCTCTCGTCCGACACGCACCCCTACAATGGGCGCAGACCGACGAGAGGAGCTTCATGGACATCGACTATCTGCTCATGCTGCAAGGGGTTCGTGAGGCAACCGGCGGTGTCTTTGACGCGGCCATCCAGACCTATTCCGACGTGGGACTCGTGGTCTTCGGCATCCTGGTCCCGCTCCTCGTGTTCTGGTGCATCGACACCGGCGGAGGCTGGCTGTCGCTCCTGAGCTACACCACGGGCAGCACCATCAACCAGCTCCTCAAGAACGTCTGCTGCGTGTATCGCCCCTGGATCAGGAGCTCCGAGCTCCACCCCGTCCAGTCCGCGCTCGCCAAGGCCACCGGATACTCGTTTCCCAGCGGGCACGTCAGCGGCACGAGCTCGGCCATAGCGGCGCTCGCCGTATGGTGGCGCAAGAAGAAGGCCGTGGTGGCAGCCTGCGTGGTCGTCATCGCCCTCATGATGTTCTCGCGCAACTGGCTGGGGGTCCACACGCCCCAGGACGTCCTCGTGGGGCTGCTGGTAGGCATCACGGCCGTCCTCGTCGTGCGCAAGGTGCTCGCGTGGGTCGACGACGGGGCAGGCCGCGACCTCACGGTCCTTCTCGTGGGATATGCGATCTGCGCGGCGATCCTGGTGTTCCTCAACGTCAAGTCGTACCCGATGGACTACGTCAACGGCGAGCTCCTGGTCGACCCCGCCAAGATGGTCAACGACTGCTACAGCAACGCCGGGCTGTTCATGGGGGTACTCGGCTCATGGTTCGTCGACCGTCGGCTCGTCCGCTACTCGTGCGAGGGCAGCGTGGCCGAACGGGTGGTCCGCGGCTTGGTGGGCAGCATCATCGTCATGGGAATCTACCTGGGTGCCCTGGACCCCATCGTCACGCTCATGGGCGCATGGGTCGGACGCTTCGTAGGTCACCTGCTCCTGTGCGTGGTCGGGCTCATCATCCTCCCGCTCCTGTTCACGAAGACGCACGAGGCGTGGGAGCGACACGCGGCGTAGGTCGGAAGACAGATGCCGGCATGAGAGCGGGCGGAGGCGGAGCCGCCCGGCCCCTCCCCCGCCCGCTCTCGGCCTGACGTACGGTGCCTCGCCTACAGGAGGCTGCTGTCCGGCGTCACGATGATCTTGACCTGCTTCTTCTTCTCGGGGCCCGTGAGCGTCTTGAAGCCCTCCTCCACAATGTCATCGAGTGCGATGCGCTTGGTGATGAAGCCCGTCGCAGGGATCTTGCCGTTACCCAGGAGCTCGATGACCTTGGGGAAGTCGTCACAGTAGGCAATCGAGCCCACCACGCGCTTCTCGGGGATGCAAATGGAGTTGAGGTTGAAGGTGACGTCCCGCTCCCAGATCGAGGTGACGACCACGGTGCCTCCAGCGTGGACACAGTCGAGCTCGAGCTTGAAGCACTGCTCGGCACCGGTGGTCTCGAAGGCGATGTCTGCGCCGCGACCACCCGTGAGCCTCTTGACCTCCTCGACCACGTCGCACTCGTTGGGGTCGAGGACCGCGTCGACGCCACAGTCCCTGGCGTACTGCTGACGGATGGACTTGCGCTGGACCATGATGACCTTCGCAGCGCCCATGGCCTGGAGCGACTGCACCGTGGCGAGGCCGATGGTGCCGGCCCCTGCCACGACGGCGTTCATGCCCGGCTTGAAGTCGCCCGCCTCGAGCGAATGGTAGCCCACGGAGATGGGCTCCACGAGGGCCGCCTTGTCATATGGGAGCGAGTCAGGAATCTTGTGGACGAACTTGTGGCGGAACGTGGTGTACTCGGAGAAGCCACCACCCCTGCCGGCAAGGCCATGGAAGCCGAGGTTCTCGCACAGGTTGTAGCGACCCTCCTTGCAGGCGGGACAGGTGTCGTCCACGTCCATCGGCTCGACGACCACGCGGTCGCCGGGCTTGACGTTGGTGACCTTGGGACCGACCTCGACGACCTCGCCAGAGAACTCGTGACCCATGATGACCGGTGCGACCTCATGCGTGATGGGATGTGGGGTCCCCACAGGGATGAAGATGGGGCCGGAGGTGTACTCATGCAGGTCAGACCCGCAGATGCCGCACCACTTCGGCTGGACCTTCACGTCATAGTCGTCATCGATCTCGGGCTCGGGAACATCCTCGACGCGAATGTCCCCCGCCTTGTACCACCGCACTGCCTTCATACGAGAACCTCCATCTCAAAACGTCCGATAATAACGCACCAATGGGCGCTCTTACCCACAAGAGGTGGCATCTACACGACAGCCCGTCAGCGGTCGGACGTACGGCCCAGGAGAGGGCCTTCACATCACCGGGAGGAGAAGCCAAAGCGAAAGCGACGCGACGCCCTCAGCCCTTCTCGGGCAGGACCTCGATCCAGGAGCCGTCGGGGTCGGCGATGAAGTAGAGGCCCATGTCGGGGTTCTCGTAGACGATGCAGCCCATCTCCTTGTGAAGGGCATGCGCCGCGTCGATGTCGTCCACGCGGAAGGCGATGTGGGTGTTGCTGCCGCCGTTGGCATATGGCTCGGTGCGGCCTCGGTTCCAGGTGAGCTCGAGCTCGAAGGGGCTTTCCGGCGAGACCATGAAGGTGTTGGACCACGAGCCGTCGGCTGGGCCCTTCTCGCGGTCGACATGGAACCCGAGGGCCTTCTCGTAGAACGCGATGGTCGCCTCCTTGTCGAGCACATGGATGCACCAATGCACGAAGCGTGCCCTCATGACAGTCCCCTTCCCGTGACGGTCGTCCTTGCCTAGGAGTCTACCCGACGAGCCGGCGAGAAGGGCCATGCGTCGCGGGCGAGACGGCGTCACGAGTCGGCGGGTGGGTGCCAGGGTCGCTATGGGCAGGCAACGCGAGGTCGCAGTAGGGTTGCCTGCCCAAAGCGACTCGCGAGGCGGGGTCAAGGCCGCACCAGGGTCACTATGGGCAGGCAACGCGAGGCGGCTCGCACGTTGCACGGCATAATCGACCCGCAGGCCCCTCTCGGCAGTCCCTATCCGTGGACGCGCGTGCCCGACTCGCCTCGCATCGCGCGGGCATACCAGAACGAGAGCGCAAGGCCCGCAGCCGCGATCGCGGCGGCCACCAGCACGGCCACGGAGAAGCCCGAGGCCTGCGCGGCCGCCGCCGTGGCCCCGCCCGCAGCGGCCGCATCGGCAGCGCCCGAGAGGATTCCCACGAACAGCGACGAGCCGACACTTGCCGCCACCATCACGAAGGTGTTGATGAGCGCCGTCCCATGGGGGTACTCGTCTGCCGGCAGCGTGCGGAGCCCCGCCGTCTGCGACGGCGAGAACACCAGGCCGACGCCGGCATAGACCAGGATGGTGAGCGCCATGACAAGCACCATGTCCATGCTGGGCGACGCGGCGCAGACCAGGAGCTGCCCCACCAGCACGAGGGCGAAGCCCAGCGGCAGCAGCGGCCATTCGCCCCGTCCGTCCATGATGCGACCGCCCACGACCGCGGTCACGGCGTTACCCAGGATGGCGGGGAGGACGAGCAGACCAGCCACGAGGGCGCTCGTCCCACAGGCCCCCTCGAAGTAGAGCGGCAGCAGCACGCTCATCGAGAAGGTCTCCATCATGGCCACGACCACGAGCAGGCAGGCAGGCCAGAAGCGGGGGTTGCGCATCGGGCGCAGGTCGAGCAGGGGCTCCGCGATGCGGCCCTGCCTGCGCACGAAGAGCGCGAGGACCACGGCGGCCGCCACCAGGAGCCCGCAGGCGAGAAGGACCGAGGTCGAGAGCTCGGTGAGGCCATAGACGAAGCAGGTCAGACCCACCGCAAGCTCGACGAGGGAGGGAACGTCAAGCACGGCAGCAGAGGTCTCGGAGACGTTCCGCACCGCCTTCAGGCCGATGCCGCCAAGCACCGCCATGGCGACGGCCGGGACCACGAAGATCGCCCGCCAGCCGAAGAGCGTGGCCGCCAGCCCGCTCACGACCGGGCCGAAGGCAGGGCCCAGGGTGATGCAGGCACCACCTATCGCGAGGAAGAACCCCATGCGCTCGCGTGGTGCCACCGCCAGCACCACGTTCATCATGAGCGGGAAGAGCATCCCCGAGCCCACGGCCTGGATGATACGACACACCAGAAGCACCTCGAAGGTCGGGGCCACCATGCAGAGCACCTCGTCGACCAGGATCGAGGCGACGGCCACGAAGAAGAGGCACCTCGTGGAGAGGCGCCTCGAGAGGTACCCCATGGAGGCGGTGATGACGGAGGCGAGCACCATGTAGCCGGTGATGAGCCACTGGGCCGTGGTCGCCCCGACGGAGAGGTCGCCCATGATGTCGATGAGGGCGACGTTGACGATGTTCTCGTTGAACGCCGCGACGAACGCGGCGGCATACATGACCACAAGCAGCAGCATGTGGCCGTCTGCGGCACGAGACCGAGACTGTGACATAGGGAATTGACCTTCCGCGGAATGATGGGGACGTCCCGGCCACATGGGCCGTCGTCCGAGGCGCACGACGGCGAGGGGCGGCCCCTCATGCCGTACGGCAACAGGGGCAGTATAGCAGGAGGGCCTCGGGGGCTCGCCCGAGAGAGGGTCGCGCGGAAGGCTCCCGCCCCCCTCACGCCCAGAAGCGCATGCCGTCCTCGGCGAACTCGAGCGTGATGCGACGTGGGCGGAAGTAGCCCGAGAGCAGGTCGTGGAGCCTCGTGAGCGAGGCGGCCTTCTCGTCGTCGCTCGCAGGGGCCGCGAGCTCCTCGACCCAGCAAGACTGCCTGCCACAGGCATCGCTCAGATGCACCTTGTAGGGAAGCCCAGCGTCCTCCACGAGGTGGTTCACGTCGACGATGTGGTTGATCGAGATGATGGCCATGGCATGCTCCCCGGTCCCGGACCCCATGTGCGTTCCCGTTCCTTGTACCCGCCACAGGGTCAGGCGCCGATCCTCGACTCCATCCCAAGCGACAGCGCGTACTCGTGATACGGCATGAGGTCCTTGTCGGCAAGGCCCTGACGTGGCAGGTCGTACGCGCGATGCAGCTTCTCGTACTTGGCGAGCCCCAGCGTGTGGTACGGCAGCAGGTTCACCCGGGTGACACCCACCTCATGCAGCCACCCGATCATGGGCCGCAGCACGCCAGCGTCATAGTTGAACCCCGGGATCACGGGGATGTGCGCGTTCACCTTCTGGGGGCAGCGCCGTGCCAGCCAGGCGAGGTTGCCCTTGATGAGGACGCCGTCCCCGCCTGTGACGCGTGCCAGGACCCGGTCGTCCAGATGCTTGAGGTCATAGAGGAAGTGGTCCACCAGGGGCTCTGCCTCCTCGATGATGTCAAGGGGAACGTTTCCGCAGGTCTCGATGGCCGTATCGAGCCCGCGCGCCTTGGCCTCGCGAAGCAGCGGCATCACCTGGGCGGGGACCGCCAGGGGCTCGCCGCCGCTCACGGTGAGGCCGCCTCCCGACGCCTCGTAGTAGTCGGCGTCGCGCAGGACCTCGTCGAGGACGGCGCGCACGCTTCGACGACGGCCCTGCAACGCGATGGCCTCGTGGAGGCACGCGCGCTCGCAGGCGCCGCACCCGTCACAACGCCCGAGGTCGAACGAGGGGCACGGGCTCCCGTCGGCATCCTCCCGCATCGTGATGGCCCCGGCCGGACAGGCCCTCTCGCAGGCGGCACATCCCACGCACCGACGGACGTCATGGAAGACGACCGGCCCTGCCATCTGCGTCTCGGGGTTGGCACACCACGGGCAGTGCAGCGGGCAGCCCTTGAGGAAGACCACCGTGCGGATGCCGGGACCGTCGTGCGTCGCGAAGCGCTCGAGGTTCATGACGAGAAGCACCGTGCCCTCGTCGGCCGCGCGTGTCGCCCCCTCGATGTCACCCATGGCCGCCCCCCCTACTCGTCCCAGAGCGTGCGCGAGATGACCTCGTCCTGCACGTCGCGGGGCAGGTCGACGAAGACGGCGCTGTAGCCCGCCACCCGCACGATGAGGTCGGGATAGCGCTCGGGATGGACCTGGGCGTCCTCGAGCTGGCCCCGGTCGCACACGGTCACCATGAGCTGGCAGCCGCCACGACGGAAGTAGGTGTCGAAGAGGACCTTCACCTTCTTGCGGTCATGGTTGAACATGCGCGGCGTGAACTTGATGTTCTGGACGCTCCCCGCGTGATAGCGCGCATCGAACCTGGCAAGGGAGTTGAGCATCGCCGTGGGACCGCTCGTGGCGGCACCACCCTGCGGGTTGTTGGCGGGATTGAGGTAGAGCCCGGCGTGCCTGCCGTCCGGGCTCGCCGCCGTCATGTGGCCCCAGTCGGTGTTGGTCTGGTTGTTCGAGATGACGATGAGGAAGTAGCCCAGACCGGCCCTGATACCCCGGTCGCGGATGCCCTTGGCCACGTACTCATAGAGGTCGTTGGCCATGCCGTCCACGCCGTCGAGGTCGTTGCCGTACTTGTCGGCGTGCCAGAGGTCGAGGCGCAGGCGCTCCTCCCCCGGTCCTCGGAAGTCGTCGTCCATCGCGTCGACCACCTGACGCAGGGTGTAGCGCCCCTCGTCGAACACGAGGGTCTTCATGGCCCAGAGCGCATCGGACGAGTTGATGTTGCCGTAGGTCTCGCACGAGCCGCCCAGGATCTCGACGCCCCCGTCGAGGAGGGCCCTCCCGCGCGAGAGGCACCCATCCATGAGGATCGAGGTGAACAGGAAGCTCACCTCGTGGTTCATGACCTCATAGGAATGGGCCTGGTCTGCCACGGCAAGGTCCATGTAGCGGTCGAGCAGGCGGTGGTAGTTGTCGAGAAGGACGTCGAAGGACGTGAGCCGTTCGAGCGGGAGGACCGCCACGCCGGCGCCCTTGTCGACGCCGTCGTACGGGTCGACACCGCCCTCGAGGCTCATCTGCAGGATCTTGAGGAGGTTGATGAGCGTGTTGGGGGTGCCCACGCTCCTGCCTTGGATGACGAACTCCGTGCAGCCGAAGGGCACGTACTGCTCGGCCTCGGCGTGGCTGACGCGCATGCCGTACTCGACGGCCGGCACCTCGACGTCATCGTTGTACAGGGTCGGGTAGGTGGCACCGGCCCCGATGGCATCGAGGGCCATGTCGCGGATGTCGGCCGGGGTCTCGTGGTCGAAGCGGAGCGTGAACTGGGGCTCCACATAGCGGCACTCCTTGCAGACCTCGAGGCAGATGCGTGCGAACTCGTCAGCCGCCCCCGGGTCGGGCCGTCCCTGGCCGCCCACGATGACGCGACCGTTCACGGTGGTGCGGCGGTTCTCGATCATGGTCCAGAGGCTCTTCACGTAGGCATGGGCCTCGTCCCTCGTGATGGTGCCCTCCTCGAGGTCGTGGGCGAGGAACGGTCCCAGCACGACGTCCAGGCGGCCGTAGTTGATGCATCCCGCGCAGAGGGCATAGAGCCAGAAGAGCTGCAGGGCCTGGTG
The DNA here is from genome assembly GCA_022483015.1 of Atopobiaceae bacterium. Lineage (NCBI taxonomy): Bacteria > Bacillati > Actinomycetota > Coriobacteriia > Coriobacteriales > Atopobiaceae > Atopobiaceae bacterium. Next base: position 1,047,961 of record JAKVOB010000001.1, on the reverse strand, counting down.
GAAGGTCTGAGGCGGCGCCTCGCGCACGGCCCCGAGGTCGGCGGCCATGAGCTCGAGCTCGGCCATGCGCCCGGGAGCGGTACCGACCATGGCCTCGTGCACGAGCTCGACCTCACGGTCGATCACCTGCTGGAACAGCACCAGCGCATCGCGGCTGGCACGGAGGAACCCGTCCTTCTCGCCTGCGGCATCGATACGGGCGTCCACCTCGGCGATGAGACCGCCCACGCCCAGGCGCATGAGCTTCGTGTAGTCGAGCATCATCCCCGAGAGCCGGGCCGTCGCCATGAGGGGAGGCTCGTACTGCATGAAGAAGCCCGTGGTGGCGTCGCCGAGCACGTCCTGGCAGTAGAGCGACTTGGTGTCGTGGTCCTGCCAGTAGTCATAGAGCGCGTCCACGCGGGCACGCTCCTCGTCCGTGGCGAGGAGCTGCTTGAAGGCGCGCAGCTTGTGGAAGACGCAGTAGTGGCCCACGCCGCCCACCGAGGTGACCGAGCCGAACCCGATGGGCAGGAAGTCGAGACGCCCCGCGATGAGGTCGGCAGGCTCCATGTGCCTGAACAGGGCCGGATAGATGACCTTGAGGCACTCGACCTCGCGCCGCGCCTTGTCGCCCCCCGAGTGCGCGCGGTGCGCCTGCGTGTAGGCCTCCATGAGCGCGAGCTGCTCGGACGGGGTCCTCTCGCATGGAATGGGCTTGCTGACCTCGACGTTCTGAGCGCCGTCGACGTTCACGTGTGACATGGTCGCACCCTCCCCTCATGCCGTGGGCTGCCGTCTAGTGGCTGGCCTTCTCGGCATCACGCCAGTTGGTGGTATAGCCGTCGAGCAGGTCGACGAACCGCTTGGTGATGAGCTGGGGGCGCGTGATGGCGCTCCCCACGACCACGGAGTGGGCCCCAAGGAAGATGCACTTCATGGCATCCTCGGGGGTATAGATGTGCCCCTCCATCATGACGCAGCACTCGCCCGCGAACTCGCGGCAGAACTGCGCGAGCATGCGGTAGTCGGCGGACTCGATGCTGCCCGTCGCGGCCGTGTAACCGTAGAGGGTCGGGGCCACGATGTCGGCGCCAGCCTCCACGGCATGCCGCCCCTCCTCCACGTCCGAGACATCCGCGAAGGTCATGACCTCGGGGAACCGCTCGCGCACCTGGGGCAGGAGGTCCCACGCCCGTGTGCCCTCGTGCGTCACCTGCGCCGTGCAGTCCATGGCGACGATGTCGGCACCGGCCTCGATGATGGCCTCCACCTCGTGCATCGTCGGCGTGATGAAGACGTCCGTGTCGTCATGCCAGACCTTCCAGAGCCCGATGACCGGCAAGCTCACGGCAGCCTTGATCCTGGCGATCTGGTCGGGGTCGTTGGCACGGATGCCCACGGCACCGCCCCACTCGGCCGCCTCGGCCATCTTGGTGGACATGTCCGGGGTGTAGATGGGGTCGTCGGGCTGCGTCTGGCAGCTCACGATCAGCCCGCCCCTCAGGCTGTCGAGCAGGGACTTCCTCTGGTCTTCGGTCATGGTGCCTCCTTGTCGTGGAGCATGCGTGCCAGCTCGTAGCATACCGCATTTCTTCTATTTCTTCTATTTCTTTGGGTTGTTTCATAGAATATCACGGAGCGACAGGGAGGTGCGCTAGACTGTGGCCAGGAAGGACGCCCCCGACGAGAGGAACGAGCCATATGCCAGACGCGATGACACCAGGGTCTCCCCTCGTCTCGGCCGACGACCTCGACCAGGCCTCCTCGACCCCGCTCTATCGCCAGCTTGCGGACGTGCTCAGGTCCCGCATCGGGGCCGGGCGGCTCACGGAGGGCGACCGCCTCCCCACCGAGCAGTCCTTGAGCCGCGACCTCGGCATCGGCGTCTCCACCGTGCGAGGCGCCTATGCCCTGCTGGTCGACGAGGGCCTCGTGATCCGCCGGGCCGGGAGAGGGTCGTTCGTCTCGCACCCCAAGCTCGACCGTGACCTGCACGGCCTCTACAACTTCACCACCGAGGTCCGCCTGATGGGCATGGAGCCCTCCTCGGAGCTGCTCGACTTCCACGAGGAGGCTGCCGGCACCGACATGGCCGCGGTCCTCGGCATCCACCCGACCGACATCGTCTATCGGGTGGTGCGCGTTCGCCGTGCCGATGGCAGGCCGCTCCTGCTGGAGCGCTCCTGCGTGCCCGAGGTCCGTTGCCCCGGCCTCACGCGCGCGGACGTGGAGGGGTCGCTCTACGAGGCCATCGTGCGCAGGTCGGGGGTCGCCCTCGCATCGGCCCATGAGGTGCACGAGGCGTCCGTCCTGACCGCAGACGAGGCCGCGACCCTGAACCGCAAGGCGGGGTCGGCCACCTTCCGCATCACCCGGCAGGCCTCCGACGTCCATGGCAAGGTATGCGAGCGCTGCGAGGTCGTCGCCCCAGGGGATGCCACCCGCTACGTGATGGACCTCGGAATGGACGGCAGCACCGCCGCCAAGAAGGTCCTGGTGCCCTAGGACCCCGAGAGCCACGGTCGCCGACCCCCGCTTCCCGAGCGATTCCCCACGTCTGCCAGACGCATGCTGGCTCATGGCCTGACCGGCACCGACACTGTGATAGACAGGATGGACAGGGCATTCGCTCCAGGCCACCAGGCAAGGAGGCACCATGCGGGCCGCATCCACCGCACATGGGAAGGCAGCGACGCCGAGACCTCGCTGGCGTCACGTGCTTCTCGCCTGCACCGTCATCGTCAGCTGCCTGCTGACCCTCGTGGCAGCACCCGCCCCAGCCCGCGCGGAGGATGGCACGGCACGCTTCACATCCCTCTCGGACTTCGGGGGAACGACCATCTCCACCCTGACCGGGACCGTCTACGACCAGATCGTATCGAGGACCATCCCAGACCTGACCTTCGACTTCTACGATGACACGAGTTCCAGCGTGCAGGCCGTCATCTCGGGTTACGCCGACGCCCTAGCCATCGACGATCCGGTGGCGCGACTCATCGTCGCCAACCATCCGGAGCTCAAGGCGTTCCCGCAGACCGTCGACGAGGAGGACTACGCGCTGGCACTTGCCAAGGACAGCCCCTATACAGCCCAAGTGAGCGCCATCGTCGAGAAATACCTGGCAGACGGCACCATGGACGACCTCAAGGAGAAGTGGCTCTCGGGGGATGAGTCCAGGATGAAGATCGACTGGTCCCAGTACGAGTGCTATGACGCACCTAACGGGACCCTACGCTACATCCACGACTCCACCCTGGTCCCCATGTCCTACGTCGCCGACGACGGGACGAGCTCCGGCCTCGAGGTCGAGCTCGTCCTCATGGTCGCCAAGGACATGGGCATGAACGTCGACATACAGCAGGGCAAGTTCTCCTCCATCATCCCCGCCCTGACCGGAGGCTCCGCCGACATCGCGTCAGGGTCCATCACGATCACGGACGAGCGCAGGCAGAGCGTCGACTTCGCCACGAGCCATTACACGGGAGGCATCACGCTCGTCACGAAGGCATCGGACCAGGGGGTCACCTCGGATGGGGAGACGGGATCCGGCGCCTCCGGCATCCTCACGGCCGTCACGTCCGGCTTCGACAAGACCTTCGTGCAGGGTGACCGCTGGCAGCTCATCCTCTCGGGGCTCGGCGTGACCCTCACCATCACCTTTGCCTCGGCCGTGCTCGGGACGGCGTTGGGCTTCGGCGTCTGCATGATGCAGAGGAGCCGCAGGCGCTGGCTGTCGAGGACCGCCGCGGCCCTCGTCCGCATCGTCCAGGGCATCCCCGAGGTCGTCATCCTCATGCTCCTGTACTACCTGGTCTTCGCCTCGAGCGGGCTCTCGGGCGTCGTGGTCGCCATCATCGGCTTCGCCATCAACTTCGGCATCTATACGGCAGAGATCATGTGCACGGGCATCGACGGCATCGACGCCGGGCAGACCGAGGCAGCCCAGGCGCTCGGCTTCAACGGGACGAAGACCTTCACCAAGATCATCGCGCCGCAGGTCATCCGTGCCATCCTGCCCATCTACAAGGGCGAGTTCATCAGCATGTTCAAGGCCACGTCCATAGTGGGCTTCATCGCCGTGATGGACCTCACCAAGGTCTCGGACCTCATTCGCAGCAAGACGTTCGACGCCTTCTTCCCGCTCGTCTCGACGGCCCTCATCTACCTGGGGCTCTCATGGCTCTTCTCGATCGTCCTCGACCGCGCGAGCCGCCGGATCGACCCCGCGCACCGTTCCAAGGAGGTCCGTGACGTCGACATGGACGCCTGGAAGGCGACGCAGGGCACGGCCCCCGAGAGGGACCTCCCGCAGGTGCCCTCCACCCAGGGCACGGGCGAGCCCATCATCACGGTCTCCCACCTCAGGAAGTCCTATGCCGAGGCCACGCCGCTCACGGACGTCAACGCCGAGGTGATGCCTGGCGAGGTCATCTCGATCATCGGGCCGTCGGGCTGCGGCAAGTCGACCTTCCTGCGCTGCATCGACCACCTCGAGGTCCCCACCGAGGGCACCATCACGGTGATGGGGACCGACACCTGCGACCCCGCCACGGACATCAACGAGGTCCATGAGCACATGGGGATGGTGTTCCAGAGCTTCAACCTCTTCGACCACCTCACCATCATCGAGAACGTCATGCTGGCACCGGTCGAGCTCAAGGGGACCAGCCGCCAGGACGCCTACGACGAGGGGATGCGGCTCCTGGCATCGATGGGCCTCACCGAGCGGGCGCTCGCCTACCCAAGCGAGCTCTCGGGTGGCCAGAAGCAGCGTGCCGCCATCGCGCGCGCGCTCGCCATGCACCCAGACGTGATCCTGTTCGACGAGCCCACGAGCGCCCTCGACCCCACCATGGTCGGCGAGGTCCTGGCCGTCATCAAGCGCCTGGCCCAGACCGGCATGACCATGCTCATCGTCACGCACGAGATGCGCTTCGCCTATGACGTGTCCACCCGCGTCCTGTTCATGGACGAGGGCATCGTCTACGAGCAGGGCACTCCGCAGGAGGTCTTCGAGCACCCCAAGGGCACCAACACCCGCATCTTCATCAAGCACCTCAAGGTCTTCCGCTACCAGATCGTGTCGGCAGGGTTCGACTTCGTAGGCATGAACAACGCCTTCAAGGAGTTCGGCAAGCGTCATGCCCTCTCGCGCAGGCAGGTCGACTCGATCCTGCGCTGCGTGGAGGAGCTGGGCATCCAGACCATCCTCCCGCATGCGAGCGAGCTCTCGGCGCAGGAGCCACTCTCCATAGGGCTCGAGTACGACGAGGCCGAGGATGCCATCCGGCTGACGTTCTCATGGCATGGGAACGACTTCGACCCGCTCGAGGTGGCAGACGACCTGTCGGCCACGATGGTACGCAGCACAGCCTCCACGATCACACACTCCACCTGCAGCGAGGAGCTGACACTGTAGGGGCCGCCACGGCGACGCAGCCGTCATCGTGGCGGGAGTCCCGATTCCCATGCTATAGTCTATTCCTATCGCATATCATAGATTATAGATAGTACCGATTTACTAGGATTTCGCCTATCCTTCCTTGCAAGCGAACGCCCGAGGGGCGCTCATCCACGGGAAGGGTCAGCATGCAGACATCGGTCGTAGGGTATCCCCGCATCGGCGCACGACGCGAGCTCAAGTTCGCGGTCCAGCGGTACTGGCGTCATGAGATGGACGCGGCCGAGCTCGAGGGCCTCGCCGCAAGCCTGCGCCTCACGCACTGGAACACCCAGCAGACGGCCGGCATCGACCTCATCCCCTCGGGCGACTTCTCCTTCTATGACACCATGCTCGACACCTCCCTGATGCTCGATGCCGTGCCTCGTTGCTACCGTGAGCTCGGCCTTGCCCCCCTCGACACGATGTTCGCGATGGCCCGTGGCTACCAGGCGGAGGCGGGAGACGTCCATGCCCGCCCCATGAAGAAGTGGTTCACGACCAACTACCACTACATCGTCCCGCGGCTGGACGCCGACACTAGCCTGCACCTCGCCTCGACGAAGCCCCTCGACGAATACCTTGAGGCGGCCGCGGCCGGCATCCGGACCAAGCCCGTGCTCGTGGGCCCATACACCTTCCTCACGCTCGCACGTTACGAGGACGGACGCACCGCAGCGGACTTCGCCGACCAGGCTGCAGCCGCCTATGCCGACCTGCTCGGGCGCCTCGCCGCGGCAGGGGCCGAGTGGGTGCAGTTCGACGAGCCGTCGCTGGTGGGCGACCTCACAGGCGAGGACGTCACGCTGGTCTCCAGCCTCTACCGCCAGGTCCTGTCGGCCAAGGGGGACGCCAAGGTCCTGTTGCAGACCTACTTCGGCGACACCCGCGACTGCTTCCAGGACATATGCTCCCTGGGATTCGACGGCATCGGCATAGACCTCGTCGAGGGCGAGCAAGCATGCGAGCTCGTCCGACAGCATCCCCTGCCCGAGGGCACCACCCTCTTCGCGGGTGTGGTGAGCGGACGCAACATCTGGCGCAATCACCTGCGCACGACGCTCGCGACCATCGACGGGCTGGCCGCGGCGACGAATGCCCCCATCGTCCTGTCCACGGCGTGCTCGCTGCTCCATGTGCCCTACTCCGTCGACGCCGAGAAGGGCCTTCCCGCCCACGTCACCGAACACCTCGCCTTTGCCGACGAGAAGCTCGACGAGCTCGCCCTTCTCGGACGGCTTGCCGACCTCACGCAGCAGGGCCGCGACGCTGACGCGGCGCTGGCCGCCAACGACCGGCTCTTCTCGGAGGCACGACCAGGCGCCGACGAGGCCGTGCGCTCGCGGGTCGCGACCCTTGTCGACGCGGACTTCACGCGCACGCCGACCCGCCCCGAGCGAGCCGACATCCAGAGGGACGAGCTGGGACTCCCCCTCCTGCCCACCACCACCATCGGGTCGTTCCCCCAGACGGCCGAGGTCAAGTCGGCGCGCGCCCGCCACAACAAGGGCGAGCTCGACGATGCCGGATACGAGGCCTTCCTCAAGGGGCAGATCGCCTCGTGCATCAGGCTCCAGGAGGAGGTCGGGCTCGACGTGCTCGTGCATGGCGAGTACGAGAGGAACGACATGGTCGAGTACTTCGGCGACAACCTCAACGGGTTCGTCTTCACCGATGCCGCCTGGGTCCAGTCGTACGGCACCCGTTGCGTGAAGCCCCCCATCATCTGGGGCGACGTCTCCCGCGCACGGCCCATCACGGTGGGTTGGTCGGCCTATGCCCAGAGCCTCACCGACAAGCCGGTCAAGGGCATGCTCACCGGACCGGTCACGATCCTCAACTGGTCGTTCCCCCGCGAGGACGTGAGCCGGCGCGAGCAGGCCCTCCAGATCGGCCTCGCCATCCGAGACGAGGCGCTCGACCTCGAGGCCCATGGCATCCGTGTGATCCAGGTCGACGAGGCCGCCCTGCGCGAGAAGCTCCCCCTGCGCAAGGCCGACTGGCACAAGGGCTACCTCGACTGGGCGATCCCCGCCTTCCGCCTGGTGGGGAGCGGCCTCGCCGCCGGCACGCAGCTCCACACGCACATGTGCTACAGCGAGTTCGGCGACATCATCGGCGACATCGACGCCATGGATGCCGACGTGATCTCGTTCGAGGCCTCCCGCTCGAACCTCGAGATCCTGGACGACCTGGCCCGCGAGCACTTCCAGACGCAGGTGGGGCCTGGCGTCTATGACATCCACTCCCCACGCGTCCCCTCGACCGACGAGATCGTGGCCGCCCTCGAGGCGATGCTCAAGAGGATCGATCCGGCCAAGCTCTGGGTCAACCCCGACTGCGGCCTCAAGACACGTGGGGCCGCCGAGACCGAGCCGTCGCTCAGGAACCTCGTCGCCGCCGCGCACGAGGTCAGGCAGGGGCTGGGAGCATGAGCGCACCCCTCTGGTCGTTCGAGGTCTTCCCCCCTCGGCGCAATGCCCCCCTCGGCACCATCTATCGCACGCTCGACGGCCTCGAGGGGCTGCACCCCGACTTCATCAGCGTCACCTACGGTGCCGCAGGGGCGGGATCAGACTCCCTGACGACACGAATCTCGTCGGACATCCAGGACCGCTACCATATCCCAGCCGTGGCCCACCTCACCTGCCTCTACCTCACCAGGGACGAGGCGTCGGGCATCGCGCACGGGCTCAAGGAGGCGGGCGTCAGCCGGGTCCTCGCCCTCAGGGGCGACACGGTGGAGGGGAGGGTCCCTGCAGGGGACTTCGCCCACGCGGCCGACCTGGTCGGGTTCCTGGCAGACCAGGGCTTCGAGGTCCTCGCGGCATGCTATCCCGAGCGGCACCCCGAGGCCACGAGCATGGATGCGGACCTCGCCCATCTCAAGGAGAAGGTCGATGCGGGGGCCAACCACCTCATCTCGCAGCTCTTCCTCGACAATGCCAGCTTCTACCAGTTCCTGGCACGCGCGCGCAGCGCCGGGATCACGGTGCCCATCGAGGCGGGCATCATGCCCGTGGTCAACGAGCGTCAGATCAGGCGGATGGTGCGGCTGTGCGACGCAGAGCTGCCCGAGAAGTTTCGGACGATGATGGACCGCTACGGCTCAGACGACGTCGCCATGCGCGACGCCGGCATCGCCTATGCCGTGGACCAGATTGTCGACCTGGTGTCGCATGGGGTCGACGGCGTGCACCTCTACACGATGAACGACCCCGAGGTGGCGCGACGCATCACCGAGGCGACGGCATCCCTGTTCGGGCATGACCGAACCGCGTCCGACATCGTCGCGGCCTGAGCGGAGCAGCGCCCGTGGTGGGCAGGTGCCTATGCGGCTGCCCGCCCGCCACGTTCCTCTCGCCTGTCCGCTATGACAGCAGCTCGAAGCCGTCAGCCGACAGGATCTCCCTGAGCTTGGCAAGGTAGCGCTGCGCCATGGCGCTCAGCGAGGCACGGCGGTTGGTGACATATCCCAGCAGCATCCGCTCATCGCTCACGAGCGGCACGGCCACGATGTCGTCGCCGTTGAGGTCGCTGTTGAGCACGCCGGTGCACAGGGTATAGCCGTTCAGGCCGATGAGCAGGTTGAACAGGGTCGCCCGGTCGCTCACGTAGATGCTCCTGGCATGCTCGACCGTGCTCAGGATCTCCTCCGAGAAGAAGAAGGAGTTGTCGTCGCCCTGCTCGTAGGCAAGGCGGGGATAGGGGTCGAGGTCGGGCAGGCGGATCGAGTCGCGGTCGGCCAGGGGATGCTCATGCGATAGGAACACGTGGGGCTCGGCCTCGAAGAGCGGATGGAACTCCAGGTGGTGCTCGTCCATGCACTGCCTGAGCACCGAACGGTTGAAGTCGTTCTCGAACAGGATCCCCGCCTCGCTCCTGAGGGATGCCACGTCCTCGATGATGTCATGCGTGCGCGTCTCGCGCAGGGTGAACTTGTAGCGGTCGGCGCCCGTCTCGCGTATGAGCGCCACGAAGGCCTCGACGGCGAAGGCATAGTGCTGGGTCGAGATGGCACAGAGCTGCGGTTGCGGAGGGGTCCCCAGGTAATGGCGCTCCAGAAGGTCGGCCTGCTCCAGCACCTGCCGTGCGTACGAGAGGAACTCCGCGCCCTCGTCAGTGAGCGTCGCACCGCGAGAGGTGCGGTTGAAGATGTGGATTCCCAGCTCGCGCTCGAGCTCCTTGATGGCACCCGAGAGGGTGGGCTGAGCCACGTAGAGGTTGCGCGCGGCCTCGTTGAAGGAGCCTGCCTCGACGATGCTCGCCACATAGCGCAGCTGCTGTAGGGTCAACTCGGGCCTCCTGCTCGACGGGGCATGACGCGTCCCCTCGAGGATACGGCAAGGGACGGGCGACGGGGAGGCACAGACGATGGCCGTCCGCCCTCCCGATGCCTCAGATCCCGTCGCGCAGGTCCTTGAAGAGATGCTGCTGGGCTCGCCGGCGCTTGTCCTCGTACATCGACCGGTCGGCCAGTCGCACGGCATCCTCGAGCGAGATGGCGGCGTCATCCACCACCACGTAGCCATACGAGGTGGAGAGCGTCGTGTCCTGGACGTGGACGCGGGCCTCGTCGGCCTTGATGGCCGCGAGCAGCGACCGGCACCGTGCCTCGTCGCAGGCGGGGATGAGCATCAGGAACTCGTCGCCACCCATGCGGATGATCTCGGCCGACCTCCCGGTATGCCGACGGATGTTGGCGACGGTGCTCGTGATCAGGTAGTCCCCCTGGTCATGACCGAAGGTGTCGTTGAGGTACTTGAGGTTGTCGCAGTCTGCCATCACGACCGACACGGGCAGGTCGGCCGGGGCGAACTCCTGGGGATGCCGCTCGTAGTAGGAGCGGTTGTATGCCTGGGTCATGCTGTCGGTGACGCTGTATTCGTAGAGCTCCTTCCCCAGACGCGTGGCCTTGGTCACGTCGTTCACGAAGCCCGTCACGCCGATGATCCGACCGTCATCGTCATAGACGGGGCTCTTGCTGATCTCGTAGTAGTAGCTCTCGCCCTCGAAGACCATCTCCTGGGTATATGAGAACCTCCTGCCCGTCGCCGCCACCTCGAGGTCCTCGTCGAGATAGCGCTGGCCGAGCTCGTGGTCTGGCTGGATGTCCAGGTCTGTCTTGCCGACGAGGGTGAAGCCCTCGTCCCCACCACTGATCATCTGGCAGGTATGGCTCGCGATGAGGTAGCGGCCCTGCGTGTCCTTGAAGAAGACGTTCGCAGGGATGGACTCGATGACCCTCTGGAGCTCCTGGCGGGAGAGGCCGTACTTCTCCTTGAGCTCGGCAGGCGTGGGGCCCCTCGGGGTCCTGTCTGCATCGGTGCCGTCCATGCTGGCCCCCAAGCGGTTAGACACGCGGAAGAATGTCCTTAGAAGGGAGTCTATCCGCTTGGGACGTCACAGGGACGGTTTCTACGCAACGGGCACGCAGACGTGCCCTCTCGCCCGCCCGACGGCAGACGATGCGGCATTTGTGTCCGAGGCCCCGACTAGGCTTGTCCCGCGCGATGGGTGTCGGTGACTCAGGCAAGGAGGTCCTCATGGCTGACGCAGGCGGGAGGGGATGCTGCTCATGGATACTCATCATCGGGTTCGGCATCGCCCTCGGGCTCTGGCTCTTTGGCGCGCTCGGCTAGGCAGGTGCGGCCGACGCGACCTTCTCGTCCTGGCAGGTGCGATGGGTGCCTACCTGGCCAACAACGTCGTGCTCAAGGCTGCCCTTGCCGGCACCGCCGCAGGGTGGCTCATGAGCGGCCATGCCAACGACTACCTCGCAGGCGTGGCCTTCCTGGCCTACACCAACCTGCTGTTCGATGGCGTCAGACCGAGCCACAGGATCGTTCGGCCGCTCACATGCGGCGCCTACATCCTGGGATGCGGCCTGGTATGGGAGTACGTGGTCCCGCTCCTCATAGCCCACAGTATAAGCGACCCGTGGGACCTTCTCGCCTACCTCCTGGGCGGTATGACGTACTGGCTCATCGAGCGGAAGGCCCAGGGAGGCTGGTGGCCTGGGAATCCTGCCCGTCAGCGAAAGGCATCTCAGGCGTGGACACGGCGACCGAGACGGATGCATGACCTGGTCCCATCGGTGTCACTGCATCACCCTTGAAGCCAAGCGCGGCCTCGAGCGCCCTCTGGAGCATGCCAAGGTCCTGCTCCCGCTCGTCGTTCGTCTCGAAGACCACCTGCGGAAGCATGGCCTTCTCGAGGATGGAACGCTTGATTGCATCCCGTCTCCTCTGCCTGGGGTCCGTCAGGTGCTGGGAGCCGTTCACCTCGATCTCGAGTATGGGGCTGCGATTGACTGTGCGGAAGAGCACGAAGTCGGCATGGGCAGAGGTCCGGATGAACCGCCGCTCGTCATCGTCGAACCGGCCCATCTCCTCGAAGAGCAAGGCCAGCGGATAGTTCCGCCTATAGCCGATCTGCGAGGTCACCCCCATTTCCTCGAGCACGAGCTTGACGTACTCCTCTGCCTGTATCTCGGAGTACTCTTCCGTCTCGTCATATCCACGTCTGAGGACGAAGGCCTTCCGCCCCTCGGCCTGAGCAGGATAGAGCAGGGGGAACGCAGGACGCACCTTGGTCTGTGTGACCTTCCCGGCGTGGTACTCGATGTAGCGCCTCAAGTCCGCGAGGTTGCTCGACCCGGTGACCACACATGGTGAGGCGATGAGGCAGAAGGAGCCCTTCGCCCGCGAGACAGCGACGTTCAGGAGATTCGGGCTGTCAATGAAACCGTTGATGTCATTCGAGCGTGTGACAAGGGTTATGGCGTCCTTCTCCCTCCCTTGGAACTTATGGACGGTATCCACCTCCACGCCGAGAGGCAGCCCCGACCTCATCCCATCGGCCTGCTTGCGGTACGGCGTCACCACACCGATGTCGCTCGCGTCATAGCGTTCGAGAAGGGATGGGAGGACATCCCGCGCGAACATCTCCGCCTGGACCTTGTTGAACGTCGCCTTCCGATCGAGGTTCGCGTCGGGACTGAGGTCGCACGAGAGAGCAGGTCGGGACGGGTTCCCTGCCTTGGTCATCACAATCAGCTCGCCGTCATAGAACTGCTGGTTGCAGAAGCCGATGATGTCAGGGTCGCACCGATAGTGCTCTCTCAACAATGTCATCGGAGCTTGAAGGCCTGCCGTCCTCACACACTCGTCCAGACAGTCGAGGAGGCTATGCCTCGTGAAGTCGTAACGTTCCGCGAGGCCGGTGCTCTCGAAGCAGGGCCGCGCCCTCTCCCTGTCCCTTTGGGATATGACACACGGGAGCTGGTGCGTGTCACCCACCACCACGGCGTTCCGCGCAGACGACAAGGCGAGGAAACCCGTTACCAGGTCCGCCTGGGAGCTCTCGTCGATGATGACATAGTCAAAGGGGACTCCGCCCTTCCCCATCTGCGCACGGGCGGAGTTCGTCGTGGCTGTGATGACGGGGTATTCGTCGCGGAAGTCCATCGGGTCCTTCCACGGGTTGTCGAAGGTGCGCCGCCGATGGCCAGAGGACCTCCGATAGCGCCGGAAGAGCGCGTCGCGGAGCAATGCCATCGACCTCTCGCGGACCAAGCCTTCGAGGTCCTCCTCTTCATGCGATGCGAGTACCTCCTCGGCCTTGGCGACCTCCGACCTGGCAAGGTCCAGATCACGCTCGAGGATCCCCCGGTCAAGACGGGCCTCTGTGGCCACCGTCATCTCGTCGAAGTCATGCCATCTGCCGATACCCCAGAGGAAGACGTCCCTCACACGGTCCATGAGCGGCATCGACGATGCCGTATCGGAAAGGAAGCGGACCTGGTCGCGAACGATAGAGAGGTGCTCGGGCGTCGAACGCGACCTCGCGGCGATCGGTTCCACCCGGTCCGTCTTGACAAAGTGAGCGTATTCCAACTCGAAGGCCCTCAGCCTCTCGCGATCGCTGGCGAGGGAGCGCCGCCTCTCGTAGAGTTCCTTGAGGACGTCCCGATTCGAGGTCACCTCATTGATGGTGGCCTCTCGCTCCGAGTCCGAGAGCCTCCAGCTCTTGAGATCGTCCGGGTAGCACTTCTCATCTTCCTGGGATGTCACGAAGGCATCTCGATTCTCGCGCCTTCCAAGCTCTGCGACGATAAAGCCGAACCTCGCCGCCTCGAGCTTGTCGGACACGTTGCGCGTCGCCTCGTTGTTAGGTGACACCACCAGGACCGACCGTCCGCGTAGGACCAGGTTGGCGATGATGTTCAGGATCGTCTGGGTCTTCCCGGTACCGGGAGGTCCCTGTATGAGCGAGAGACGACTGGAAAGCGCCGCGTCGACCGCAGTCATCTGACTCAGGTTCGACCCGAACGGATAGATCGTCGCGACACCCTCCGCCATGAGGGCACAGGGTTCCTTGGGGTCGGCAAGTGGTCCGGCCGCGGTCGTCGCAAGGCGCTCCCCCTCGAGCCCCTCGAACTGCCTGACAAGGTAGTCCCGCACAAGAGGGTCTCCCGCATCAGACCGCGTGGCCTTGGCGACCTCAGCGAGATATCGGAAGAGTGAGCTTGCCCCGGCAGGCCTTGCGAACGTGGCCGTGCCTGCCAAGAAGGTCCCCGTGCGGTGCAAGCCATGGGAATCGTCCCACGAGATGGCCAGGCGGGTACCGAACAGGGGGTTGTCCGACTCAAGCCGGGTGACACTCGTGGGATGGCCCAAGAGGGTCCCGTCCACATAGACAAGGTCCCCCATATCGAATGACACCGAGACCTCGGAGGCAAGGGCCACCCGCTTGGCACCATACTGGTAGACCTTCTCGGGAGCGCTCAGGAACCGTACTGAGTAGAGACCGCGCTCGGATGGGCCTTCGACATCCGCAAGCGCCGTCACGTCCTCGAAGGAACCTGACTTGCCAAGAAAGACCCGGGCCATAGCTGTCCCTTCCACGGGAGCTCTTTGCACCAAGTATCACCCACAAGTGACCTGGATGGACGCATTGGCCACCAAACGGCAGGACATGGCAAGAGGAAAGGTGACGGAGACATGGCAGACCGGCCTCCTCGACATGCCTCTGGCGGCCCGTCCGGCCGTCGAGGCCCGTTCGGACCTCGACGGCTGCCACAAAATCGAACTTAGCCATGGTTCGAGCAGCGCACCGTCATGACATATGTTTTTGAATCTCAAAGTAACGCCTGGTAGAACGCATGCACTGGTGAGCATCAAGTGTCGTATCTCGCGCCATGGCTCAGTCAGACGATGTCTTTCTTCGGATTTGCGCCAGGCCTGTCGTGCCGCCGTCATGCACCGAGTGCATACCCAGCATCCGGACCAGGCATTTTACAAGACACCGTCTGGGGCCGATGATGTCATACGACAAACACCTCACCCCAGACAAGGAGCACCCATGAGCAAGGTCGTCATCCTGAACGGATCTCCCCGCAGGAACGGCAACACCCAGTCTATGAGCGCAGCGCTCGCCGAGCGTGCCAAGGAGAGCGGCCACGAGGTCGAGACCCTCGACCTCCAGAAGCTCAAGATCCATGGTTGCGCCGCCTGCGACGCCTGCTACACCACAGGCAAGCCCTGCGTCTTCGATGACGACCCTTGGAACACGGTGGCACCTGACATCCTCACCGCCGACGTCGTGGTCTTCTCGGGACCTGTCTACTGGTACGGCATGACGGCGCAGCTCAAGGCCGTACTCGACCGCATGTACTGCCTCTTCCACAAGGGCGACGAGTTCACCGGCAAGCAGACGGCACTGCTCACCTGCTGCATGGACGAGGACGAGTCCACCATGAACGGCGTGAGGTTCGCCTTCGAGCGCTCCGTCAAGCTCATGGGCTGGGACGTCATCGGCGAGGTCCTGGCCGCGGGCGTCGGTGCCAAGGGTGACGCCCAGGCAAAGGGCGCCTGTGACAAGTCCGCTGCCCTGGCAGACCTCATCAGCTAGGTGTCGCACCACTCACGGTGCGCGGAGGGAATACCGCCCTTCAGCGCACCGTGAAGTCGTATCCTCATTGATATGTATTCCGTGAGGCCGCCTATGACCTCATCGGACGTAGCACCGATGAGGAGGGGTCCCATGCTTCGCCATACCACGCAGACGAGCACCCGTCGCCTTGCCGCCTATGCCCTGGCCGCCGTGCTCACGCTCGCTTGTATGATGGGTCAGCCCGCGTCTGCCGTCGCCGTCCCCGCTACCACGGCCGAACAGACCTTCGCCCAGCCCGACGGCTCCAGCTTCACCGGCTACATCAAGGGTGACGAGTGCTTCAGCTGGTACGTGACCTCGGCCGGTACCCTCATCCAGAAGGACCCAGCCACGAGCACGTGGCGCCAGGTCACACGCGCTTCCGACGGCGCGCTCCAGCTGGGCCCCGCCGCGCAGGATTCCGTGGACGATGCTGCGCTCACCGGCAGCGACCTCACCGACTCAGACGAGACCGCCTATCGAGAGCTCTCCGGTGCCACGGTCGATGGCGACGGGCTTTCCGCCTCCGGGTCCGGGGACCTCGTCACCCTCGACAGCATCCAGAGCACCACAGCTGTCGAGGCCGAGAGCCTCACCACGCAGTCCGAGACCAGCACGCAGGCCACGAAGTCCATCCCCGTCATCACCATCGTCGTAGGCTTCGATGACGTGAGCGACCCGTCCGCTACCTACGCGCACATCCCGTATAACAGCACGTATGACTGGGGCACTTACATGTACTCAGGCGAGTACAGCCTCACCGCGTTCTACTCCCAGATGTCGGACGGGCAGTTCACCTGGCTTCCTGCCAGCGAGACGTGCGCATACGGCACGGACGGCGACACCAACACGGCGGACGCCGTCAACGACGGCATCGTCCACGTCACCATCGACCACGCCCACCCCAACATCAGCAGCGACTTCACCAACGCCGAGAAGGTGCGAGGCTTTGGTGAGACGCTGTCGGAGGCGCTGCAAGCCGCCGCCCCCTATGTCGACTTCGCCTCCTTCGACACCAACCATGACGGCAAACTGGAGAACGAAGAGGTGGGCATCTGCTTCGTGATCGCCGGTTATGAGGCCTCGACGACGACCGACCAGCCGTCCATCTGGGCGCACCAGTCCAAGTTCACGCAATACCCCACCTCGTCCTTCTCGGTCGACGGGGTCGAAGCCCTCTCCTACGTCGCCGTAGGCGAGGACATGTATGACGGCGAGGTCATGGGGCACAACACCATCGGGACGTTCACGCACGAGCTGGGGCACTACCTGGGGCTCCCCGACCTCTATGACTCGACCAACCTCCGAGACGGCGCCTGGAAGGACTACACCGTGGGCGGTATGTCGACCATGGACATGGGTGCCAACGGTTCCACACTCGGAGGCGAGATTCGGCCCGTCGACCTCGACGCATACTGCCGTACACTGCTGGGATTCGTGACGCCCACAAGAATCGACCAGGACGGCACGTACACGGTTACCTCGCAGACCGATGCCGCGGGCTACACCTGCTATCGCATAGACGTGAGCGCCGACGAGTACTACCTCATCGAGAACCGCGAGTACGAATCCTTCGACGAGGCGCTGCAGACGTTCTATTTCCTCGGCCAGGCGGTGGTGCCGAGCAACCTAGAGCTCTATCCCTATGCGAACCTCGGGGGAGGCATCGTGGCGTGGCACGTCGACGACGGCGTCGCCACCAGATGCGGCGTAGGAAGCGAGTGCGACAAGGACGTGGAGAACACCGTCAACGTGACCACGCACCGACCGGGCGTCATGCCCATCTACCCTGAGGTGAGCTCAATCGGGGGCGGCCGCGCCCTCTGGCGGTATCCCTTCATGAACAAGACCACCATCAACACGATCGAGCTCGGCACGGACAAGCTGCTCGAGTACGACGGGTCCGATGACCTGGCCGCCCGCGTGGACTCCGGCATCACCATCTCCACCAGCGACGACGGTGCGACCTCGATGACGTTCACGGTCGACTTCCCCGACACGGTGAGCACGCTCGTGGCCGGCGGTTCGTGCGAGCTGGCCGCCAGCGGGGCCACGCTGTCCTTCTCGTCTGCCACGGAGAACGTGAGCGATACGCTCACGCTGCAGGTCTTCGATGCTGACGGCAACGCCATCGACGCTGGGTGGGCACACGTCGCCTACCCCGTGGGCGCCGACGGCACGGCCACGGGCTCCATCGCCTTCCCAGCTAACACCGGCACCGATCCCGTGACCTATACCGTCCGCGTCCTCGCGAACGGCACGGAGGTCAACACAAGCGCACGGGTCACCGTGACCGTGGCCAGCGTCGCAACTGCACCGGAGGGTTCCGGCACACAGGAGACCACGACCACGGTCAGGGCCGCCACGACTTCGAGCATCCCCGCCACGGGTGACGGCACCATCCCAACGGCGCCACTCGTGGCGGTTGGCACTGCAGGAATCGCCCTCGCCGCGGGCCTTCGCCGCCGCCAGGTGCGCGTCAGTTAGACAAGATCCCCCTCTGCTGGGATCCTCGTCAGCTTCACGCCCCGCTGCCACGCGCGATCATGGCCACCTGCCCCTTCACGATGTCCGCGACCTCGTCCGGGCTCTCCGTGCGACCGCGCCTCAACCACGTGGTGAGGATGCTGATGGTGAGGCCCGTGCGCAGCGCCATGAAGTAGTCGCCCTCGCCATCGGGAAGACCCGGCACGCTGCCATAGCGCTCCTGCAGGGCATCGGCGGCCCGCATATGACAGGCATAGATGATGTCCTGCCGGTCGATCCGCACCAGCAGCTCGAGGATGTCGCTGTGACGCATCCAGTACTCGAAGTATCGCCGGACAAGACCCAGCTCATCGGCGAACCCTTCGGGCCCGCACTGGCCCAGGACCTCGGCAAAGCAGGCGTCGCACCTCCACGTCAGCACGTCCGAGACGTCATCGAAGCAACGGTAGAAGGTGGTCCGCGCCACGCCCGAGGCCCGTTGCAGGTCGCTCACCGTGATACGGTCGAAGGGCTTCTCCTCAAGGCACCGGAGGAGTCCCTCGTAGATCGTCTCGGCCGACCGCTCGCTGCGCTTGTCGTGGCTGATGTGGTACATGGCGTCTCCTCAGGTTCCGCTACGACCTTCGTCCCTCGTGGAGCACTCGTTTCGCAACCATTGTATCGGTACCTACCATTTCGCTACATTAGTTTCGTAAATCGACGAGAGGAGCGTCATGGAGACAATCATCCAAGGTTGGCTGTCCATCTGGCTCTATGTCATGGTCGGCATCGGCATCTATCTGGGCTGGCAGGTCTACAAGAACCGCGCCACGTGGTCGAGGGTCCAGATTCTCTGCACCCTCGCCGTCATCGTCCTGGTGCTCCACGTGCTGGAGGAATGGGTGTTCCCCGGTGGCCTGCACTACTCGTACAACCTGAGCCACGGGTCGGACATTCTCAGCCGCTATCCCATGAACCGCCTCACCGACATGGTCACCAACTTCGGCGGCGTGATCCTGGGCGTGGTGGTGCTCAAGGTCTGGGGGTTCCGAAAGCCGGCAGGTATCGCCATCATGCTCTTCTCCGGGTTCGAGGTGGTCATCCACGTGGCCATCGGCATCACGTCGATGCAGACCTTCGGAACCTACGGCATGAGCACCCTCTACTCCCCCGGGCTCGTCACCGCACTCTTTGGCTTCCTGCCCGTGGCCGTGGGCCTGGCGATCGAGCTGTTCGGAAAGGCGCCGCGACCCACCGCCAAGCAGTGGGTCATGGCGGTGGCCACGATGTTCGCCCTGTGCTTCCTGCTCATCAACCTGCCCGAGGACCTACTGGGAAGCCCTGACTCGCCCTACGCGTTCACCGACCGCGGCTATTATGCACAGTATGCCCAGGCCTTCGAGGCAGACACGGGACTGACCTACTAGCCGAGAGGGGCCGACCCATAGGAAACGGCAGATGAACGCTTAGACAGGCTGCCCGACGGGCGGCATCGATGTCGATGCCGTCGATCCACGCCGCACCCATGGGAGATGGTTCGAGAGCCTGGTGGCAAGAAATCGAACTTAGCCATCGTTCGATGCGCCGCAATCATGACGCTAAATTGTTGATGCTTTGCGAGCAAGACATCCACCAGTGGTTATTGAATATCAATATTCATCTTGTTCTGATGAGGCCTGAGCCGACGATGTCTATCTTCAGATTTGTGCCACCGCTCGGACGGAGAACCACCTCGCGACACCTCATCAACAGGAGCTTTCGGTTCAGCCGTCGCCACCGACCGCGCGACATAGCTTGTGGACCCATGAGCTCCCACGATTTCGTGCAAGGTTCACGGCCTGGTCATAGGCCGTATGCCCCGTTTGTCCAGAAGGCCCTCACGAACCGTCTCGTTACGCCCGTCGGGTATCCTCGCCGCGACCCAGACACCTGGGTCAGCGCAAGTGGGACCCGACATACCGGCGGCGGCGGAGACGCCAGGCCACCATCACAGCCAGCACACCGCACGTGACCCCCACCATGAGGGGCCATGCGGTCGACCCGCCTGCCTTCGTCGCCGTCACGGGCACATCGGTCTTCGTGTTGAGGAAGTCTGCCCGCGTGAGATCTGTGCCGACCTCGCCCGAGGCCACGCGGCCGCTGGTGGTGAGGGTCGCACCGGTGCCGACCGCGTTCCAGCCGTCCGTGGTGGGGAGGGTCAACGTATAGCCATCAGCAGCATCCTCGGCGAACGAGAACGTCGTACCCGTGAGCACATCGGTGAGGTCGAGGTATTGACCATCCGATAGCGAGAAGCTCGCGGGCGTACCTGACGTGAACGTCACCGTGGTGCCGGTCGCGTTCCCATCCGCATCGCAGACCGTGGCCACGAAGCTCGTGACTGCACTGGCCGACGCCTTGGTCATCGTCCCCGTGAACGAGAAGGACTTGGTCATGTCCGCGTAGGTCCCACTCACATGTTTGTAGACCCTGAGAGGGCCTGTGGTGCCCCATATCACGTTCGCGGCAGAGCCAGCGACACC
Source organism: Atopobiaceae bacterium (assembly GCA_022483015.1). NCBI lineage: Bacteria > Bacillati > Actinomycetota > Coriobacteriia > Coriobacteriales > Atopobiaceae > Atopobiaceae bacterium. Next base: position 1,027,615 of record JAKVOB010000001.1, on the reverse strand, counting down.
ATAGAGGGTCGCATCGCGGTCGTCGGTGAAGCGTTCCAACCCTGAGTAGGCCGTGGCCGGGTCAGAGCTCGTGGAACCGAAGACGGTGCCGGCCTTATAGTTGCCAGAATAGATGCCCACCTCACCACCTGTGAGGTTGCCAGTGACGACGAGCTTGCCGTTGCCTCCCGTAAGGGCGACGTTCCTGGTCGTCACGCTTGCGTCGTCGGTATCGGTGTTGGTGTTACCCGTGATCGTCGGCGAATCCTGTATGTTGACCGTCGCATTATAGGCAAAGACCGCTCCGCCGGACCAGCTGGAGCTGGAACAGGTGTTGTTCTTCAACGTGGCGCTACCTTGGATGTTGATGGCGCTTCCAGCAGCACCACCGTGGATGACCGCACCGTTTGCCAAGCAGCTGTTGCCTGTGGCCGAGAAGGTGCCGCCAAGCGTCGTGGTGCAGACGCCACCCGTGGCTTGCATGATGGCCCCACCCGACGACGCGGACGAGTTGCCATTCAGCTCACCGCCGTCGGCCGTGAACGTGGAACCGGGCTCCTGATAGAGGAACCCACCGTAGTTGTTCGTCGTCGTGCACCCCTTACCAAGGGCGCCATCATGCATCTCCATCGTGCCTAAGAGGTAGACTGCGCCGGCGCCTGTCGAACCACCACCCGAGATGGATGCCTTGGAGCTCTGTATGGTGCAGCCGGAGCCCATGACGAAGGTGCTCCCAGACGCGACAGCGAGGACGCCACCAGGCTTGTCGGAGGAGTACGTGTCCTTCTGGCCATCAACGGTGATGCCCTTCATCGTGAGCTTCGTGCCTGAGACCGTCGTGAACAGGCTGCCACCGGTGTACCCACGGTTGATGGTGTTGGAGGCGCTGGAGTCCATGCTCGTGATGGTGAAGGTCTTGGCGGGAAGCGTGATCCCTGCCGTCTGCGTGACGTCCTGGAGCATCTCGATGGTCTGGTTGTCGTCGACAGCGGCACAGGCGGCGGCAAGCGAGGCATAGCGGGCGAGGACCGTCCCCGTGACGTCGTCTCTGATCTGACAGACGTAGGTGCCCCATGTGACGGCCGAGCCAGTGCCGGCAGTGCCCATGAGCGTCGACGTGGAGTCATTGAAGAGCTTGTCGAGGCTGGTGGTGGAGCTGGCCGTGCCGCTCGAAGCAGCGGCGAACTGGGCATCTTGCGCGAGCAAGGACGGCGTGCTCGAGGTGATGCCCACATTGGCGGAGGTAGTCAGGTCGCCGATCTTCAGGGAGGTCGCGGAGTAGGCCATCACGTCAGCCGCCGCACCCGCATAGGTCGTGTTTCCCGAGATCATGGGACCGCCCGAGATGGTCACCGTGCCGATTCCGTCAAAGCCGGCGACAGCCGCGATGCTGACGCCCATGCCGTCGGTCGAGCTGAGCCTGTTACCGGTGATGGAACCACCCGAGATGTTCACCACGGTATCCGCGCGAGCGCTGATGGCGCTGCCGGAACGCTTCGCGGTGCACCCGGATATGGACCCGCCACTCATGTTGATGGTGGCATTGGCGTTCATCGCGAAGAGCGCGCCCCCATCGTAGGAGGCGGCACATCCCGTGATCGAGCCGCCGCTCATGTTGAGGGAGCTTGTCGCCCCGATGACGGCGACAGCTCCACCATGAGAGCCGTTGCAGTTGGTGATGGAGCCACCGGTCATGTTCATGGTGCCGCTGCCAGCAACTACGAACGGGCAGCAGGTGTACTGCTCTTTGGTGGTATTCCCACAGCCGCTCACGGTGGTGCCGGACAGCTCGATGGTACCGTTGCCGACATAGGCAACGGACCCGCCGCCGTTGATGCCCTGGGGGGCCACGATGTTGCAGCCTGAGATGGTTCCACCTGCCAGCTTGAGCGTGCCGGCGCTCACGTTGAAGACGCTGCCCCCGCTCGCACCGCTGGTGTTGGTGATGCCCGTGATGGTGGTGGTTCCGGCCACCTCGGTGGTACCGCCGGTGACCGAGAAGAGCGCGCTCGTCCGGTCCGTGGTGCCGGTGAGCGCACAGTCGGTGAGCGTCGTGGTGCCGGAGGTGGTGATGGAGGCGGCCTTGGCAACGGTGATGGTGCAGCCGTCGAAGCTCATGGTGCCCGCGTTGGTGAGGTAGCTGGTATCGCTGAGGTTGATGGTGCAGTCAACGAACCTCATGGTGCCGGCTGCCGCACAGTCGAGGTGACTTGCCCCGGTGAGGTTGATGGTCATGTTGGTGAAGGTGGTGACGTTGGCGGCGGTGCCCGTGGTGATGGAGGACGCGCTGGTGAGGTTGAGGATCTGCGGGTCGGCCACCGTGCTCGAGGTGCGGAAGTACTTGTTCATGGCCGTGCCGCCCGGGTCGAGCGTGGCCCCCGAGAGCGTGCACTCGTCCTTCAGGGCGAACCCGCCCAATATGCCGTTGTAGGCAGCGTTGCTGTATTGGTCGATAGAGGACAGCCAGGTGGTCATCGTTACGGATGACCCGGTGGCCTCGCCCCCGCCATCGGTGCTGCCGCTCATATAGAAGACGTCACCAGACCCGGTGGCAGCGGCATGAGCAACCCTCGGGGCGACCGCGACGCAGGCACACAACACCAGGCATGTCATGAGGCGCAGGATGGCCCTGCTCCCTATGAGTCCCGTGCCATGTCGGGATACCTGTTCCAAGACGCCTCTCCGATGGACGAATAGACCCTCCAACAGTATGCAAAGTATACATTCAACGGATGGCATACGAGAGGCACGAAGGCCTTTTCCAGCGCTCTCACCGAAGAGTCGACTGAACCAGGGTCCGACCAGAGTAGGATGCCATATATCAAAGTCCTTCCCTCTGATGAACCGCCAGGTGCTCCTCGAGAAGATCGGACCTCACCATGGCTGGCCTCACGCTGCGTGCCATCCCCGTACACCCGACGACCCGCTCGGGTGATTCCTCCAGGAGTCCCGCCATCGTCCGCGCGCTTCCCTGCCTCATCGCAGGCATGCTGATGGCGCTGTCGCTTGTCTGCCTCCTGCCGACCTCGGCGCTCGCCCAGACGGACGACACCATACAAGGGGTGTTCCTCTCACCTGACTACACCACGACGACCTCCGCGACCAGCGACGTCGCCGCATTCTACCGCTACAGCGACACCTACTTCGACTCGCCCGCGTCCACGTTCGACGCCCAACTCGCCGATATGTCCCTCTGCCTGTCCATGGCCACCCTGCCCGCCTCGAGGACGGACCTGACCACCTATGCCGACGCAGACTGCAACGTACAAGCCCTTCTGGACGAGACGGGCTTCACCGACGTCGAGAGCCATGACCTGGATTCCGTGCCCACCGCCGACTCGGTGGGCTTCGTCATCGCAAGCAAGCAGGTCACGGGCGCAGATGGCCCATACACGCTCGTGGTCGTGAGCGTGCGCGGCGAGGGCTACGGCATGGAGTGGCTGAACAACGTCATGACAGGTGACGTCGGCGACCATGCCGGCTTCACCACGGCGGCAGCAAAGCTCGTCAGCGCCCTCGACGAGTACATGCAAGCCCATGTGACAGGAAACGCCAAGCTCTGGCTCTGTGGCTACTCCCGCGGCGCAGCCATCGCCGACCTCGCGGCCGCACGCCTCGGCGCGCAGGAGTCGAGCCCCTTCGCCGACATCTATGCCTACCTCTTCGCCACACCCAGGACGACCGTCGACACCGAGGCTGACGCGGCCCTCTATGACAACATCCACAACGTGGTCCTCCCCGCCGACCTCATCACCAGCATCCCCCCGAGCGACACCGGCTGGGACTTCACCCGCTATGGCACGGACCACGTGCTTCCTGACGCGGCGGACACAGGCTACGCCCAGAGGCGCGATGACATGCTGGCCCAGCTGGCCGCCATCTCGCCCGACGCCCAGTACCTGGTAGACGACTTCATGGCAAAGAAGCTGGATGGCAGCTCGCTCGTGGATGACCCAGCCTCCGCCGTCAAGACGCAGGGGGAGTTCACGTCGGTCCTCGCGAGCTTCCTGGCGAAGAACCTCTCCCGAGAGCTCTACGCCACAACGACTTTGTTCGACCCGTCCGTGCAGGACGCGCTGACCTATCTGATGGGCCTCTACTATGGCGCGACGCCCACCCAGAAGTCGGCATTGGTCGAGTCCGTGACTGCATCGGCAAAGCCTTACATAGACGCAGGCGACTACACGGGACTGCTCTTCAACCTAGGCAAGGTGGTGAAGCAGGCCGTGGGCGATGCCGGCATCGTGGCGGACGCGACGAAGCTCGATGAGTCGACGAGCAGCGTCCAGACCGCCGTGTTGGGTCTGGCCTTCTCCGACTACTTCCAGGGCCTCCCCAACGTCGGCACGCTCGTCGGCAACTTCTCGGGCATCTATAACGCCCACAGCTACCAGACCTACCTGGCATTCCTTCGGGCCGAGGGTGGTGCCTTCGCGAATCCCCAGGCCCCCACCGCGACGCAGGCGGCAGGCTACCGCCAGCTCGTCCTCGACGTGCCGGCTGACGGGTCGGCCCTGAACATCACCGTGACCGATACCGAGACCGGCGACGTGGTGGCGACGCTCGAGGATGCCACCATCCTCACGAGGAGCGACCCCACCATCCATGCGCGCCTGAGCGATGGGAAGGTCGTGGTCTACCTGCCACTCGGAACGACCTACGACGTGAGCATAACGAGCGCCTCCGACGTCGACGTGACGCCGACGATCCGCGAGTTCTCATACCAGAGCGACACCTTCACGCGCACGGAGACGCTCGCCTCGATACCGCTCACGGCGGGGACCGTGCTCACGGTGAGCATGCCGGCAGTCACGGCGGAGGCCGTGGCGGAAGGCTCGGACGTGGTCTACCAGGAGTGGGTCCCGTCCACCCCGAGCTCGCCCTCGACACCGGCGACGCCCACGACACCAGCGACGCCCACGACACCGGCCACCGCAGACACCCCGGGCGAGGCGACGACGACCCCCTCGTCCTGGGCGAGGGCCTTGCCCGACACGGACGATGGCACAGACAGTGGCGTCGCGACGGCCATGGTGCTTCTCGGCACGCTCTGCCTCATGGGCTCGACGCTGGCGAGAAGGACCCGCTGACTGACGGGCTGCCCCACCGCATGGCCACAGACGCCCATCCGACCCCCGTCCTCCGCACGTGTGCCACCGTTAGCCGGTAAAGACGCACGTAGGGAGCCAGTTCTTCGACACCGCTGGGTATGATGTGGGCAAGTCCGACATCGCGGCGCCCTCGAACGAAGGCGGGACCCATGGACCAGTCTGCCATCCGACACTACAAGGCGATCGGCCAGGTGCAGCTTGCGATCGCGAACGCCACGACCCTCGACGAGGCCGTGCGCGCCGGCCTCAAGATCATCATCGAGCAATGTGGCGCGTCCATGGCGGTGCTGTGGTACCTCGACCGCGACGGTGACGGCCAACTCCATCCCTACTACTGGATATGCCCCCATGACCTCACGGCCGTGACCCATCGCCCGGGCGAGGGCATCGTGGGTCGCACGTTCACGAGCGGGGCCTCGGAGCGCCTCCTCGACTTCAAGGCCTGTGACCTGCCGGCAGATGACGTGGGCCTCCCCGACGTCGACATCACCTCGCTCGTCTGCGTGCCCGTCTCGAACAGCCACGAGACGCTCGGCTGCCTCGAGTTCATCAACCGCTCCGACGGAGGGCCCTTCTCGGACGAGGACGCCGACACCTGCGAGATCATGGCCATGATGGCGGCCATCGCCCTGGATGAGAGCGACCTGACCCTACGGCCTTGGACGCCAGGCACGACCATCATGAGCCTGCGCGACATCACGCGCGACTTCACCAACGGCTCCATCGTCACCAAGGTGCTGAAGGGGGTCAACCTCGACGTGTACGAGGGGGAGCTGCTCGTGCTCCTGGGCGAGTCGGGCTGTGGGAAGTCGACCCTCCTGAACATCGTCGGTGGCATGGATGAGGCCAGCTCGGGTAGCTTCACCTTCATGGGCAGGGACTACTCCACGGCCAGCCGCGCCGAGCTCACCGAGCTCAGGCGCGACTACATCGGCTTCATCTTCCAGTCATACAACCTCATGCCCAACCTCACCGCCTCCCAGAACCTCCGGCTCATCGGCGAGCTGGTCGACGACCCGCTCGACTCCGACGAGGCCCTCGAGATCGTGGGCCTGGGCGACCGCAAGACGAGCTACCCCTCGCAGCTGTCAGGCGGCCAGCAGCAGCGTGTCTCGGTGGCGCGCGCCCTGGTGAAGAACCCCAAGGTCATCCTCGCCGACGAGCCTACCGCGGCCCTCGACTACGCCACGAGCATCGAGGTCCTCTCGCTGTTGGAGAAGGTCGTGCGTGACGGGGCGACGCTGGTCATGGTCACCCATAACGAGGAGATCACCCGCATGGCCGACCGCGTGGTCAGGATGCGCGACGGCCGCATGTACGAGGTGGTCGTGAACCGCCGCCCCGCCCACGCGACAGACCTGGTCTGGTAGGTCCCCGTGAAGAGGACCCAGCTCATAGACCTGCTCGCCACCATCCGCGCGACGCGGGTGCCCTTCTTCTCGATCGTCATGTTCGTGGCCTTGGGAGCCACCCTGTTCCTAGGGCTCACCTGGACCAGCAAGGTGGTCGAGACGTCAGCCGAGAAGGACTACGCGGAGCAGGCCCTCTGCGACTACGACATCTCCTACTCCTATGGCATCACGCAGGATGACCTGACGAGCATCTCGCAGATGGAGGGCGTGAGCGACGTGGAGGGCGCTCGCGTGGCCTTCGCCACGTTCAGCATGAACGACCAGGGTCATGTGGCCAGGATCATGTCGGACACCTCCAGGACCAACCTCGCGAGATGCGTCGAGGGAACCATGCCCACACAGGCCGACCAGGTGGCCGTCGACTCGCTCTTCGCCGAGAAGCAGGGCGTCTCGGTCGGCGACACGATCAGCCTCGACCCCGACGGCGCGACCGACGACGACGGCATGACCTACCTCACCTGCCGCACCTTCACGGTCACGGCCCTCGTCACGCGCCCCGACTACCTCATGAGGTACTCGACCACCAGGGGCATGACCAACCTCTACGAGGGCACGGCCGACTGCTACCTCGTGACGGCTGGCACCGCCTTCGACGACACCGCCTATGACGGCTGCTTCACCGACGCCTACGTTCGGTGCTCGAGCCTCGACAGCCTCCCCACCTTGGGCGACTCCTACGCGAGCACCTCGGACACGATCTCGGACCGGCTTGCCGAGAAGGGCACGGCCCTCTCGCAGGCCCGCTATGACAGCATCCGTGAACAGTCGCAGGCCAAGCTCGATGACGCACAGCAGCAGATAGACGATGCCCAGGGTCAGGTGGACGACGGGGAGCAGCAGCTCGTGGACGGACAGGCCGCCATCGACGACGCCGAGCAGAGGCTCGTGGACGGGCAGGCCACCATCGACGAGAGCGAGCAGAGGCTCGTGGACGGACAGGCAACCATCGACGAGAGCGAGGCGCAGCTGGCAGACGCGCAAGAGCAGATAGAGAGCAGCCAGGCGCAGGTGGACGACGGACAGGCACAGGTGGACGCCGCGGAAGGTCAGCTTGCCGAAGCAAAGTCCCAGCTCGACGAGGGCCAGAGCGCCTACGACGCCGCCACCGGTACTCTCGAGGACGGCCTCAAGGCGGCCGCCACCGAGATCCACGACAACGGGTTCGGCGGCACGGAGAGCGTCGACCAGATCGCAGACAGCCTGCGTGAGATGCTTGACGAGGTCACGGACCTGGGCGTAGACCTCGCCCAGGCGGCGCGGGACGTCGGCATCCCCGAAGGCGACCTCCTCGAATACGTCGACCAGGCCCAGGCCGAGATCGACGACTACCGCACCTACCGCGAGGCAGGCACGACGCTCGCAAGCTCCCGGGATGCCTACGACGCGGGACGTGCGGCCCTCGACCAGAAGGAGTCCGAGCTCGCCCAGGGCGTCCAGCGACTCGCCGACGCACGCCAACAGCTCGCCGACGGCAAAGCCAAGGTCCAGGCTGCCAAGGACGCGCTCGCACAGGGCAAGGTCGAGCTCCAGCAGGCAAAGGACGCGCTCGCACAGGGCAAGGTCACGCTACAGGAGTCCAAGGATGCCCTCGAGCAGGGCAAGGTCACCCTGCAGGAGTCAAAGGACAAGCTCGCATCCGCACGGGAGCGGCTCGCCGACAGCCAGGCCTCCTATGACTCGATGTCCAAGGGCGACTGGATCGTCATGGGGCGCCGTTCCATCACGGGCGTAGTAGGCGTGAGGGAGTTCATCACCTCGCTCAGCAGCCTGCGCGTCTCGATGGCCTTCGTGTTCTTCTTGGTGGGACTCCTCGTGTGCTACACGGCCGTCTCGCGCATCGTACGCGAGCAGGTGGTCAGCATCGGGACCAAGAAGGCCCTGGGCTTCCGAGGTCGCGAGATCACCCAGGGCTTCCTCCTGTACACGACGATCGCCGTCCTGGCAGGGATGGTCCTGGCCGTGCTGATGGCCGTCCTCGTGGTCGAGGGGATCTTCTCGAGCGTCATCACGAACAACTTCGACTTCTCGTCCGTCTCCCGCTACCTCTCCCCTGTCGACACGTTGGCGGTGGGCCTCCTCGAGGTCCTCCTCATGGGCCTCACCACCTGGCTCGCCTGCCACAGGCTCCTGAGGAAGCAGGCGGTCGACCTCCTCAAGGGAGAGGAACCTCCCAAGGCGAGGACGCGCTTCTTCGAGGGCTGGACCGTCTGGAAGCGGATGCCCCTGTACTCGCAGTCGATCGTCAGCAACTTCCTGAACGACAAGCTCCGCGTGTCCTCCACCCTCATCGGCGTGGCCGGCTGCACGGTCCTGGTGACCATGGCCATGACCCTGTACGGCAACGTCAACGACTCCTTCGCCCGACAGTACGACGCCATCTACGACTACGACTCCTACGTCAAGCTCTCCTCGTCGGACGCGGGGGCACGCGAGCGTGTGGAGGGTGCCATCGACGACACGGGCGCCTCAGGGGTGAGCGTGCTGCACTCCTACCTCTCGGTCCTGGCCCCCAGCGGCAAGACCAAGGTGACGACCCTCGACGTACCCGCCGACTCCGAGGGCTTCTCGGGGATGTTCCACCTGATCGACGCGAGCGACGGGCAGGAGAGGCAACTGAGGTCGAACGGCGTATGGGTAAGCTCGGCCTATGCCGCTCGCGAGGGGGTCAAGGCCGGCGACACCATCGTCGTCCGCGACCTGTCAGGCACCAAGCGGGAGCTGTCCATAGCGGGGGTCTTCGAGTACTACCTCGTCCACAACGAGGTCGTGATGTCCAAGGACTACTACGAGCAGGCCTTCGGCACGACGTTCGAGCCCAACTCCGTCTTCGTGAGCCTCGGCGGGACCGACCAGGACGCGCTCATATCCAAGCTCGAGAACATCGACGGGTTCTTCTCGTACGTCGACGAGCATGCGTCCAACATGGCGACGTTCAAGCAGTACCAGTCGCTCAGCATGACGATGGTCGTCGTCTTCTTCGGCCTCTCGGTCGTGATGGCCCTGGTCGTGCTCCTGAACCTCACGACCATGTTCATCGAGGAGAAGCGGCGCGACCTCATCGTCCTCATGATCAACGGCTTCTCGGTACGCGACGCCAAGCGCTACATCTACCGCGACAACATCGCGCTCACCATCGTAGGCACCGCCATCGGCATCGTCGTCGGCATGCTCATGGGCTACCTCACGCTGCTGTCCGCCGAGACCGACACGAACCTGTTCATCCACACGCCCAATCTGATGGCCATCGGCGTGGCGGCCCTCACCACCTTCATACTGGCAGTGGTGGTCAACCTGATCGCGCTCAGGCGCATCCCGCGCATGCGCCTCACCGACATCAACAAGATGTGAGAGGAACTGGTCCCATGAGAGACGAACGGGCACAGCAGGGCATCGCCTCGGTCGAGGTCTTCCTCGGCGGGGCGAGCTACGGGGTGATGGCGACCTCGTACAAGCTCTCGTACGCGGCTGGCTTCACGTGGAACCAGGTCGTAGCCAGCCAGGCCTGGTTCGCCGCGGCCTTCTTCGCGATCGCGGTGGTGGTGGGGCACGCCTTCGGGCACAGGTGGAGTCGTCTCGGGACCAAGATGACCCTCGAGCTCGTAGGAGTCGGGGCGCTCACCTGCGTGACATCAATCCTGTACTGCTACGCCATGTCGCTGCTTCCCGTCCCGGTGGCCATCACCTTGCTGTTCCAGTTCACCTGGATCGGCATCCCCATCCAGGTGGTCATCACGCACCGCAGGCCCACCGTCTTCGAGGTCGCCTCGGCCGCCGTCATCCTGGTGGGTACGGTGTTCGCGAGCGGGATCTACCAGACGGGCCTTGCCGGCTATGATCCGCGCGGCATCGCGTGCGCCCTTCTCGCCGCAGTAAGCTGCGCCATGTTCGTCACGCTCTCGGGAAGGGTCAGGCCCGACTGTTCCGACGAGCAGCGCGGCCTCATCGTCTGCCTGGGGACGGGGCTGATGTCGCTGCTGGTGTGCCCGCTGTACTTCACGTCGGGCGTGCTCGTGCAGGGAATCCTTCCCTACGCCGTCGTGGTGGGCCTCTTCGGCGTGTTCCTGCCCGTGCTGCTCTACGGGCTGGGGACACCCCACCTCCTGCCGGCACGATCGACCGTCCTGGCGTCTGCGGAGCTTCCAGCGGGACTCCTGATCTCGATGGTCGTGCTGGGGCAGCCCATAGGGGCCGTGCAGTGGGTGGGGGTGGTCGTCATCCTTGCCGGCGTCGTCGTGGCACAGCTGCCGACGCTCAAGGGGACGGCCGAGAAGGGCAGCGCGTAACAAAGAAGCAGGAGGAGCTTCTGACACGCATCATCGACATGATGGGATAGATTGGGGCCCTGTTTGATGGCCCAGAGGGCTCGTTGCATCTAACATCATAGTTCATTCGACCGATGCCAAGCCCCTTGCCCACGTCGGTCCGTCGTGTCAGACGCCCCCATCCACATGGATGGAATATTCACCTCATCCCAATCCATCCTCTTGACCAAAGCATAATCCAGAGAGCGGTTCAGGAGGTCATGGCACATCTCTGACCTCGATAGTGTAAGGGATTATCCCTGTTCTGCAGGGTCTTTATACCGTTAATCTGTCTAATATGTCGCACATTATGCAGATTACGCGTATGCGACAGTTTTATTCATCTGCTGGGAATGAGGTGCATCAGGGCAGACCAATCGAAACAAGGAGGCTCATCATGACAAGTCGTCAGAATCGTGTCGAGCTCAATCCGATCTTCTCCCGCCCTGGAGAGGTCGAGTCGGCACCCCGTTTCACGTTCCCGAAGAAGTCGATGCTCCCAGAGACCGCCTACCAGATAGTGCACGACGACTCGATGCTCGACGGTAACGCCCGCCTCAACCTCGCGACCTTCGTGTCGACCTGGATGGACGGATATGCCGACAAGCTCTACTCGGAGGCATACGACAAGAACGCCATCGACAAGGACGAGTACCCCCGTACCGCCGCCATGGAGAGCTACTGCTGGCACATGCTGGCAGACCTCTGGCATGCGCCCGACCCCATGGAAGCGATGGGCTGCTCCACCACGGGCTCGTCGGAGGCCTGCATGCTGGGAGGCCTCGCCCTCAAGCGCCGCTGGCAGGAGAGGCGCCGCAAGGAGGGCAAGCCGTGCGACAGGCCCAACCTCATCATGACCAGCGCCGTACAGGTCTGCTGGGAGAAGTTCTGCGACTACTTCGACATAGAGGCCCGCTACGTCCCCATCAGCCTTGAGCACAAGGTCCTCGACGGTTACAGGCTCGAGGACAACGTCGACGAGAACACCATCGGCGTCGTCGTGATCATGGGCGTCACCTACACGGGCATGTACGAGCCCGTGGCCAAGGTCGCACATGCCCTCGACACCATACAGGGCAAGACCGGCCTCGACATCCCCATCCATGTCGACGGTGCCTCGGGAGCCATGATCGCCCCCTTCATCCAGCCCGACCTCGTCTGGGACTTCCGCCTGGCACGCGTCTCGTCCATCAGCACCTCAGGCCATAAGTACGGACTCGTCTACCCGGGCATCGGCTGGGTGGTCTGGCGCGACAAGTCGCTCCTGCCCGACTCCCTCGTCTTCAAGGTGAGCTACCTCGGCGGCGAGATGCCCACGTTCGCCCTGAACTTCTCGCGCCCCGGCGCCCAGATACTGCTGCAGTATTGGGCCTTCCTACGCTATGGGTTCGAGGGATACCAGAAGGTCCAGCAGTCGACCATCGACGTCGCACGCCATCTCGCCGGCGAGATCGCGAAGATGGGGCCCTTCGAGCTATGGAACGACGCCTCCGACATCCCGGTCTTCGCATGGATGCTCAAGGATGACCCGAAACGCGCCTGGACCCTCTATGACCTCTCGGACCGGCTGCGCATGAAGGGTTGGCAGGTCCCCGCCTATCCCATGCCTGACGACCTTGCCGACCTCACCGTCCAGCGCATCGTCGTGAGGAACGGCCTCGGGATGGACCTTGCCGACGACCTCCTGGACGTCATACGCACCGAGGTCGCGTGGCTCGACGAGAACCACACCGTGAGGACCAAGCCGAGCAACGCCGCCTTCCACCACTAGGTCGCACGAGGCTCCCCGACCCAATTGAAGGAGGTTGTCTAGGACAACCGTCAGCACCATATGAAAGGGCGTGACCCGCATCATGGCCACACATGCGCACGAAGGACCGGCTCGACCGGTCACCGGCATTGACGAAGCACCCACCAAGAAGAAGTTCACCTTGAGCGTCCCCCAGATCGCCATCATGACCACCATATCGGTGGCATCGCTGAGGTCGCTGCCCGCCATGGCCGAGAATGGCCTCTCGTCAGTGATCATGTACCTCGTTCCTGCGTTCCTCTTCCTCCTACCCACGGCCCTCGTCGCAGCCGAGCTCGCCACGACGTTCAAGGGTGGCATCTACGTCTGGGTGCGGGAGGCCTTCGGCGAACGCCTGGGGTTCGTCTCGATCTGGCTTCAGTGGATTCAGAACGTCGTATGGTTCCCCATCCAGCTGGCGTTCATCGCCGCAGCACTCGCCTTCATGCTGGGAGATGACAGCCTCTCGAACTCCGGCCTCTACACGGGCGTCATCATCATCGTCGTCTACTGGCTCGCCACGCTCGTGGCGCTCAAGGGCGGGGACCTCTTCGCGAAGCTCGGGTCATGGGGCGGCCTCATCGGCACGCTGATTCCCGCTGGGCTCCTCATCGTCCTCGGTGCCGTCTGGGTCGCCACCGCACAACCCATCACCCAGTCGTTCACGCAGAGCACCTGGCTGTCCCCAGGCGTCACGTCCGTCGGGTCGGTGGTGCTCATCATCTCGAACGTGCTCGCCTATGCAGGCATGGAGATGAACGCGGTCCACGCCGGGGACATGAGGAATCCCCGCAAGGACTATCCGAAGGCCATCGTCATCGCCCTCGTCCTCATCCTCGTCGTGTTCATAGTTCCCACGCTGGCCATCTCGATCGCGGTCCCAGCCGACAAGATCGGCATGAGCAACGGCATCAACGTGGCCTTCCAGACCTTCTTCGACCAGTTCGGGATCGGCTGGGCCTCGAACGTCGTCGCAGGGGCCATCGTCTTCGGGGCGCTCGCGTCGGTGATCACCTGGGTGGCAGGTCCCTCGAAGGGTCTGCTCATCGCCGCACGCGGAGGGCTGCTTCCTCCCGTGTTGCAGAGGCGCAACAAGCACGGCGTGCAGGTGGGGATCCTGATGGTGCAGGGCATCATCGTGACCCTCCTCGCCCTCATCTATGTGATCGTGCCCAACGTGTCATCGGTGTTCATGGCGCTGATCGACATGGCGGCCGCCCTCTACATCATCATGTACGTCATCATGTTCGCTGCCGTGCTGGTGCTCCGGCGCAAAGCCGCGGACGTGAGGCGCGGGTACAAGGTGCCGGCGCTGGGGCTCGTGGCAGGGATCGGCATCATCGCCTGCGTGATAGGCCTCGTCATCTCGTTCGTGCCCTCGTCGAGTGACACGGGCATCCCCGACATGGTCTATCCGATCGTCGTGGCGCTGGTCGTCATCGTGTTGGGGACTCCCCCGCTGGTCTTCTATGCGGCCCGCAGACCCTCGTGGGACCAGCGAAGCGACGCCGAGAAGGCGGAGGATGCGAACCCGCTGCATGACGAGGTGAACGAAGGGCCGCAGACGGCAGGCCGGCAGCCGTCGCACATCAGGTCATAGGGCAGGCACGGAGCCGTCCCCCTGGCCCAGACAGGCCTTGGGGCGGTTCCGTGCGTCAGGGCAGCATGCTGTACCCGGTTTTGGCCTAAGGCCTCTCCAACACGCGTTCCTTGGACGAGATGACAAAACAAGAAGGCAAGTATCAATCCTTGCCCCCCACCGTGGATAATTGGCCATTCAGAAAATAGTCAGAGAATCCATAGGTGGTTCTGACCATGCTTATCCCAAGCGGTCGGACCGTTGTAATCCCCTCGAGGCATCAATGGCCTAATAAGAGCGCTGAGATCTTCTCTAATTCAGAGTCTGTTAGCCACTTGTCAACCAGGGAGAATACGACATGACCACCTCAGATGACCTCGACGGGATAGGGCAATCCCAGAATGGCCCAGCCAACCACGAAAGCCAGCAGCCGATGGGCATAAGAAACGGTCATCGGCGGATGGCCCAGTCGATGGTCATACCTGTCGTGCTAGTGATTGTCGCATTGATTTCGGCAATCCCCGTAGCGAACTGGGCCTCGACACCCTCCACCTATACGGACCAGATACAGAAGCTCGACACCAAGGCAGACAACGTCATGGCGCTGGAGGATTCCCACCGGCTTGGTCAGCTATTGAGGATTTCCCGATAGCTGACCCCTTCGCCAGGTACGTCTCGAGCGCACGATCTATGCCATCTTCTGGTCCACGGTCTCGTCGACGCGCTCGGCACCCACCTGGGCAAACCAGTGCTCGAGCGGTTCTGCCTTGGGGAGTGGGCACGGGTTCGCCTCCTAAGCTGGTTCCCCTCGATGCCCGCCTTGCACCTATATGCAGAAGCCGAACACGACACCGTGCGCATCATTGGCCGCATCGAAGCAGCTTGGGTCACCCGATGCGTCGACACTACGGAAATGTCGCGAGACGCTTGGCGAGGTCGAGCGCAGCCACCAGTCGGTCGCCGTACCGGCAGAGGACCTCATCACGAGGGATGCGTTCGCCTCGCTCGTGTTGAGCCCCATGTCCGAGAAGCAGGCGTACTGCGTCCCCTCCGCGCCGAGGATCGCGTTGTAGCTCGAGCTATTCGTCGGGTCTGAGTCCCAGTCCCATGACGGGGATCCGACGACCTCCGCCACCGAGAGGAGCCACAGCTTGTCATCGGTCTTGGTCACCGACGAGACGGATGTCGTCTGCCCGGTGTTATCGGTGCTCTTCTTGACCGAGACGATGGCCGACGAGAGGTCCGAGGGAAGGTTCTTGGCCTCGGTGGACGCCAGCCACGAGCGCATCTCTGAAGAGCTCCAGCCACCGACGTTGGTGTCGCTCGACTCCATCTGACGTGATGCGACCGAAGAGGTGCAGATGAAGGTAAGCCCCGCGGTACCCGCGCCTGACGACAGCGCATCGTGGTAGATGTCCGCGATGCGGACGTCGACGGTCGTACCGTCCGTGAGCTTGACGGGCTTGGTGGAGGTCGTGATCTTGTTGTTCGAGGTCACGAGGTTGTAGGTCTTCGCGAGCTCAAGAGCCTTGGCACGGCTCCCGCACGCCTCGAGGTCCTTCGAGATCTTGGAGAGGTCATCCCACGAGTAGTCGGCAAGGGAGGTCCGTACCGTGACGGCAGAAGACGATGTCGTGGCGGCAGATGAGTCGCTGGCGACAGCATCGACAGACGAGGCCGTTGCCACCGAAGCAGAAGTCGAGGAGGTCGAGGCACCCAAGAGGCCGAAGCCCTTGGTAAGAACGGCGAGGATGCCGATCAGCGCCACCGCTGCGACGAGGATGACGGCCACGGCGATGGTGACGCGCCGCCGATCGGGACTGGCTGGCGATACGTTCGGAGCCATCGGAACCCTCGCTGACGCTGGCATGGGAGGCGTCACCACGGGCGTGGGCGGAGTCGAAGCGGCCGCTGACATGGGAGCCACCTGCGTCTGGTCCGCATCGGCCGCATGCACGGTCTCCACGGGTGCGCCGCACGCAGTACAGAAATGAGATCCGTCCTCGATCTCGGCGCCACAGCGAGTGCAGTACATGCTGCCTCCATCAATCCTCATGACCTCACGGCCATTACATCTTGGATTCAATCATACGCTTCGCAACGGGTCTGTTCCTCTCGACTTGGTCGATGCCCTTATCGAACCGGGTGCCGTGACGCCGAGCAGGGCAGGCCATTCTGTCCGACAGACAGCGTATGGTAGCTGTCGAATGGTCCTGCCAGCACATGGCCGACGCGCAGGCTGACTTGCAGGGCCTTGATTGGAGGCACTCACTATGCAGAGAACGAACGTCATCCCCTTCCAGGAGGCCAAGGACCGCCTGCACCGCGAGGAGCACATGAGGAATCTTGAGGACCTCGGCCTCTATGACCTCGACATCTTCTCTGAGGAGGGCGAGCGGGGCTACGATGCTGCCCACAGCCTCTACCAGGCATGGGGACGTAGCGGCTCGCATCCTCACGATGACCCTCGAGGCAAGTAGATGACGAGGCTAGACCGTCGTGGCCGATGCCGTGTCCGCGGCGATTCGAGCGACCTCGTCCACCAGGGTGTCGACCTCGTCGGCCGTGTTGTAGATGCCGATACTCGCCCTGACCATGTTGGGGAAGCGGTAGCTCGCGTTGCTCTTGTTCGCCTCGATCTCGGCATCTGAGACACCGAGCAGGCGCGACGAGTAGACGTGGGAGCAGAACATCCCCGCGCGCACGGCGATGCCAGCCTCGTCCGCAAGGGTCTTCGCCACATCGGTGCACCAGTGGCCATCGATGTTGAAGACGACGATGCCCCCTCGGTCATCGATGTCGTCGCAATCGCCGTAGAGCGTCGCGCCATCGATCTGCCTCAAGCCGTCGAGGGTCCTCTGCAGCAGTTCATGCTCGTGGTTCTCGATGTAGTCGAACCCGATGCCTTGGATGATACCCATAGCCTTGAGCATCGACACCACACCGGGATAGTTGGGAGACCCCGCCTCGAAGCGAGCAGGTGCGGGCAGGAAGACCGCGTCGTTCTCGGTGACGAGGTCGACGATGCCTCCGCCCAGGACCGGCGGGGCCGCCGTGTTGAGCACGCTCGTGAGGCCCACGATGGCGCCCCCTCCGTAGGGGGCGTACATCTTATGTGCCGAGAACGCGATGAAGTCGATGTCTGCATCCTCGGAATCACCACGCATGCTGAGGCTCCGGTGAGCGACGGCCTGTGCCCCGTCCACGACGATCATCGCTCCGTGAGCGTGCGCGAGCTTCGCGATGGCGTGGATGTCGTTGAAGCAGCCGGTCACGTTGGATGCCGCCGTCACGGTCACGAGACGGACCTTCCCCTCGTTGGCAGCAAGGAGGGCCTCGATGTCATCCATCTTGAGGCGCCCTTGGGCATCCACATCCGCATAGAGCATCGTGGCGACGTCTCTCCAGGGAAGGTCGTTCGCATGATGTTCCATGCGGGTGGAGATGACGACCTGGTCCTTCGAAGTGACGAGGGAGCGCGCGAGCTTGTTGAGTCCGTCGGTGGTGTTGGCGGTGTAGATGGCCGTGTACTTGTCAGAGCCCGCGCCAAGGAAGTCCAATATCGTCTGCCGCCCGTTCGTGTAGACGTCGTTGCAATGGGTCGACTTCTGGCCTGCTCCCCTGCCGATCGACCCATAGGAGAGGAGCTCGGTGTCCACCTCGTCCTTCACGGCCTTGAAGGCCGGTGTCGTGGCGGCGTTGTCGAAGCAGACGGCAGCCCTCTGCGAACCGTCCGCGAGTGTGACCTTCTCGTCGATGCCATAGATCATGTCACGGACCGACTGACCAGATTGCGTGGCAGCGCTCGTCGCGGCCGCCTCGGACGTGCCTTGCGCCGAGCATGCGGTGAGCCCGAGGGCCGCCGCTGCCCCCATCGCCGCAGAGCCGGCAAGGAACTCCCTGCGTGAGATGTCCATCGGATGCGGCATGTCCTCTCCGTCCTGTCGGTGGCACGGGTAGCGGGACCCCCGTGCAAGGCTCGCTTCTTCATTGATGGTAAGCGACCTATCCCTGAGCTGGACCCATGCGCAAGGCGAACGGCGACAACCGTTCGCCCAACTGCCGCAGCAGGGAATATGGCTTCGAGCAAGGCCCGACCTCATTGGTCTCAGGGCACCACGACTGGCCAGCGCACGGCCGAGCTGCAAGTTATCGCAGAGGACCTCATGGGCTATGGCCACCAGGCCGAGCCACCTCCTGAGACGGAAGCGAAAACTCCCAGTTGGAGGCTCTTCGTGGCGTCATGAGTAATCCGGCCCTGGCCCAAAATCGAACTTAGACATTGTTCCTCTAGGCCCATACCAAATACGTTGATTCTTGATTTCAAGGAACCGCAGGCAGAACGTTTGCCTGCTATACATCAGCTATTGAACATCGCGAGTTGGTCTCGAACGACGATGGCTAACTTCGATTTTGTGCCATACCTCACGTCTGCCAAACGAGTCGGCCGACCGGACATCAGGAGGAGGGCTCCCAGGCTTAGCGCGTTCGATGGGTAAGAAAAAACCGGCTTTCGCCGGCCGTTCCCTCTCGTACATCTTGGCACTGCTAGCTAGCAGGCCTTGATGCACTTCACGACCACGTCCGCATTGGCGTGACGGGCCTTGTGGCTCTTGAACCACTTGTTGACGGAGCTGAACAGGATTCCCGTGGAATCCGCGTCGAACGTGCGCTCATGGTTGTCAAAGAGGACCCTGTACGTGCCGCTCATGAACCAACCGTTGCGGCAGGCCTGCAGGACCTTCCTGTCCTGCGCGTCTGTCATCTTGCTCTTCATCATGTATACCTCCTCTCTTCTACTTGTTTGTCAAATGAAGTGTATCCCATTCGTCGGTGAACGGTCATTTATAGACGCCAAAACGTTTTATCTACACAGATCAGACAGCGATGACACGGACATGCGCAGCCACCGCCGAGGCCACGACCCGGCCCATGGCCATCCACCTGCGGCGGCTGCATGGACCGGGCTTTCCTGATGCGTCAGGCGGCAGGTGTGCCCGACCCCCGACATCCCATAGTCCCTAGCCGAGCATCTGCACCAGGTCGGCCTCGGGCGTGCTGATGGGCGAGATGCCATACCTCTTGACCAGGATGTCGAGGACGTTCGGCGAGAGGAAGGCCGGCAGTGTCGGACCGAGATGGATGTCCTTGATCCCAAGATTGAGCAGCGTCAGCAGAATGCAGACGGCCTTCTGCTCATACCACGACAGAACGAACGAGAGCGGTAGGTCGTTCACGCCGCAGCCGAAGGCCTCGGCCAGCGCGATCGCGACCCGTATGGCGCCGTAGGCGTCGTTGCACTGTCCCATGTCCATCAGGCGTGGAAGACCATCTATCTCGCCGAGGTCGAGGTCGTTGAAGCGGTACTTGCCGCAGGCGAGCGTGAGTACGATGGAGTCCGCAGGCGTCTGACGCACGAGCTCGGTGTAGTAGTTTCGCCCTGGCCTCGCACCGTCGCAACCGGCGACGAGGAAGAAGTGGCTGATGTCGCCCGCCTTCACGGCATCGACCACCTTGTCGGCGACGGACAGGATGGCCCCATGGCCGAATCCCGTCGTGACCTGCGTGCCGCCGTTGATGCCGGTGAACGTCCTGTCCTCGGGATAGCCTCCCAGTGCGAGCGCGCGCTCAATCACGGGAGCGAAGTCCTTCTCGGGACCGATGTGGATGGCCCCGGGGAACGAGACGACCTCGGTGGTGAAGACCCGATCCTCATAGCTCTTGGCGGGGGGCATCAGGCAGTTGGTCGTGAAGAGGATGGGAGCTGGGAGGGAGTCGAACTCCTTGCGCTGGTTCTGCCACGCGGTGCCGAAGTTGCCCTTGAGGTGAGGGTACTTGCGGAGCTCTGGATAGGCATGAGCGGGGAGCATCTCTCCATGGGTATAGACGTTGACGCCCTTCCCCTCGGTCTGCTCCAGGAGCAGCTGCAGGTCCTTGAGGTCGTGGCCGGTGACGACGATGAACGGCCCCGCCTCGACGTCCAAGGGAACCGTGGCGGGAGCAGGCACGCCATAGGTCTGTGTGTTCGCCTTGTCCAGCAGGGCCATACATGTGAGGTTGACCTCGCCCACCTTGAGGGCGAGCGAGAGGAGCCCGTCCGTGGAGAGGTCATCCCCCACCGCGCGGAGCCCCTCGCCAAAGAAGTGGCACACCTCGTCGTCCGAATACCCGAGCATGAGGGCATGGTAGGCATAGGCCGCCATCCCGCGCAGGCCGAACAGGATGAGTGACTTGAGCGAGCGGACGTCCTCGTCGGCACCCCACAGCTCGCCCATGTCGAGGTCGCCACCACAGGGCGCACCCTGCGAGACGAGCCGGTCCCTCTCGGCGTGCGTCACGGCTATCTGCCTGGCGATTGCCTCGTCATCGAAGCTGACGTTGGTGATGGTGCAGAACAGGCCCTCGATGAGCGTGCGCCATGTGCCCTCGGTCGCGTCCGTGCCATCCCCGGCAGCACGGGCGAGGCCGACCAGCGCCCCGGTCAGCTCGTCCTGAAGCCTTGCGGTCGCTGCCTTCTTCCCGCAGGTCCCTGCCGCACCGGTGCATCCCGTGCACCCAGCCGTCTGCTCGCACTGGTAGCAGAACATCTTGGTCTCCATGACATGTCTCCTTCTCTAGAGGTGCTTGTCGAGTCGTCCCTGGACATAGCCGGCCAGGACGACGGCGTTGTTGTGCTCGCAGTCACGCGCGGCAAAGAGGAGCGCGACGTCCTGGGCCTCGAGCAGACGAGCGCAGAGGAGCACGAATCCGTCCGTGGCCTCGTTGGCATCCAGCTCACATCGATACCTCCGCGCGAACTCGTCGAACCTCGAGCTCTCGTGGCCGAACCACCTGCGCAGCCCGTCCGTGGGCGCGACCTCCTTGTGCCACTGGTCGACGTCGTCCTTCCTGATGCCACGAGGCCAAAGCCGGTCGACCAGGACCCGGGTCTCTCCGGCGGGTCGATCCTGCTGGTACACGCGCCGCACCAGCAGCCGTCCCCCTTGCCCGGAAGCCCCCTGCTCAGCCAAGGATCTCGCCCTCGGTCGAGACCGTGACGACCGTGCAGGGGACGTCCCTGCCGCTCAGACGGACCGCCTCGGTAGCAGCATGTTCCAGGCCACCGCAGCAGGGGACCTCCATACGCACGACCGTCAGGCTCCTGATGTCGTTGCCCTTGATGATCGTGGCGAGCTTCTCGGTGTAGTCGACGCCATCGAGCTTGGGGCAGCCCACGAGCGTGACGCGGCCGCGGATGAAGTGGTCATGGAAGTCGGCGAAGGCGTAGGCCGAGCAGGTCGCCGCGACGAGCAGGTCAGCCCCGTCGAAGTAGGGCGCCGTGGGAGGGGCCAGCTTGATCTGGACCGGCCATTGCGAGAGTTGGGAGGTGGGAGCCACGGCAGCAGTCGGACGCTCCTCCCTCCCATGCCGTATCTCGCGGGACCTGGTCCCCGGACAGCCGCATGCCAGCGGCTGGACGACCTCCCGCTTGGCCGCCTTGGCCTCCCGAACGGCTGCGGCATCGTAGGCCGCGGCGTCCCGCTCCACGAAGTGGATGGCATCGGCTGGACAGGTCGGCAGGCAGTCGCCCAGTCCGTCGCAGTAGTCGTCGCGCAGCAGCCTCGCCTTGCCGTTCACCATGCCGATGGCACCCTCGTGACACGCCTGCGCGCACGCCCCACATCCGGTGCACCTGTCCTCGTCGATCTGGATGATCTTGCGCCTCATATCCCTCTCCTCTGGTCGGACCTCCGCTTGTCACGTCCCACTCTATGTGGCTAGAATCAGATGTCTGTTGTATTTACAACGAGAGGAACAGAATGGGTCCAGACCTCGGGCTGGTAGGCCAGTCACGGCTCTTCGACGGCATCGACCCCGATGAGCTCGCATCGCTGCTGGACTGCCTCTCGGCGACGACGCACCGCTACGCCAAGGGCCGCTTCGTCCTCCGCGCAGGCGATGTCACCACACAGGTGGGAGAGATCCTCTCGGGACGTGTCCACGTGGTCAAGGAGGACTTCTGGGGAAACCGCACGATCCTGTCGGAGGTCGAGGCCGGCGGCCTCTTCGGCGAGACCTATGCCGCCATGCCATCAGAGCCCCTCGAGGTGAGCGTCATCGCCGCCGAGAAGAGCGAGGTGCTGTTCCTCGATGTCAGACGCATCCTCACGACCTGCTCCTCGGCCTGCGCGTTCCATACGAGGCTCATCCGCAACCTCCTCGACGTCAGCGCCCGGAAGAACCTGATGCTCACGCGCAAGCTCGAATGCATGGCACAGCGTACGACCAGGGAGAAGCTCCTCTCATACCTGTCGGCGGAGTCACAGCGGCAGGGGTCCTCCTCGTTCGAGATCCCCTTCAACCGCCAGCAGCTCGCGGACTACCTCTGCGTGGACCGCAGCGCCATGTCGAGCGAGCTGGGGCGTCTGCGAGACGAGGGGGCCCTACGCTTCGAGAGGAGCAGGTTCACCCTGACGGGGACGGACCTCACGAAGAGACGCTAGCGCCTCGAGCAGGATGCGGACATGCCAGGCCCAACTGCAAGGACGCCGCGTCATCTCGACGTTCCCCGTGATCATGCCCACAAGGCGGTCCACATGGGCGACCATCGTGTCCAAGCAGGGTACGGGACTCGTCTCGTCTGGCAGCGGCATCGGGTGTGACGACCTCGATGCCCACCGTCTCGAATGGTCCCTTGAAGAATGTCCCGCCCGTCGTGGAGGCGATGCCCAGGAGGCCGACGCGACGGCATCATAGCGAAGCACCCTTGCGATGGAACACGCGCGAACGACGGTCCGATGCCCAGGGACGAACCTAGCCGCGTGCCGAGAGGACCCACTGCCACGCGTGGTACTCGCCGGGGACCTGGGGCACAGGCACCCCACACGCCATGAGAGCGGCACCCGAAAGCTCGGTCGGCATGGCCTGGCCTCCACCTTCCCCACACAGGAGTTCCAGCGAGTATACGACCGCAGGGTCGAGCCCCTTGCAGCGCACGTATGAGACCGGGGCGTTGCAGCGGGCATCGAGCGAGACGACGTCAAGCAGGGCCTGCCCTGCATCAGGTGAGACGAACCCCCAGGCAGCGAAGTCACCATGCCCGTCCTGAGCGCCGAGCCGGTAGTAGTCGCCTTCCGCGATGAGGGGCCAGAGCCGCTTGTAGTCGACGACCTGTCGCCTCACGACGTCGCACTCGGCATCCGTGAGCCGAGCCGGGTCGAGCTCGTAGCCGAACGTCCCCGACATCGCCACGACGCCGCGCGTCTCGAGGTCGACGCTGCGCCCTATCTGCGCGTTGGGCACCGCCGAGACGTGCGAGCCCACGGCCGAAGCAGGATAGCCATAGGAGGTGCCGCCCTGGATGCGCACGCGCTCGATGGCATCCGTGTCGTCCGAGCACCAGACCTGCGGCGTGTAGTACATCATCCCGGCGTCGAAGCGCCCGCCTCCGCCGCAGCAGCCCTCGATGAGCATCTGCGGATAGCGCTCGATCAGGCGCTCGAGGAAGGAGTAGGTGCCGAGCACGAAGCGGTACATGGTCTTTCCGAAGCTCTGGTGGACGACGGCGTGCGAATACACGTCCGCCATGCTGCGGTTGCAGTCCATCTTGAGGTACGACACGTGCGCGGCATCGACCACCTTGCAGATGGCCTCGAACACCGCGTCGACCACCTCGGGCCGCGAGAAGTCGAGCACGAGCTGGTTGCGGCCGCGGATGGGCTCGCGTCCCGGCACTGTGAGGGCCCAGTCGGGATGTGCCCGGTAGAGGTCGCTGTCCTCGTTGACCATCTCGGGCTCGATCCAGAGGCCGAAGCCCATGCCGAGGCCCTCGATGCGCCGGGAGAGTTCCCCGAGCGTGCCGCCGAGCTTGCCCTCGTTCACGACCCAGTCGCCCAGACCGGCACGGTCGCCATCGCGCGCGCCGAACCAACCGTCGTCGAGCACGACCATCTCGATGCCAAGGTCGGCTGCCTCCCTCGCGATGTCGTAGATCTTCTCGCCGGTGAAGTCGAAGCCGGTGGCCTCCCAGTTGTTGATGAGCACGGGACGACGGCGGAGCGCCCAGGGGCCGCGGCAGACGTGCTCGCGGACCAGCCTGTGGTTCAGGTGCGAGAGGTGCGCGAGGCCATCTGCCGAGAAGGCCATGGCGACCTCGGGGCAGACGAGGCTCTCGCCGGGGGCGAGCGGGTACTCGAACATCTGGTCGGACAGGCCCATCGCCCAGCGCGTCATGCCGAACTGGTCCTGCTGGGCCTCGCAGGTGAAGTTGCCGCTGTAGAGGAACGACATCGACCAGCACGTGCCGTGGTCCTCGTCGCACCCATGCTCCGCGAGAATCGCGAAGGGGTTGGCCTGGTGGCTCGAGGCCCCGCGGATGCTGCCGACCGAGGCCAAGGCATGTCCCACCGCCGAACGCTCGGGGATGCGCTCCATGCCGTAGCGCCCAGGGAAGGTGATGAGGTCATAGGGGCCGCCCACGAGGTCGAGGCTGGCCGAGAGCGCACGCGAGACCACGAGCGGCTCGGTGCCGACATTGGTCACCGTGGCGGAGCGACAGATCGCATCAAGGCCAGGAATGACCCCATAGCGGAGGGTGACCTCGAGGCCGATGAGCTCGTCCGCGAGCTTGACCTCGAGCGTCGAGGCATCCGCGGCGGCGGCATGGACGGCAGGCAGGCCGTCGAGCGCGTACTTCCCCTCGTGCTGGTCCCACGAGACCACGCGCAGGTCACAGCCGTCAGTCCCGTCTGCCGTGCGCACGTCGAGGGCGGCGCGCCGGTAGTCGCCCACGCCATAGGTGGGGTACTCGAGCGGCAGGACGTCAAGGGAGAAGGCTGGGTCAAGCCCATCGGCCGGGTTCCCCGAGAAGGGCCTGTCAGGAGATGCAATCGCATATCCCATGTCGTCAGGGACCCTGGGGCCGAAGTATGTGTGGAGCAGACGGCCGGCATCGGTCACGCCCATCTGGTAGGTGGCATGGTCGGTCGTGAGGGTGATGGTCTTCATGTCTGCCCTTCTCAGGTCCAGTCGTATATGCCTAGATGCGGCCACCTGGCAGCGGGACGCGAAGGGCCTTCGGCCACAGGGGCGAGAAGTGGTCCTCTCGGCACCCATCTTACCTGCCGACGGCCCTCTTGCGAAACAAGATGAAACGCGATAGACTAATGGCAAATGATAGTCACGGCATGGCGTGACTTCGGCACGTGCCCTTACGCGGACGGAGGCTCGAAGATGCTCACCAAGCGCACGCAGGCAATCAGGGACTCGCTCTTTTCCGAGAGGCGCCAGGTCTCGCTCGAGCGCGCCACCCTCTACATGGAGAGCTACCAGCAGACGGAGGGCGAGGCCCCCGTCATCAGGCGCGCCAAGGCCCTGCGCCACCTGCTCGAGAACCACAGAATCGTGATCGACGACCATGACCTCCTGGTAGGGAACCGCAGTGCCAAGCCACGCGCCGGCGTGGTCTCCCCTGAGATGAGTCCGTACTGGATCCTGGACGAGCTCGACGACTTCCCCACCCGGCCCCAGGACACCTTCGAGATGAGCGAGGAGGACAAGGCGTTCTATCGCGACGTCCTCTACCCCTTCTGGGCAGGCCGGAGCCTCAACGACTGGTACCGCGCCCATGTGGCCCCGGACGTCCTGGAGGCCGAGAGGACCAAGGTCTTCGCCGTGGCCCAGACCGACAAGGGCCAGGGGCACATCATCTGCGACTTCCCCATGGTGCTCGAGCGCGGCTTCGGCGCCATCCTCGACGACGTCGCGGCCCTCGCCACGACCTACCCCGACAATGACTTCTACGCCGCCTCCAGGATCTGCCTCGAGGCCGTGATCGCCTACGTCGGCCGCTACGAGCACGAGGTCCGCACGCTGGCGGCCACCCCTGGCACCTCCGCCGCCCGCGCCGGCGAGCTCACCCGCATGGCGGAGGTCCTCGCCCACATCGCACGCCAGCCGGCGCGCGACCTCTATGACGCCCTGCAGCTGGTGTGGCTCGTCGAGGTCGTGCTCCAGCACGAGTCCAACGCGAGTTCCTTCTCGCTCGGTCGGGCCGACCAGTACCTCTGGCCCTACTACCAGGCCACGATGGACGAGCTTGCCCAGGCAGGCCTTGCCCCGGACGAGGCGGCCGCCCGCGTCCGCGAGCTCATCCAGTGCTTCTACCTCAAGTGCAACACCATCGTGGCCATCCGCTCGACCGAGAGCGCGCGCTTCTTCGCCGGCTTCCCCATAGGCTTCAACCTGGTGGTCGGCGGGCTCGACGAGCACGGGCACGACTGCACCAACGAGCTCTCGAGCCTGCTGCTCGACGTGCAGGCCGACACGCGCCTCCCGCAGCCCAACCTGTCGCTGCGCCTGCACGACAACACCCCGGCACCGCTCCTGAGGGAGGCATGCAGGATCATCCGCCTGGGCGACGGTGTGCCCCAGGTCTTCAACGACGAGGCCAACGTCCTGGCCTTCACCAACCGGGGCGTGAGCCTGGCCGACGCACGCGACTACGCGGTGGTGGGTTGCGTGGAGCTCTCGATCCCAGGCCGCATGTACGGCCTGCACGACATCTGCATGTTCAACATGATGCGCTGCCTCGAGATCGCCCTGGCCGAGCACCCCGACGGCTTCGCCACCTACGATGGCCTCGAGTCCAGCGTCATGGAGGTCATCGACCGCTACGTCGCCCTCATGGTCGAGGGATGCAACACCTGCGACGAGGCCCACCGCGAGACGAGCCCCACGCCACTGCTCTCCACGCTCGTGCATGACTCGGTCGCGAAGGGCACCGACATCACCGCCGGTGGCGCCCGCTACAACCCCTCGGGCGTCCAAGGTGTGGGCACGGCGAACCTGGCCGACTCCCTCGAGGTCATGCGCAAGGTCCTCTTCGACGAGAGGAGCATGGGCTACGCCGGCCTCATGGCCATGCTCGCGCGCGACTGGCAGGGCGAGGGCGACGAGGCCTGCCGCCAGCGCCTCATCCACCGCTACCCGAAGTATGGCAACGACGTCGATGAGGTGGACCAGATCGGCGAGCGCTTCCTGGCCCACTACGGCAGCGAGGTCGCACGCTATCAGAACCCCCGAGGCGGCCGCTTCCAGCCCGGCAGCTACACCGTCTCTGCGCACATCCCGCTCGGCGCCGTGGTGGGGGCCACCCCTGACGGACGCCGCGCCGGAGAGCAACTGGCCGACGGGGGCCTCTCCCCCATGGTCGGCCGCGACACCCATGGCCCGACGGCAAGCCTGCGGTCGGTCTCCAAGCTCGACAACGCCCTCGACTCCAACGGCAGCCTGCTCAACGTGAAGTTCTCGCCGGCCACGCTCGCCGGTGACGGCGGCCTCGACAAGCTCATGGCCTACCTCAGGACCTTCTCGCGCCTCAAGGTCCAGCACATCCAGTTCAACGTGGTGGACCGCGCGACCCTGCTCGACGCTCAGGCCCACCCCGAGGACCACCAGGACCTCGTGGTGCGCGTGGCCGGCTACTCGGCGATGTTCGTCGAGCTCTCGCGCGCCATCCAGGACGACATCATCAACCGCACCGAGCACACGCTGTGAGGGGGCAGGCCATGGAGAGGGACGACCAGGTCCGGTCGGGACGCGCCCCCGAGGGGTGTGTCTCGAACCTGCAGCGCTTCTCGCTCCACGACGGCGGAGGCATCCGCACGGTCGTCTTCCTCAAGGGCTGCCCGTTCAGATGCCCGTGGTGCTGCAACCCCGAGAACCTCTCGGCCGCGCCGGAGGTCTCGTACACCGAGCGCCTCTGCATCCACTGCTCGCCGATGGGCCCGGACGGCCTGTGCACCACCCCACCCGAGAGATGCCCCACAGAGGCCAAGAGGCTCGTGGGCCGGATGCGGGGCGTCGACGACGTGGCGGCCGAGGTGGCGCGCGACACGCCGTTCTTCGAGGAGAGCGGGGGCGGCATGACCATCTCGGGCGGCGAATGCCTCCTTGACCAGATGTTCTGCGTGGCGCTCATGGAAGCCTGCCACGAACGGGGCATCCACACCGCCATCGAGACCACCCTCGCGGTTCCGATCGCGGATCCCGAGGCGCTCCTGGGCTCCTGCGACGAGCTGCTCGTCGACCTCAAGGTCGCCGACCGGGAGCGCAGCCTCGAGGTGTGCGGCATCGACTGCGACCTGCGCGACGACAACCTCCGTCGCGTGCTCGCGCTGGGCGCGCACGTCATCGCGCGCATGCCCATCATCCCTGGCTTCACGGACACGGCAGAGAACGTCGACGCGAACATAGCCACGATGCTCGACCTGGGAATCGGCCGGGCCGACGTGCTCCCCTTCCACCAGCTGGGCGAGACGAAGTACGCCACCGTGGGGCGTGACTACTCCATGGGCGACATTGCCCAGCTCACCGAGGCGGACGTCGCCTGGGTCGCGGATGCCTGCGAGGTCGCAGGCATCAAGGCGGTGGTGCACGGTGAATGAGCGGGTCCGCGAGAGGGACCGTTCCTCTCGCCAATGGCAGCAGTCCTAAGGGCAGAAGCGGGGACACGGGTCCCCGACAGACAAAGGAGACAGACATGGAACTCATCCTCGACACGGCAGACCTCGGCGCCATCAAGGAGCTCGACGGGCTCCTGGACGTGAGCGGCATCACCACCAACCCGTCCATCATCGCCAAGAGCGGCCGCACCCCCGAGGAGGTCATCGGCGGGCTCGTGGAACAGCTGAGGCCCGAGCAGAAGATCTTCGTCCAGACCGTCCAGACCGACTTCGACGGCATGATGGCCGAGGCCCGGCACATCTGCGGGCTCAGGCCGAAGAACATGTACGTCAAGATCCCCGTCACCCATGACGGACTGCGCGCCATAAAGGCCGCGAAGGCCGAGGGGCTGGGCGTGCTCGCCACGGCCATCTACTCTGCCGACGAGGGCTTCATGGCCGCCATGAACGGGGCGGACTACCTGGCCCCCTACGTCAACCGCATGTGCAACTACGGCGACGGCGTGGGAGCTGTGGCCGAGCTCGTCGACATGCTCGCCGTCCAGGACCTCCCCACCAAGGTGGTCGCGGCGTCCTTCAAGAACACCGACCAGGTCCACCAGCTCATCCTTGCCGGTATCCAGGCCGTGACGATCCCGCCGGCGGTTGCCTTCGCGATGATCGACCATCCCGGCACCCAGATCGCCGTGAACGAGTTCAGCGCCAACTGGAAGGCGGCGTACGGACGCACCACCCTGGTCTAGGGACCGGTGCGCGACAAGGACCAGTGTGTTGACGGACGAGCGTCATCTGCGGGCTAGAGGCAGGTGGCGCTTGCCCTCTTGATGGCTCGCCTGGTCGCGGGCGTCGCCTTGTCGGTCACCACGACGTCGAAGTCCTCGAGCGTGGCAAAGCGATAGGTCCCGCCGGCACCGAACTTGTTGGCATCGACCATGAGGTAGGCGCAGGCCGCGTTCTGCATGGCAGCCCGCTTGGTGAGGCCGTCGTCGAGGTCGAACGTGAGGACGTCGCCGGACCCGAGGTCGACGCCGAGGGCGCCGATGAAGGCGCGGTCGAAGTGGAGCGCCCGCAGGAACTCCTGCGTGTAAGCCCCATAGAAGCCGTCCTGGTCGAGGTTCATGGTGCCGCCGGTGCCGATGGCGGTCACGGCGTCGCTCACGGCGAGAGCCTGGAGGATGTCGACCATGTTGGAGACGACGGTGAGCGTGCGCTGGCTGGCGGCGATGGCCTGCGCCAGGGCGAGGTTGGTGGTCGAGACGTCGAGAAAGATGGTGTCGCCATCCTCGATCTGCGCGAGGGCCTTCTCGGCGATGGCGCGCTTCTGGGTGGCATTGGTGCCGATTCGCTTGCGGGCGTTCAGCTCGGGCTTCGCCCTCACGATGATGGCACCGCCATAGACCCGCTTGAGCACGCCCTGGTCGGCCAGGGTCTTGAGGTCCTTGCGGATGCAGTCCTCGGTGACCTCGTAGCGCGCCGCGAGGTCACTCACGGTCACGCGACCACAGGCGTTGATCTGCTCGACGATGGCGTCCTGCCGCTCCTTGAGAAACATCGCTACCCCCTGGCATTGGTATCAATCAATACCAAATATACCGTAACGATTATTGATTGGGAGGGGACGGGAGCCTGGCGAAGACCCAGCCCGTCCAGGTGCCATCCACCGACACCAGAACAGGCCACCGACTCTCGTCGATGGCCTGCATGTCTTTGGTCGCGGGGGCTGGATTTGAACCAACGACCTCCGGGTTATGAGTCGACAATATTTGATGTTCATTCTCGCTATGCTCGCCAATGCGGCCAACGTCGCCGCTGGTAACAGGACAGCGTGGTACAACTTAGCCAAGACAGGCCTGCACGGTAACCGGGATTTGGTGCGCGCGCACCAAGGCCCCTTGGTGCATAAGAGGTGGAATGGATGTTATATACGAACTGCTTCGTCCGGGGAGACGTCCCTCCCTACCGCGGAATCTTCAAGTACAAGGACGGCGAGGGACGCTGGCACCAGACGAGCCGCACGCTCGAGGCGGGCAACATGCGCGATGCCAAACGGGAGCTCGCCGAGGTCCGCGCGATGCTCGAGAGGCGGAGCGGAGGCCGCAAGCCCCGCACGGGCATGAGGCCGGACATATCGGTCGTGGACTACATGCGCCGCTACGTCGACGCGCTCGAGACGTCGATGTCGGTGGAGAGGACCACCGTCTACGGCTACCGTGCCATCATCAACTACGTTGACGAGGGGCTCTGCGGCGTGGCCATGCGCGACCTCGTGACCGAGGACGTGCAGGCCTGGGAGGCGGAGCTCCTGGGTGAGGAGCGCCACCTCTCCCCCAAGACCGTGAGGAAGGCGCACGTCCTCCTCAAGACCGTGTGCGAGGAGGCCATCGAGGACGGTCTGCTCGACCGCAACCCCGTCGCGCGCGTGAGGGCGCCGAAGGTCGCCCGCACGATGCCGAACGCCCTCCCGGACGACCAGAGGAGGACGCTCCTCGCCTACCTCGAGGCGGCAGCCGACACGCCCTTCAACCTCGCCGTCACCATCGCCCTCATGACCGGCATGAGGCAGGGCGAGATCTGCGCGCTCAGGTGGGGCGACGTCGACTTCGACGCGAGGACCGTGTGGGTGCGGCGCGCCATTGCCCGCGACGGCGGCAAGACCTACGTGAAGGAGCCCAAGACCGCGAGCGGCCGACGTGACATCCCCATGGCCGAGGCGCTCGTGGAGCCACTCCGCCGCCGCTACCGCGAGATGAGGACGCTCCGCCTGGAGGCCGACCTCGACGACTCGCGCGAGCGCATGGCACAGCTCTACGTGCTGGGAGACATCCGTGGGGATTATGCGAGCGTCTTCACGGTCTGGAAGCAGTGGAACGCACTCGCGAGCTCGATGGGATTCATAGGCACGCAGGGCAGGGTCCCCTCGTTCCATGACCTCAGGCACACGTTCGCCAACCTGGCGATCGGGAACGGCGAGGACGTGAAGACGACAAGCGCCCTACTGGGTCACGCGAGAGACTCGATGACACTCGACGTCTACGCCGACCACCTCAAGAGCGGCAAGAGGACAGTGGCCGACCACATGGACGAAGTGCTCACCGGAAGATAAGAAAGCGTTCCGGAAGCCAATGTCCCCGCACCATATGTCCAAACTACACCTGGCATGACCTTAGAATCGATTATGTTGACTCATCTGCCAGTAGGTTCATAGGGCATGACGAATCATCGGCTGGTCTCTCTAGACCCAGGGTTTCATGGTGACATGGAGGGTCTCGCCGACCGCAACGCCGCGAACCCCGGCCTCATGCCCGAACACGAGTGACATCGCCGCTCCCCGTGGCGACGAGCTCGCAACAATGGCAACGATTCAGCTACCGGTCTCCTTGCCACTCGCGGTTCGATTGGACTCACGCCACCCTTTTCAGGTCTCATGTGTGACGACAAAACAGTTCTGGATGTCAACCGACTCATGGGCCTCGGAGCCATGAGCATAACCTTGACATACTACTTGCGCTTCAAAAGGCGTTCTGGCCACAACTGTCACAGAATGAACCTATTATTGAACGGCGTTATTATGCTTTTGGATGTTTAGGAGAACATATGCAACAGTCACAAATCGACGTGTCTGATGGAAAGAGTGGAGGAAACGTAGCTTCCAGGGTCGACGAAATCTTAAGTAACCATTCCCCGCTGACACATGATGATTTAAAAAATAACTGGCATTACATTTGGACTGGAAACAGAAAAGGGGACCGTACGCACGTCGGCGGCTTGGAAGCCTTCCTTATAATAATTACTAATCCTAGCTATTGCGGACTCATTCTTACATGCATTTCATTTCTTGCAGTACTTTTCGTGTCCATCCTTGAGTTTCTCTACAGAGCATATGGAACTCTTTATAAAGTAAACGATAACAGTCTTCTCCCCAGATTGGCATTCTGCATATCAGGGAATGAATCGGACTGGACCTCCTGGATAGGCGGCTTTGTATTCATTAGCGTCATGCTTCTACTCATAGGGATATCATATGGATCTTATTACAATAGTGTTTACAACCGGCTTAGAAACCTAAAGACAAAACAAGATCTTCCAGGAAAGAGTTCGACTTCCTCTATGTCCTTTATTGTTCTTGTTACAAGCTTTTTTCTTCTAAGAGCATGGATTTGCCAAATAATTATCGCGGCTCAGGGTCTCGGGACTGACTCTCCTAAGCTCCCACTAAAGTGCTACTACTGCTGTTTGTATTTCGGCACAGCATTTGCGCATTACTGGACATTTACTCCTGCTGTTTCAATCCGTGATGCACATGGTTGTAAAGAAAAGTTATCACATCTAAAACCCTGGCATCCAGGCATCCTCATTATTTCGGCTATGCTCGGGGCATTATTTAGCTGTTTATACCTTTACATAAGAGACCAACTGCTCGTTAAAGTCTTAGAAGCTACTGCCCCGTTTCTTCTTTTCGTGTTCATATTTGTATTGGTCTTCCAACTGTTTTGGCTGCTGTTTAACCTACCTCCGATTATCAATTACCTAAATCGGATGACTAGTCAATGTGACATTGCAACCGAACCCGAAGGAGTATCAAACGCAGAAGGAACATCTCGTTATGTACTACGAATGGAACATTTCGTCAGGTACTTTCTATCTTTATCATTAAAGAATAACGTCGTGATTGTATCGGCAGCTGTTGTTACCTTCGGCATATTCTGGTTTATGATACTGGACTGTCTTAATGTACCTTTTTAGCCCCCCTACCCGAGTGAACCAATCAAGTCGCTGCATGGATGATACGTTGATGAAGCACCCGTCTCCCGGCCCGACCGTGTGACGCTCTGACTCGTGGTCTGCATGACACCGCAGCTCACCACTTGCCCATTTTGGAGCTCCCTGTCAAGACGAGCCTGCTCCATCAGGAATGTCTGGTAGCCAGCCGCCCTCGCATCCCTCGGCTTCGCCTTGCGTTCCGCCCCCTCGATGGTCCTCGCGGACACAGGTGCCCCCATGGCTCTCGTCCCCTTGTGCTCAGGTGGCTTCTCGTCCGCAAGGATTACCTCCGCGACGCCCCTGGCCTTCCGCATGGCCTCCGCCCTCGCTGAGAGGGAATCGAGGTCCTTCCTCGTCTCACCGAGACGGTCGTAGAAGGCCGGCTCCAACTCGACCGCCGCGGCGTGTGCGTCCGATGGCTTCCTCCCATCGCGCTCGAGCCATGGTCTCGCGGATTCGACCTGCCCCTCGCGCACGCCTCATTGGCCTCTGCGCTCGCGATGAGGGCGTTGCGCCCCTTCCTCTCCGCCGGGTGCAGGGCACCACCCTCGAGACTGCTCGCCTCCTTGCGTGCGGCCTGGGCCGTCTCCCATTTCTCCTTGACCGCGATGGCTCTGTCGACCCATCGCTCGTCGTCGGCAATGTCGGACTCGAGTTCCGAGACGCGGACGGTGAGCTCATCCGCCTGATTCCTAAGGTCGATGGAAGAGGTCACGCCCTCCCCGCTTGACCGTCCCTATCGCGTCGAGGATCGCCCGTGAGCGACCGAGCCGTGGGTCCTCCTCTCCTGCTTCTCCAGCCATGTCTCGATGGTCGTGTGACCGGATGCCTCCTCGGGAGTCCTCCTCGTGGCCCATCGGATGACCCTCCTCAGCGCTATCTCCGCGTCCCCGTGGGGCGTGAACCCGGGACATGATGGTCTCCCCGTCGGTGCAAGTAGCAAGTCGAAGTCGACCTCCACGGTCCTCTCCACGCCGACCTTGCCGTACCCGAAATCGAGGGTCGTCCCCTTGATGCGCATCTCATGGTCGCTCCTGGCGAGGAGATGATGGTAGACCACCCCGCTGCGGCCCTCGGTGACCGTCACGCCAAACGCCGTCGGCAGCGTCCTCACGAAGCCCGCCCAGGTGGTCTCCGATTCCTTCGTCCTGTCGACGGCGTCGCGTATGTAGGCCTTCCAGCTCAGTCGGCCCTCGCGTCTCATGGCCTGCTCGGCCTTGTCGGTTCTGACCCACTGACCTGAATCCTAGTGCTTCCTCTCCTCGGCCAGCTTTCCTCTCCTGTCGGCGAGGTCCTCCATCACCCCGAGGCCGTGGGCCGCGCTCACCTCTTGGAGCGCGGCAGCCTCGAAGTCGAGGTCCTTCCTGTCCCTATGGATCTTCATCCCAGTCGCCGGAATGATTGAGTTGAGGACGACGTGGGCATGGGGGGGCGGGGTTCTGCTTGTCGTCGTGGATGACGATGACCCACTGCCCGTCCGGATGGGCTCGCTCGGCCCACTCACGTGCCATGTCAAGCACCTCCTCGACGGTGACGTGGTCCTCGGGGTCAGGGGAGATCATGAAGTGATAGATGCGACGGCACTTGTCATTCCCTATTTCCTGCTGGGTCTCGTCCATGATGCCGTGCCATCCATGCGTCTCTTCCCCGAGCTCCTTCTCCACGTCGGCCGAGGCCGCGAGCGCGAGCGCCCTTTCGCGCCTGTCGCCCTTGGACCCGTGATGGAGATACGTCTCGATGCCGAGACCCGCTCGGTCATCCTTCGGCTCCGAGAGCGTCTTAATCATCGACATGGCTACCGCCTCCTCGCGTGAATGTTTGCAAAGGCGAGGAGCCTGCGATACGTCCTGTCGGCCTCGTTCGCGTCAGGCAGAAGATCCTCCTTCATGGCGAGGAGCTCGTCCACCAGCTCGCCGACCTCCGCGGCCGGCGCCTCGTCACCGTAGGCGACAGCCACGAGGCGGTGGGCGGCTTTGGCGAGCTGGTTGAGGTTGACGCCCTGACGTGTGAGCTCAAGCCGCGTCTCGCGCAGCTCATCCCTCGGTGGCATCGGCGGGATGTCATCTGCGTACAGGCACCGGGCTAGAACGTAGTCGGTCATCGAGACCCCCGCTTCCCTCGCGGCGGACCTGAGAAGATCGCGCTCCTTCTCAGAGACCCTGAACGAGATCTCCGGCTTTCGGATTCCGCCATCGGAGGACTTCCTCCTCCGCTTGCGACGGAGTGCACCCTTCTGCCCCTTCAGGGACACAGCCCGGTGACGGGCCTCCTAATCGACATCTTTCATCTTCCCTCTCCCCTCGGTCTTGATGACGGCGAGTCTGCGGCGCCCGTCGTCCATGTCCTTCGCCGACCCGTAGGGTCGGGGCCAGGGTGGGGGCAGAGCCCCGTCATCCGTACGAGGTTAAGGGGCACGTCCCCTTAACCGCTGTACGGATGAGCCTCTTGCGACCTGACCATTACGGCAATAAGAGCTTTAACTTTTACCTTGAGTGAGAGATGTGCCCGAGCCAGGCACTACCGTGGAACGCTCGACATACATTCTCTCCCGTCGGCGCGGGCTAGAATCATTTCCTTAACTACCGCACACCTTCTCATACCGATTTAGTCACGAGAATGGAGAGCTCTGGGGGGGGTCTCGCTTGATGTGACCCGTCGATCTTGTACATGTTCCTAGGCCAGCCGCTGGTCGGCCAACCTGTATTCTACAGGGGCGAAACCTCCGAGTGACCCCCTGATCCTATCGGTGTTGTACCAGACTATCCAGGCATCGAGGTCCCTGGCGACCCTTTTGGGCTGTGTGTAGTCGGAGCCGTCGGAGAACTCCGTCTTGAGCCTGCCGAAGAAGCTCTCGGCCGGCGCGTTGTCGAGGCAGGTCGCCTTCCTCGACATCGACTGCGTGCAGCCTAGCGACGCCAGCCTGTCGCGCCACCTGGGCATCTGGTACTGGAACCCCTGGTCGGTGTGTATCACGGCCCCGCTTTCCTGGAGCCTACCGGCGGCATCGGCGAGCATGCCGAGCGCGGACTCGACGTCGGGGCCGGGACCGATCCTCCAGGAGACGACCTCCCCGTTGTAGAGGTCGATGAGAAGCGAGAGGTAGACCCGCCTGTCACCGACGTTGAACTGGGTGATGTCGCTCACCAGCCTGCACATGGGCACCTCCGCCGTGAAGTGCCTCTCGAGGAGGTTCGGGGCCACCCTACCCATGGTGCCCCTGTACGAGTTGTACCTGCTCCTCCGCCTGCCCCTCGCCCGGAGCCCCTCGGCGCGCATGATCTTCGCCACGGTCTTGCAATCGAACCGCACGCCGTAGTCCCTCTCCAGCGCCAGGGCCACCCTCCGATAGCCATAGGCCCCGCGTGAGCCCTCGAACACCGAGCGGACCAGCGGTCGGACAGGGGCATGGCGGTCGACCGCCGAGTGCGAGGCACGATAGTAGAAGGTCGACCTGGGAAGCCCTACGTAGGCAAGGAGCGCCCCAAACGGGAAGTCACGCCTCAAGGCCCGGACAACCGCTACCTTCTCCGCGGTCGGCGCCGCTCCGACCTCAAGGCCTCTAGTTTTTTAGTATGGCGTTCTCCATTCGGAGGTACTCGAGCTCCTCCTCGGGGGACATGCCCTCCTGCTCGTCCCGGGCACTGACCTTGCGGTTGGTCCTGGGTGCCTTGCGCTCGTCCTCCATCGCGACACAGCCCCTGTACCCGTCGTCGTGCGACCACACGTAGATGCTCTGCACCCTCAGGATACCGAACCTCTCTGCGACGGTGTTGGCGTCCTCGCCCGAGAGGTAGGCCCTGACGGCGGAGGACTTGGTTGCCTCCGGGTAGCGCGAGTAGGTCC
This sequence comes from Atopobiaceae bacterium, assembly GCA_022483015.1. Taxonomy (NCBI): domain Bacteria; kingdom Bacillati; phylum Actinomycetota; class Coriobacteriia; order Coriobacteriales; family Atopobiaceae; species Atopobiaceae bacterium. The sequence continues at coordinate 990,396 of JAKVOB010000001.1, read as the reverse complement.
TCTTCCTGGACTTGAGCATCGCCTTGCCACGGATGAGGTACTGCCTGTTCCAGTCCTTGACCGTGGACTCGGACACCCCACAGCGCGACGCTGTCTCCCGGATCGTGTAGCCCTCCTCCTCGTAGGTGAAGGCTTGCATGATCTCCTCGGGCATATGGTGATGGTGGTAATGGGTGACCCTCTCGTTGGTGGACATCGCGACTCCTTCCAAGTCGTCTTGGTGTCCAAGGTTCGTGGGTCATATCATTTCCTGATGGCACGTGATATCGGCACTTTAATTCCCGCCATTTCGAACCTGGACGTCATGTTCCCAGGTGATTCCGGCACTGACGCTTCGGCATTGGACCCAAGCAAGTTGCGTGAGATGCTCGCGAACGAGTCCCCTGACCTTGTCAAAGACGCGGATTTGAACGATTGGTCAAAGAGTCTTGCACCAATAGGCCAGGTCGCACGCGCCACATGCGCGCAAGAGCTGTTCCTCGACATCAAGGAGCCGACCAATCCCAAAAGGATCCCCTCTCCTTTGCACAACTCAAGTGAGACTCAAGGATCTTCCTCATATCGTTTCGGCATCTGGCCTGGTATCCGCAGCGGCTTCGGGTGAGTTTGACCTTGATGGCAGGTTATATTCCCTTCGGTCCGATCCGCTATGGGACTGGTGTCTGCTCCGGCGTATTCCGTCCTTGACGATGCGTCTTTGCACATTCGGACATTCGATGACAGGGCCTCAGCCACTTCTACTAGCTGCCGGATTCTCATTTGCCAGTGAGCGTTTCCTACCAATCGGACTCGGTCCGAATACCAACGGATTCGTCATCCCAATGGCTTTGAACACTATTTCAGCCGATGAGCAGCAGACATCGCGCTCTCGTCATCCCCTGCTCAGTCGAATAGCCCGCGTCGACGGCAGCGGAACCACATGGACCATGGGAGTAGATGACTCCGTAAAACTCTTCGTAACCAACCGTCGCAATTCGACAGTGCTACCGCACATGAAAAGAGAGACAAGTCGCCCAAGTGACAAGTGGCTCTATCTTTTCGTCAGGTGCAACGACCCGTCAGCCTCAGCATCTAGTGACCTTCAGATCGAGCTTGCAAACAGAATCGTCAACGCCTTCGAACATGCACTCTACTCACCCAGCATCGACTGTGCTCCGGGTACTCAGTGCGGTCACCGTGACATGACCCTGGTCTTTGATGACCTCCCCTGTGCACTGTGGTCAGCCATCCGTGACCATGATGACAACACCCGCTTCCTGACGTGTCCAAACTGTGGAAGGTCTCTCCTGGTACCGAACGATGGCCACCGACGTATCTTCTGCAGCGACAGTTGCAGGGTCAGCTCACACCAGAAGCGCTTGCGAGAAGCCTCACAATAAGGCCGTCCCTATATTGGTCCGTAGCAAGGTCCATGTCGCGCGGTCCCTCCTCATAGTTGGGGCCGGCCAACTACGAGGATGGTTTCTTTGGGTCCTACCTGCAAGGGCGTGAAGGAACAGCAACACGTTTTGTCCTTTAACCCACAAAAAAAGAGGCCCGACGTGTCGGACCTCTTCAGGTGGACCCCTCAGGTATCCACCGCGATTGCTCTAAGTGTACAGACCCATGAATAGGCTGTCTAGAGTAACCCGAAAATACTAGACGGATTTCATAATGCAGCAACTAGCTGCGCAATCTTCTTTCTGACATCTGTGCCAGCGACTTCGGCTGCGGTTGTTCCGGGCAGGCCATTCCACTTATCGCTCACAAGCTTTAGATAACTATTCGCAAAGCGCTTGCAGTCTGTCTTGCTCCTCCCCATACGCCGCAGTAAGTAGGTCATAAGAACAATGTAGTCAGTGATTACATCAAAGTTGACGTTCGTTACCCCCGCTCCAAATTGCAGACAATTTCTTACGGGTTTTCCTGGATTCTCCCTCTTGAAGCGAAGGTCAAAAATTGGCCTATTGTGAGCAATGGCATTTCTGAGATCTTTAAGAACGAAAATCATATTTCCTAGAATCTTGCCCCCATCGCATGAACGAGGCAGACCAAGGTCGGAGGCAACTGCAGCTTTGACATTACTTCCTAGGGTCAGATAGAAGTTTCCAAACTGCCCGAGTGTGAGTTCCTCGAATAAGGCCCAGATAGGAACCGCCTTCCCCTGCTCCAGAAAGTGCCAAATGACTGGATCACCGCCAGCCGCGCTACCGCAGTTGGCATATAGAATGCCGTTGATATCGCTTCTTGCCCTGAGGCGTCTTCTGAGCTCGTCGCGATAGAACTTGCTTCCGTTTTTGCCGGTGGAGTCCTTTTCTCTATAGCGAGTCATTGACCTCGCATATACGTCCTCAAACACTGCAGAGTGAGAGTTTGCAAGAACAGCTTCAAGCACATAGTTCTTGAGCGCCGTCTCGATAAACATAATCTCAGGGTAAATGAGACTCTTAAGTTCCATATCAAACGACGAAACCGCAACAAGATCATCAAAACTAGTTAGGTCAATCCGATTCTCTGAGATTCCAAGGAACCGGTAACCTTTGTAACCGTGATAGTAGCCTAGATTCTTGAGAAGCCTCTTCTGCCGTGTGCCTTTGATGTCCATGGAAATTGGAGCTTGTCGAAGATGCCGCATGAGAGCATTGAGTGATAGCGGCATTTGCGACCTCCCGATTATTGGGACATTGTACGGACCAGAGACATAGTACTTCATCAATACCATCCACCATGACTCAGAGGCTAGGGAGGATGGAATTTGAGAGCTACAGGACGACAGTCGTAGCCTGTAGTACCAAAGCAGTACCAACGTAGTACCAACACAAAAACAGGCCATCGGACAAGCCGATGACCTGCATGTTTTTGGTCGCGGGGGCTGGATTTGAACCAACGACCTCCGGGTTATGAGTCGACAATATTTGATGTTCATTCTCGCCATGCTCGCCAATACGGCCAACGTCGCCGCTGGTGATCAGACGCTGCAATTGTCTCGCACTATCCCGAGGGAACCCGATACTCTGGCGGTGGGATCTAATCAGACCTCCCTATATCGGAGAGTGACCCCCCCAAACATCCCCGTTGGACGAAGCGCCTCAAAGGATGGCGGCAGAGACGGGTGCTCGGAGAATGCGTTTTCTCTTTCCAATGTAGTTGACACCTCGATGCGAATCATATGGGCACCCGACTTCAAGTCGCCAAGTGCAAAACGGAAGGGTGGATATAGCCTACTAGACACTAGAGCATCATCTACCCACACTCGTGCCGCGTCCTCCACATTCTCCGCCTCGAGAAGTGCCTCTTCGCAATCGCAATCCAGCACGACTTCTGTCTCATATCGAATGTATCCAGAGAATGCCTCGTGACTGTCGGAGAAGGCTGTGAGCTCATCCGACTTCCCCGCATCGACAAAGCGAGGATAATCTATACTTCGACAACTTGATACGCTCCAAGGCCCCGTGAGATCAGCGTGTGTCTCATGATTACTTGCCTTGTTGGGCGACGACTCCGCCACTTGGCCGTATCCCTTGTCTCCAGCAACGAGCACGAGCATGCCATACGGCTCAATCGCAACAGAGATCTCGCTTCTTCCCTCCTCGACCTGAGCGTTAAGGTGCGTATAGCCATCGGTGAATCCATCGTAGGACGAGAGGGACTTATCGGTTGGAAGGCTTATGCCTCCCTCATAGGCCTCACTTGATGACTCGTTATGAAGGAGGAACAGCTCAGAGTCACTCCTGACATAGTGGTACGCGGCAAGCTCGAGAAAAGGCTGGTCGAGCTCGATGGGGTCAAGCAGGACCGCGTGGCAAGCAGATGGCAGGTCATCGAGAGGAGTGACGCTACAACAGGTACATGGCTCGAAGGATACCGTACTGCCCTTGGCAACAACACGGCTGGGATATCGATCGACAAAAATAACGGCTCCATCGACGTATCGCCGAATGAACCGCATGGTCTTGTCTGTGATGACATCGGAGTATGGAACGACCAGGGCATCGAATTCAACGCCGTTGATCACGAATCGGTCCCCATCCACCTCCGCACGCTCCGCCAACATATCTGCAGACACAAACAGGAAATCAATCTGATGCTGGCTCAGGATTCTCGCGGGCTTCTGCATGGGCATGTAATTCCCCGCCCATTCTTGCTCACCTTGATAGAGAACGGCTACTTGCACCTGAGGCCTTCCACCACTGATAAGTTCACCGACCCTACCAAGATATCCCATGAGCTCGGCGAAGAAGGGGAACTGCGGATTGTTTCCCCTTGCGTAGAAGTGTGCGGGACAATCAGGGTCCGGATAATCATGCATGGAGAAGGCATGGGGGGACAAAGTGGTTAACACCGCGGACAAGAAGCGAGTCGGCAATCCACTTCATATCACGGACCGATAGCCCCCATCCATAGGCACCAAACAGCTCGCACATCGTTCTCCCGGCCTTGTTGGCATCAAGCGCACCCGAGGATGACCCGAGCTTCGCAAGGGCATACTGGAAGAACTCTCCATCTGATTTCGACGAGTTCCCTCTTGTGCAGAGGTTCCCTCCATATGCAATCTGGCACCCAATGGTATCAATGCCCGCTATCTGTTGGCCTTCCATGAAACGGAAGTAGTGCCCGGGTCCACAGCCGAGATGGTCATGTTGGTTGTTGTCCTCAATCACATGACCCGTGTACTCCACCCCCCTCTTACTGCACCAAGTGCCGATCTGTCCGCCAAAGTTCCTAGAGGCGATACTCGTCACAATGTCCATGTAGTTCACCCGGGCGGCGCACGCCCAGTTGTCCTGGATAGACGGTGTCCACAGGAAGGGCAGATACAAACGCCATTCACGCCCATATAGGGCATTCATGGAATCACAGACCTCGTCACTCCAAGGGAGTGGCATCTGCTTTACCCCAATTCGCTCGTCTTTGTCGAACCCTGATGAGTTACCAAAGCCTGGCTCATCAGAGAAGAAGCCCGCGAAGGTCTTTCCGAATTCCTCTTTGTAGCGCTGGTAATGCGGCTCATAAATCTCGTCAATCAGTGTTTTTACTGACTGCTCGTTCAGAAGATCGATGTAGTCGGGGTTTCCTCCGCCACACCTCGTTTCGAACACCACGAAGACACGCCAGGGCTTGGCCGAAAAGCGATGCTTGAGCCATCCGTCGTCCACTTCATGCGTAAGGTCTATTCCCTGGCTCTCATCCACCTTCCTGCCCTCGACGACTGGGTAGGCTACGACCGCAACCAGCTTGTTGTTCTTCTGCTCGTCAAGGTCAGCCTGAGAGGTCTTGTTCCGCCATGATCGTCTCTTTGCGAGCATGGAGCCGATGTTTAGCTCCATCTCGGTGGACTTGCCCCAGACGTCAGCTATGTTGTAGTCGATATAGCGCTTCCGTCTCTCTGGATACTTGTCACGGATGGCACCATTGCAGAAGCCCGTGGGAAAGTGCGAATCGTCGAGAAGCCACACGCGCATGCCGCGCTTCTTCGCCTCCCCCATGATCAGGTCGAGATCTTCCCACCATTTCGAACCCATGAAGTCAGGGTGTGGACGGGATTCGACACAGAAGGCCTTGATGCCACAAGAGTCAATCCTAGAGATCTCGTCTTTGATGGTGGCTCCTGATTCTCCCTTGAGCCAAAGGAAGGGGAATATCTGATCTGATGCCATTGCTCTCGATCCTCTTTCCTCAACTGACCTCTAGATTAGCCATGGGTTGCAGAGATGCCATGCTGCCGGCCGTCAAACGCTGACGGCCGGCAGCATCTGGAACCACTCTACTCAGCAGCAGCCAGCTCGGAATCGGACTTATCCAGAATCGTGTTCTTGCGACCGAACAGCCATGTCAGGACAAATGCAAGAACATAGGAAACGATACAAGCGATAATCCCGCCAATCACCGCCATGTCAATTCCGTTGGAACCAATCAGGACGGGGATAACGAAGATACCCGAAGGACCAAGGGCATACTGCGACGTTCCAAAGATAGCCGTAATCAGACCGCCAACCGCGCCAGCAGCGAGACCGATGAAGAAGGGCTTCCTTGCAGGGACGTTGATACCGTAAATCGAGGGCTCGGTAACACCCAGCAGAGCGGTTATGCCTGCACTGATGCCAAGCGAGCGGAACTTCTTGCTCTTCGCACCGAGACCAGCCGCAAGAGCAGCGCCGCCTTGAGCAAAGACCGTGCACGCGAGACAGGCCAGGAGCTGGCTTCCTCCGTTCGTTGCAATCTGTGCGAGGAAGACCGAGATGAAGCCCCAGCCGATGCCTGAGAGCACAGCGGCCTGCCAGACACCGCCCATGACAGCCCCACAGAGAAGAGGAGCAAACTCATACAGCGCATTCACGCCTGCACAGAGCCCATCGTTCACCCATGTCAGCACAGGACCGACAATGATCAACGTCAGTGGAGCAGAAATGACAAGCGTAAGGAACGGGACAAAGATCAGCTGAGTCACGACTGGCAATACCTTTTCAAAGAACTTCTGCAGCTTTGCGGCAATCCATGATGCGAAGATGATGGGAAGTACACTTGATGTATAGCTCACCATCACGACAGGGATGCCGAGAAACGTGACGTCGGTACCGTCGGAATAGGCGGAGACAATGGTCGGGTAAACAAGAAAGGCGCCAAGAATCATCGTGTAGAAGGGATTCGCACCAAACCTCTTCCCCGCCGTATAGCCAATCACGATTGGGAGGAAATAGAACACGGCATCGGCAACCGCATAGAGAATGACGTATGTGGTATCCGTCGATGTGAGAAGACCGAGCTGAACGAATATAGAGAGAAATCCTTTGAGGGTTCCCGCTGCAGCAACTAGGGGAATGATGGGAATGAACACACTCGAGATAACATCGAGTATTTTCCCGCCGACACCTTTGAGCTTCTTCGGCCCCGTGATTTCTTTTTTCTCGGTCCTCTGAGTATCTGCCTTCTCCGCCTCCGGATCATCAACGCTGCCTTGTCCCTCTTGTCCGGTGATGCTCAGGACCGCGTCATAGACCTTGTTGACGGCACCAGGCCCAACGATAATCTGGTGCTCTCCGTTCATCTCCGCCGTACCGAAAAGGGAATCGATCTTATCAATCTCTTCGCGCTGATACAGCGAATCGTCCTTGAGACGAAAACGGAGGCGCGTCATGCAATGAGCCACATAGGTGATATTGTCTTTGCCGCCTGAGAGCTTGACGCACTGCTCGGCTATGCCATAGTAATCAGTTGCCATATTTCGCACGACCTCTCATATCACTTCTTCTTTGTGATTAGTGGACCAAGCAATCTACTTGTCACCGAAGATCAATCGGTTCCTTGATGACATCGAGCAGAAGACATGGCATATACGCTTACGTCTTTCCTCGAGCCTCCCCCCGCTCAGTCCCATATAGCAATCAGAAGGTACGTTGACCGGTACAACGCTCCATACTGCTAACCAAAACCGATACGTCACTCATTGCCAGATAACCCAAATCTCCCTCTGGCCCTTATGATGGTTGCACTGCAAATAACACTTGCCTGGCAGATTCATGCTCGTCACGTATCCATAAGCCCATCTGCCGCATTCGATAATAGCAAAGTATGAAAGTGATTTTTGTTCTATCTTTGTCATGCGGTAGCGTTTTTCGACCCAGGGATAAACTTAGTCCTGCTAAAACGGTCATTCTGGATGGATGGTTACTCATTTTCCGACTACCGGGTATCTCCGTGAACGGTTGTCTGAAGACCGCGGGCGGTATTGCACGACCCCTGCGACATCGATTACAAGGCCATGGAACTGCTCGGCTATACATCACTGGACTATCGGGACGTTTCCATGAGAACTTGTCCCTGGTGCTTAAGATTGGTACGGTGCCCAGTGCCTATCCCAACTCTACCAATCAGCGACAAGCGACAAGCGACAAGCGACAAAAGAGTACTCTCGTACAGGTTTGGTCTGGTCATGTCGTCTATCAAGGGAGGTATCCATGGGCCAGGAATCAACCGTAACGAGCCAGATTCTCTCGTCATATAAGCGTTTCTCGGATTCCGAGCAGCGCATTGCGAACTTCATCCTCACTGATGACGAGCAGGTCTCTTCGCTCATGGCAAGTGAGATAGCCCAGAAATGCCATACCTCCAACACCACGGTTTCGCGTTTCGTCCACACGTTAGGATACGAGAGCTTTGCTCAACTCCGCCTGGCCCTCTCCAGAGAGGAGGCCTCGCGCCAGGAGCCAAGCGAGGGAGCTGCCGTCATCTCACTCGATGACGTCTCATCCTCGATGCGCTTCTACCTCGACCAGAAGGTACACGAGCTCGAGGATACGGTGGCTTCTCTCGACCCCGATGAGGTAACCGCCATTACCCGTCTCCTCCAAGGGGCCGGAACCGTGTTGGTCGTTGGTGTGGGGACCTCGCTCTCGGTCGCCCAGACGGCTGCCGTGAAGCTGACTCATGTGGGCATTCGCGCCATATCCCCAGTCTCCTCTGATGCCGCCACTGTGCTCACACAGTTGCTCACGGGTTCTGACTGCATCCTCTTCATCTCGAGCTCCGGCGAGTCCAAGCGTCTGGGCATCATCATGGATGAGGCAGCCGATTCCGCCATACCTACGGCTATCATCACGGGCAACGGGGCGAGCACGCTCGCGCGCAGGGCGGATCATGTCTTGGCTGCCGTCTCGCGGGACCGTCTCCTTGCCGGCGACTTCTCGTTCTCGTACAGCTCGATTGACTTCGTTATCGAGCTCCTGGTGCTTCTCCTCTTCCACGACTCGCTTGACGTAGGGGAATACCTCCGTATCTTCAACAAGTCTTTTGCCCTCGACAAGACGGCCGACACTGACTGATAGGTGATATGACGCGTGCAACGACGAGCCCTGGCGGCACCGCGCTGGAAGGTACATGAGAGGTGTTTCAGCCGTATGGACTTCAACTTCGATATCAGTCCCTGGTGATAGCCGTTCGCAGTTGTTCCTCGACCATTTGCAGATTCGTGTCTTGGGTTCTCCAGTCTGCTATTTGACGAAAAGGTGGCCTCTACCTCTTTCGTCATGCCCATCTTCAATAAGAAATTGGTTTCTGTGATAGACTCTTCCTGCGAAATCCATTTTTACATCCTGGTAGGATTGGCCTACAAAATCAAATGGCCGTGGTTTTCAAGCGAAGGGAAACATCATGGACGATCCCTCCAACATGAGGTGCCATGCCGCCGTAGACATAGGAGCATCAAGTGGACGTGTCCTGATTGGATGGGTCGATGACGGCAGGATTGGGTTCCAGGAGGTCTATCGCTTCGCCAACTCACAGAGGCGCATCGACAATCATGACTGTTGGGACGTAGAGGAGCTCTTCGACCAAGTCGAGAGGGGCCTTGCCGCCTGCAGCAGCGAGTTCGGCCGTGTCCCTGAGAGCATCGGAATCGATACCTGGGGCGTCGACTTCGTCCTACTCGACGAGAATGACCACGTCCTTGGTGATGCCGTCGCCTATCGCGACAGGCGCACGGAGGACATTCCCGAACTCGTTGACAAGCTCATCGACCCCGGGACCCTCTACGAGCACACGGGCGTCCAGCGCCAACCGTTCAACACGATCTATCAGCTCATCGCCCTTGCCCGCGAGCATCCCGAGCAGGTCGAGCGTGCGCAGACCTTCCTCATGATCCCCGATTACCTCAACTGGCGTCTGACTGGTGTAAAGACCAACGAGTATACGAACGCGACGACGACCGGTCTCGTGAACGCGCGTTTGTGCGACTGGGACCCCAAGGTCATTGAGGCGTGTGGAATCCCTTCCAAGCTCTTCCGGACACCCCTGATGCCGGGAACCACTCTGGGAGGGCTCCTTCCCGAAGTCGCAGAAGTGGTGGGCTATGACGCGAAGGTGGTGCTCCCAGCAACTCATGACACGGGATCCGCGTTCCTCGCCGTGCCTACCCACGACGAAAGCTCCGTCTTCATCTCGTCTGGCACCTGGAGCCTCATCGGAATCGAGAACGCGAAGCCCCTCATAAGCGCCGCCGGCCGACTTCATAACCTCACGAACGAGGGAGGTTATGAGAGGCGGTACAGGTACCTCAAGAACATCATGGGGCTCTGGATGATCCAGTGTGTCCGTCGCGAGATCAACGGTGTGGACTACGTCAAGGGCAAGACGTCGCTCGTTGCTCAGAGCGATCATGAGTTCAGCTTCACCGAACTCATAGGATTGGCTCGCGATGAGCACGATTTCAAAGCCGTCGTAAACGTAGATGACGACCGATTCCTCACACCTGACTCCATGATCGAGGAGGTCAGAAACGCGTGTCGCGATGACGGTCAGCCCATACCATGCACGATCGGCCAGGTCCTCCAGACCATCTATCGCAGCCTCTCCCGTTCGTATGCGGATGCCGTCTCTGACCTCCACGCCCTCACAGGACGAGACTTCTCCGCCATCAACATCGTCGGCGGGGGATGCCAGGACGCATACCTCAACGAACTCACCGCGCAGGCATGTCAGATGCCCGTTCATGCAGGCCCGGTCGAGGCGACGTCCATCGGCAACCTCGTGGCACAGATGATTGTGGCTGACGAGTTCTCGTCCGTCTCGGAGGCCCGCGATACCATCGCATCCTCGTTTGACGTCAGGCTCGTGAGATAGGCATACCAGAACAAGGCAAGACAAGATGGAACGCAACAGGAGAGCTGCCGCTATGGCAGCGCGACGACGGGAGTCAAGAACATGTCGACTGCGTATGAGCTCGCGAAGGCATCCTATGCCACTTGTGGCATCGACACCGAGAAGATCATGGAGGACCTCGCCGGGAAGGCGATTTCCATGCATTGCTGGCAAGGAGATGACGTCTGCGGCTTCGACCAGAAGGGAAACGCCGCCTCGGGGGGGATACTCACGACAGGGAACTATCCGGGGAGAGCCCGCAACTTCGGCGAGCTGACGGCGGACTTCGAGAAGGCGGCAAGCCTCATCCCCGGCAAGAAGCGCATCAATCTGCACGCGAGCTACGCCGTCTTCACCGCAGAGAACCCCTGGGTCGACCGGGACCAGCTTGAGTACAAGCACTTCGAGCCATGGGTCAAGTGGGCCCAGGACAAAGGATACGGCATCGACTTCAACCCCACGATCTTCTCGCACCCTAGGATGAATCACAACTGCTCCGTCTCGTCTCCCGACGAGGGAACCCGAGACTTCTGGATCCGCCATTGCATCGCCTGTCGCAGGATTGCGGAGAGAATTGGCGAAGAGACCGATGACATGGTCCTGAACAATTTCTGGATACCTGATGGCCTCAAGGACATCCCGGCTGACCGCTATGGCATGCGCGCGCGTCTCAAGGACTCCCTTGACCAGATCTATGCCTTCGAGACGCCGCATGTCATCGATGCGGTCGAGCAGAAGGTCTTCGGCATTGGCCTCGAGGGATTCACCGTCGGCAACAACGAGTTCTACATCTCCTATGCCGCCAAGCACGGGGGCAACCTCGTGGTCCTCATAGACGCAGGCCACTTCAACCCCACCGAGAGCATCGCCGACAAGCTCCCGTCGCTCCTGCAGTTCTTCCCCTACGTGCCCCTCCATGTCACGCGTCCGATGCACTGGGACTCCGACCATGTGGTCCTGTTCGATGACACCATTCGCGACATCGCGAGCGAGGTCGTGCGCTGCCCTGGTGGGATGGACAAGGTCCTCGTCGGACTCGACTTCTTCGATGCCTCCATCAACCGCATCGGGGCATGGGCCACGGGCATGCGGGCCATGGAGAAGTCGCTCCTCTTCGAGATGCTCCAGCCCCATGCACGGCTCAAGGAGCTGCAGGACACTTATCAGTTCTCCGAGAAGATGATGGTCACCGAGCAGTTCAAGAGCATGCCGTTCGGAGCCGTATGGGACGAGTATTGCAGCCGTGCCAACACTCCCCTTGACAGTGACCTCTGGGGTGCGGTTAAGGAGTACGAGGACGAGATCCTCTCCAAGCGAGCCTAGAAACAGGAGCCGCCGTCCCATGCCGGGTGCAAGTAACACACCCCAGCCCGAAGATGCTGACGGTCGACTGACCAAAGAAGGGATCAGAACATCATGGCAATGCACAACCTACAGTTCATCCAGAGATTCTGCCTCATGTGCCAGCACGGTGACCAGTTGGGATGGCATGAGCGCAACGGCGGCAACCTCACCTATCGCATGCGCGACGAGGAGGTCGAGCAAGCCCGCGCCTTCTTTGACGATGCACCACGGGAGTGGACGCAGATGGGTGTCTCAGCCAACAACCTGCGCAACGCCTTCTTCGTGACCACCGGCTCCGGCAAGTTCATGCACAACGTGCTCGAGGACCCGGAACACAACATTGGCATCATAGAGATCAGCGAGACCGGCGATGCCTTCCGCATCGTCTGGGGTCTGCTCGACGGGGCCCGCCCCACGAGTGAGTTCGAGAGTCACTTCATGAACCACTCGGTCACCATGGCACGCACCAATGGGGAGAACCGTGTGATCTACCACGCCCACACACCAGGCATCATCGAGATGAGCTACCTCGTGCCGCTTGAGAACCGCACATTCACGCGCATCCTCTGGCAGATGATGACGGAGTGCGTAGTCGTGTTCCCACAGGGAGTCGGTGTGGTGCCTTGGATGGTGCCCGGTGGCCCTGCCATTGCGAAGGCCACCTCAGAGGTCATGAAGACCTACGATGCGGCCGTCTGGGCCCAGCATGGCCTCTTTGGTACGGGCCCCGACTTCGATACCACGTTCGGACTCGTCCACACCATCGAGAAGGCGGCCGAGCTCTACATCGCCACACGCGCTGCGAATGGTGGGTCCGATGGCTTCATGAACACAATTCCAGATCAGGGACTCAAAGACACTTGCCACGACTTTGGCATCAGCATCAATGAGACGTTTGTTGACTAGGACATCAGCCCTTTGACTGGGTCAAGGGGCCAAGTCAATAGCATTATCCACGACAGCTAAAGAAGCTGCTTCGAGCTTCAGGGAGGCGGGGGGATCACTTATTCCCCCGCCTCTCTCACGCCTATAAGCTCTGGCTCGCGCCTTGGAGAAACTCCGACCTCACCGTTTGGTGCCATGTGACTCGCTGTCATCCTTGCTCCGATCTCCTGCCGTCGACTTGGTGCAAAGGGCAGACCAGGACGACCTGCCCATGCGGCATCACAAAGAGAAGGGTCTAGGGTCTCCTAGCATCTTGCAGGGCCAGGAGTCACAGAACGACCATTCTCGCGCTCTTGGCGAAGACCTGCGGGGACGTCGAGGACGTCCTCCGATGACCGATTTGAGGCGGTTTGGGATTGTCTGGCACCGTTGACGGCGTCGGGATAACTTGCAGCGGATTGGCCTCCATAGAAAGCCCATTCGCACGCTATTTGGTGCGCGCGCACCAAGGGCCTTGGTGCAAGACACTAATCCAGGCCATCGGACAAGCCGATGGCCTGCGTGCCTTTGGTCGCGGGGGCTGGATTTGAACAAACGGCCTCCGGGTTATGGCTCGATATGAGGGTTACCCGACCGTATCGAACGGTGGTATCGGTCGCCTTACCTCGTGCCTCCCCTGTCGTCCTTTGTCAGGGCTCTCTTCGCCGATTCTTCGTACGGTGGTATTGGACGGGAATTCTTCACACGCGGATGGGCCATGGGCGAGCACTCCCCTGACCGGAAGCGGCCGCCATCGTCCCTGTAGCCAATTCGAGGGCCATTTCCATGGCTCTCCTCTCGATTATGCCCATGGGCATAATCGAGAGGCCCTGTCTATGGGTTCTCCCCAGGACCCGATTGCCAAATGACCGTCATAGGCTCTCTCCCCGGACACTCCGAAATACTCCGAAACTACTCCGAAATACTCCGAAATACTCCGAAATGAACAGGTGGCTCAGTCAAGGGAGTAGCGTTGGGCGGGATCGTTCCTCGAGCTCCCATGCCAGTGCAGAATTCCACGTGAGGCCAGGTCCTTGAGAGCCTTGCTGGCCGAACGGGTGCTCCGTCCGATGCGGCCGGCCAACTCCCTCGTGGTGACATGTCCGTTCGCGAAGGCAAGCTGGACAGCGGCAAGCTCATACTCCCCGAGGCTCGACATGACTTCCTCGGACAGCCTGTCGTCGAGGGCCTCCTTACGCCTGACCGTGCGAGCGACGATGTTGTTCTCCAAGGTGAGCTGCACCCTCGACCCCTCCGGTTCGGTGTAGACCGGATCGTTGAGCAGCATTCGCTGCATCTCAGAGTAGATACGCTGGACCCCCTCGTTGAGCTCGCGCACCCAGCCGAACTCGACGAGGGTCCGGGCGATCCTGGGGTTACGGGAGTAGCGGGTGGTGCGCATGTTGTCGAGCGTCACCGTGTTGGGGAGCTTGCCGGGGCTCAGTATCTCCAGCCTGTCATCGTACATGGAGACACGGATGTAGTCGCCACGGAAGGCATAGTCCCTGTGAGTCACCGCGTTGACGATACCCTCGAACCAGGCGAACTCGGGATACTCCGGAACGACCTGGAACTTGCCGTCCGGGCCAAGGAACTGGAACTCCCTGAGCATGCTCGAGATGAGGGTATAGGCACCGTCCACGACCTTGGGAATGGGGCCGTCGAAGGTCCTGTCCTTCGATATGTTGAGTCGCTCTCCGGTCTCCATCTTCGTCCCGTCGAAGCGGAGCACCCTGACACGCGCCTGGGGCATGAAGGACGAGGGGTCCTCGGCGAACAGCAGGGCACCCGCGACGGTGAGCCTGCCGTCACGCATGAACCTACGGCTCTCGAGCACCTGCTCGTCCGTAGCATCTGTGCCGAGGATCACCTTGTAGCGGTCGAGCACCTCGTGGTCGACGTCTCCGATCGATGAGTCGGGGACGAGCTCGTCCTCGAAGACACGCTGGCTCTTGTCGTACTCGAGGGCACGAATCTGCTCATGGCTGAGCTCCGGGCTCTTGTCGCCCTGCCTCAAGAACACCTTGCCGTCCTTCTTGCGGCCGATGACCCGATCGCTCGATGGCGCGACGTCGAGTACGAGGACGA